>CACFTE010000032.1 GCA_902569105.1 uncultured Pelagibacteraceae bacterium | reverse complement strand
ATGTCTATTACCTGAATTTGGATCAAATTCTGTTCTGCCGTGGAGCAATCTTCTGTTATTAAAGCAAAAAATATCACCTGGCTCTAGTCTAAAATTAATTTGAAATTTACTGTCGTGTAATAAATTTCCAAATCTGTGGTGTGCTTTATATACTTTTTCCATTATATCTGGGTGACAATCAAGAGTATCAAGTGTTGCAATACTGTATCTAATATCATTATAATCTCCATCCTTTGTTAAAGATATTGCTGTACCATAAACGCTTCTTATCGCTTCTTGGGTATAGTCTTTATCTCTAAATTTCAGAGGTACATTCACAAGTATATCAAAAATTTCTTTTTCATTTTTTCTCAAATAATCTGCTACCGCAAATGCATCTACTGCTGAAGAGTCTCCTCCTTTAGCAGAATTAACTAAACAATGTAAAAACTGATATCCTGGAGGATTTTCAAACCAAGGTAAATCCATATGGTTTCTTAATGCGTGCGCTGTATATGCTGAATTATTTGGTTTAGGAATATTTATTACTTCAAAAGGTGTTTTAAAAAAAGTTTCTCTAGTATGGCTTATTTTATTTAGAACCGGTAAAGCAGACTTTTCTTCTGTTGGTGCGTTTTTAATTATTGCTATTCCTTTATGATGCAAAAGTTCTAACCATTTAATCAAACCATCATTAGCTTCCATTATTTCATTATAATTTATAATTATTGTCTCTAAATTTTTTTCAAGTGAGCAATCCCATAAATCATAAGGAGAAACATATTTCTTGTTATTTTTTATAGTATAACAGTTTTCTCTTAACCAATTTGGATCATAGTAACTTGTATGATTGCCTTCACTCCATTCTACTTCTAATTTACCATCTTTATTTATATTTAAATTTTTTGCACTTAATTTTTCAGAGACATTTAAAATGCTAAACATTCTATGTCTTGAATCTGGATCGTGAGCTGTTGGACAATTATCTCTTAACCACATGTAATTAAATTGACTTTTAATTCCATCATTCCATTCAACCTCTAAAGAAGTTCCATTCTTTGATACATTCTTAATATAAAAATTTTCACTCATACAAATATGTTTAATACTTAATAAAACTCATAAAATTTTCAATTCAATTAATAGTTGAATTATAAAAGGTTATCTTGAACTTTTTTATAAATCAATGTCTAATGCTCTTTGTTATATAACTTTTATATGGAGGGAACATATGAGAAATCTTAAGAATATTCTCCTAACAACAGTTTTAGCATCTATGCTTGCGGTGTTTACAACATCTGCAAACGCAAAATGCAAAGCTAGATTAGGAGACTTTGATTGGTCTAGTGCTAACATTCATACAGCGATAACTACATTTATTCTTGAAAAAGGATATGGATGTGAAGTTTCTGTTACAAAAGGAAGTACTACTCCAATAATGGCCGCACATTATGACGGTCAATTAGATGTTATTACTGAAGTTTGGTATGACAATATTATTGGTAATTATAAGCCTCACGAAGAAGCGGGTACAATTATCCATATGGGTACAAATACACCAGACTCTCAGCAAGCATTCTATGTAGATAAAGCTACTGCTGATAAATACAATTTAAAGTCTGTAGAAGATATGAAAGATCCAAAAATAGCTGCGCTATTTAAAGATCCGGAAGATCCTTCAAAAGGAAGAATGACTAGCTGTATATCTGGTTGGACTTGCTACACTGTTAACTTGGTAAAACAAAAAGAGTATGGTCTAGATAAATACTATACTAACTTTGACCCAGGTTCAGGTGGTGCATTAGATGCTGCAATAGCAGGTGCATTTGCAAAGAAAAAACCAATCTTTACATACTACTGGGCACCAACTGGTTTAATGGGTAAAGTTGATCTAGTAAGATTAACAGAGCCTAAATTTAATCAAAAATGTTGGGATGATATGTCTGTGGTTGTTGAAGACATCAAGGCTAATGGTCCAGACGCTTACAAACCTTCTTGTGCTTGTGAATATAGAGATATGGCTTTAACTAAGTCTGTTCTTGCAACATGGGCAAAAGCTCATCCAAAAGAAAATGA
>CACFTE010000031.1 GCA_902569105.1 uncultured Pelagibacteraceae bacterium | reverse complement strand
TAAATCCAGATATTAATGTCTGCTTGTTAGAAAAAGCATCTGAAATTGGTGCACACATCTTATCAGGTAATGTTTTTGAAACTAGAGCCTTAGATGAATTATTCCCAAATTGGAAAGAATTAAAAGCACCAATTCAAACTAAAGTAAGCAAAGAAAAATTTCTTTTTTTAGGAAAAGAAAAATCTTTGAGTTGGCCTACTTGGTTATTACCTAAAGTTCAACAAAATCATAAAAATTATATTATTAGTCTTGCAAATTTATGTAGATGGCTTGCAGAACAGGCTGAAGCATTAGGTGTAGAAATATTTCCAGGGTTTCCTGCTAGTGAGATTTTATATAATGATGATGGATCTGTAAAAGGAGTTGCAACTCAAGATATGGGTTTAGATAAAGAGGGAAATAAAAAAGACAGCTTTGAACCTGGGATGGAACTTCATGCGAAGGTGACAGTTTTTGCAGAAGGTTGCAGAGGTCATTTAGGTAAAGAGTTAATAAAAAAATTTGATCTAAGCAAAGGAAAAGATCCACAACAATATGGAATTGGTTTCAAAGAAATTTGGGAAGTAAATGAAAAAAATCATGAAGAAGGCTTAGTAATGCATACCGCAGGTTGGCCATTAGATAAAAATACTTATGGTGGAAGCTTTGTATATCATGCTCAAAATAAACAAGTATATCTTGGTTACGTTATTGGATTAGATTATCAAAATCCTCATTTATCTCCTTTTGATGAATTTCAAAGATTTAAAACTCATACTGCAATTAAAAAAATGTTAGAGGGAGGAAAAAGAATATCCTATGGTGCGAGAGCCCTTATTGAGGGTGGTCTTCAAAGTTTACCTAAAATGTATATGCCCGGCGCATTGCTTATTGGCTGTGATGCTGGAACTTTAAACATGCCTAAAATTAAAGGTTCTCACACTGCTATGAAAAGTGGAATGATTGCAGCTGAAGCGATAATTGATCACATTAAAGAGAGTAAAAACCTCTCTGTTTATGAAGAAAAATTTAATAATTCTTGGGTATATAAAGAACTCTACGAGGCTAGAAACGTTAAGCCAAGTTTTAGTTGGGGTTTAATATTAGGAATTATATTTACTGGCATTGACCAAATTTTATTTAGAGGAAAACTTCCATTTACATTAAGACATAAGCATGCTGACCACGAAACTTTAAAAATGGCAGATAAAATGCCTAAAATTGATTATCCAAAACCAGACAATATTATAACATTTGATAAAACAAGTTCTGTGTATTTGACAGGGACCAATCACACTGACAATCAGCCAGTACATTTAAAATTAAAAGATCCTGAACTTCCTATAAAATATACCTTAGATAAATATGATGAACCTGCCCAAAGATATTGTCCCGCAGGAGTTTATGAAATTCAATATGAAAATGATTTACCAAAATTTGTAATTAACTCTCAAAATTGCATTCATTGCAAAACATGTGATATTAAAGAACCTTCCCAAAATATTACTTGGGTTACGCCTGAAGGTGGGGGCGGTCCTAAATATGGAAATATGTAGATTAAGATAAATCTATTGCGTGTTTTTTTAAAATTTCTATTGGAATTAGCTTTAATGTTTTCTCATGAGTTTTTTTTAAATAAATTGGACAACCTTTACCAGCCTCAACTGCTTTAGCATACCAACCAGCACACACGCACCAACTATCTCCATCTTTTAATCCAGGAAATCCGAAGTTTGGGTGAGGTGTAATTAAATCATTGCCTGCTTCTTTAAGCCATTCTAAAAAATCTGTATTTACTTTAGCACATACTGTATGAACACCGTTGTCATTATTATCTGTATTACAGCAACCATCCCTATACCATCCTGTAAGTGGGTTCATAGAGCATTCTTCAAGGTCTTCACCTAATACATTTTTTTGTTTATCAGCCATTTAAAATTTTTTTTGTTTTAATATCTAAGTCAATATTGAAAGAAAAAGATCTTCTTTCACCATTCACATTAAATGGGTATGCGGTATGCATTAAATTATTTGGAAAGATTATCATATCTCCAGTTTTAGGTATATGGTTATGAATACTGTTAGTTAAATATGTTTTAGTGCCATTAATGAAATCAATTGTTCCATTTGTTTTTAAATTTTTTTTT
>CACFTE010000030.1 GCA_902569105.1 uncultured Pelagibacteraceae bacterium | reverse complement strand
GTGGTAAAGAATTAGTTGCAAGAAAAATTCATTTAATTTCAAACCGAAAAAATAAGCCATTTATAATTATAAATGGTGCCTTACTTAACTCGGAAAAATATGAAAAAGAGCTATTTGGTGAAGAGTATACTGATGGGTCGATACTTTATGGTGCATTAGAAAAAGCATCCGGTGGTATACTATTAATTGATGAAGTAACAGAAATACCTCTCGAAACACAATCTAAAATACTAAGAGTTTTAACTGATCAAAAATTTAGAAGAATTAATGGTCATCATGATATAAATGTTGATGTAAGAATAATTTGTTCAACAAATAAAGACCTATCAAATGAAATACAAATTGGTAACTTTAGAGAAGATCTATTTCACAGATTAAACGTGTTTAACATCAAACTTGAGCCATTAAATAAACGTGTAAGCGACATTCCATTATTAGTTGAATATTTTATGGAAAAACTTTCTGAAATTTACAATATAAAAACAATACAAATAAAAGATTATAATTTTCTTTTAAATTATGAGTGGCCTGGAAATGTAAGAGAGTTAAGAAATTTAGTTGAAAGGATAATCATATTATCACCTGGTCAAAATCAGGATAGAATTAATGAAATAATTAAAGAGTCATTGACTAAAACGTCTTCTCATGAATTTAATATATCTGAAAATTTATCATTTACTTTAAGGGAAGCTAGAGAGAATTTTGAAAAAGAATATTTGTCATCTCAACTTAGGAAATTTAGTGGAAATATCTCTAAAACTGCAAAATTTGTTGGTATGGAAAGATCGGCTTTGCATAGAAAACTTAAGCTTTTAGGAATAAAAGAATTTAATTAAATGAATATTATAATTTGTGGCGCAGGTAGAGTTGGTTTTACCATTGCAAAATTGCTAAGTGAGCAAAATCATTCAATTACCGTAATAGATCAATCAAGCGAAGATATTCAAAAAATAAATGAAACTTTAGATGTAAAAGCTATTGTTGGTAAAGCTACATCACCCGCAATTCTTGAAAAAGCAAATATATCTGAGGCTAATATGATAATTGCAGTTACTAGAAATGATGAAATAAACATGCTCATTTGTCAAATTGCATACTCATTATTTAAAACCCCAAAAAAAATAGCCAGAATTCGCGCTCAGGAATATTTAGATCCCAAGTTTTCACAATTATTTAATAAAGATAACTTACCTATTGATTTTGTAATTTCACCAGAAATTGAAATAGCAAAATCAATTCATAGAAAATTAGAATCCCCGGGAGCTAGCGATAACGTGCCTTTCGCTAAAAATAACATTCGTCTTTTGGAAATTCCCGTAGATGAGAGATGTCCAATTTATAATATAAAACTTAATGATTTAACAAAGAAATTTCCTAAGTTAAATGCAAATATTTTAGGAGTTGTAAGAGATGATAAATTTGTTTTTCTAAAGAAAAATGACGTAATGAAAAAAAATGATAAATCTTATGTTGCTATTAATGCATCTCAAATACAGGAAACACTCGAAGCATTTGGGCACAATGATCCAATTTCAAAAAAAATACTTTTAATTGGTGGAGGTAATATTGGATATAATTTAGCTAAGTATATTGAATCTTCCCCGAACGATACAAGATTGAAAATTATTGAAAAAAATAAAGAACGAGCAGAATTTTTAGCTACCGAACTTAGTAATACTATAGTCATTAATGGAAATGGTTTAGATGAAGAGGTTTTAAAAGAAGCAAATTTAGATGAAACCGAAACTGTTATTGCTTTAACAAATGATGATGAGGATAATTTAATGGTAGGTGTATTGGTTGAAAAATTTTCACAAAATAAAAGAACGATGGTTTTAACAACAAAACCAAATTATAGTCTTCTTCAATCTTCTTTAAATATTGACGATTTGATAGATCCAAGAATGAATACTGTATCTAGTATTTTAAAACATGTTCACAAAGGTACAATAGAATCTGCATATTCTATTTTAAACGGTGAGTATGAATTTATAGAAGCAGAAGTAATTGAAACCTCTGATCTAATTAATAAAGAGCTTAAGAATGCAGATTTGCCTGAAGAAATAAAAATTGGTGCAGTATTAAGAGATAAAGAAGTTATTATACCAAGATCAAATTATATATTCAAAAAAAATGATATTTTAGTTTTTATTGCTAAAAAAGATCAAATTCCACTTGTTGAAAATATTTTCAGAATTAGCGCAATATAATATTTTTAAATGTTTAAATTAAGCTTCATTTATATTGGGTCATTTTGTATAATACTTTCTCTACTATCTTTTTTTAATATAATTTATTCTTACTACTTTGAAATTTTATATAACATTGAAGTTTATTCTTATACAATAATTGCCTCTTTATTGTTTTCATCTTTATTGTTTTTAAAAAAAAATGAGTATAAAAAAATATCACTTTATGAAAAAATAATTGCCGTAGCATTAGGTTACCTGATTTTACCTTTAATTATTTCAATTCCTTATTACTTCGGGCTAAATTATTTATCATTTGTTGATAGTTATTTTGAGGCAATTTCTGGCTTCA
>CACFTE010000029.1 GCA_902569105.1 uncultured Pelagibacteraceae bacterium | reverse complement strand
ATAAAGATTTAAGATTAAAAGAAAAGGAATTAAAGCTAAAAGGTGAAGAACAATTTAGAAAAGATATTGACTTAAAGGCAAGAGAAGAAGATCAGAATAGAAAAGAGTTAAAGGAAAAGAGAAAAAAAGAAAAATTTTTTAAAGAAATTATGATTCAGGAAGAAGAAAAGAAAAAAATTGAAAATATGAAATTAAAAGAATGGGAAGAGAAATTTGATAGAGAACAAAAGATGAAGGAACAGCTAGAAATATTAAAAGAAGAAAGATTGAGACAAAGAGAATTAAAGGAACTCAATCCAAGTCAGAATGAAAAAGATATAAATAGAGATTTAAGTTCTAAATTAGCAAATCTCGATGTTGATAAAACCTCTGAACATTAAAATTTGAAAAAGGAAAATTCAAGTAAACTTTGGAAAATAATTCAGGAAGCTGGTGATTACTTATTAGGACAATTACCTGATCACCCTAACCATCCTAAAGGTAGAAATCCATATGCTCATGTTGCAATTTGCGTAAAGGGAAAGTTTAATGCAAGTTATAAGGATATACCTGATGAAAAATTTGATGATGTTGTTAAATATATCGAATTTTTAAAAAAAAATCCAAGTTGATTTATTGTTTAGGAAAATAATCTTTTAAATCCCCTTGTCTATATACATCTGCTGTACAACAATGGAGCCCTCCTCCAAAAGCATAAGCATCTCTAAGTTCTACAGGAACAACTTCCATTCCTAATTTATCTAATTGCTCAGACTGATAAACTTCGCTTTTTTCTACACAAACTGTCTTTGGATCTAAAACTAAGACATTCATTGATAGCCATACAGATGAGTAACATAAGGGTGGAGGTGTATTATGAGCAGGTTGGGCAGAATCTAGTATTTCCCATCCATTATCCTCAAATAGTTTTCTTTGTTCTTTTGGCAATCTTCTTTGAGGATTATTTATTATTAAACCCTCTTTAATAGGTGTGAAAGTTGCATCAATATGTATAGGATATGGATCTCCTGGAAAATTAACTGCATGAACTCTATGATCCTTATAATGTCTTTTTATCCAATCAATTCCTTTTAAATTTGTAGTAAAGCCGTGTTGAACTACTAAATCTTTACCAAATCTTAGAATATCAGCTGCATCAAACAAAGGTTCCTCTTCTGTTGTTACAAAAAATTTATTTTCTGTCCATTCCAATCTTTTTTGAACCCCAATTTTATCTGAAAGATAATCTTTTCTGTAATCAGTATCAGTTAATCTTGGTTTTGGAGCAGCCTCATGTCTCATATTAGGGTCTTCGTTATAATATTTTTTTAATAAAGGTCGATAACACAGATATTCAAACCATCTACACCTATAACTCATTGTCGCTTCTAAAATTTCATTTCCTACTGTCAAAAGAACATCTCTTGGGGGCATACAGCCAAACATTGTTTCTGCTTTCCAGTCTGGGGTTGAGGTTGGTTGATTAAAATTAATTGGTGTTGGTCGATCAACTCTTATTCCACGTTTTTCTAACATAGATGAAAAATTATCTAAAAGTTCATTTGCTTTATCAACAGTATCTTTAGTTCTTGGTCCATACTGACCTCTCATGTCGGAGTCCTCTGGAACTTTTGCATCTAATGCTGGTTCAGGTGCAGGAATACAAGTTCCATCTGCCCTTCCAACAATTACATGTTTTAAAGGATCCCACTCATTCCAACTATTAACTTTTACTTTTTCTGACATCTAATTTTTAATTATATTTTTTTCAGGTCCAAACGGGAATTTTGTAATATTCTCAGCACTATTTTCAGTGACTACTAAGATATCATGCTCTCGATAGCCGCCAGCACCTGGCTTTCCTTCTGGTATCATTATCATTGGTTCCATAGATATAACCATATTTTTCTCAAGAACAGTATCAATATCCTCTCTAAGTTCTAACCCTGCCTCTCTTCCATAAAAATGGGAAAGCATTCCAAATGAGTGACCATAACCAAAGGTTCTATATTGAAGATATCCGAGTTGAGCAAATAAATCATTTAATTCTTCACAAATTTCTGAACACTTAACGCCAGGTTTGATTAATTCTAATCCTCTTTTATGAACTCTAACATTTGCCTCCCAAGCTTTAAGAGAGTCGTCGTCTATTTCTTCAACAAACAATGTTCTCTCCAAAGCGGTATAATAACCTGATATCATCGGAAAAGTATTTAATGACAATATATCTCCTTTTTTCAAAGCTCTATTTGTTTTGGGATTATGCGCACCATCTGTATTAATTCCTGATTGAAACCATACCCACGTGTCCATGTACTCTGCATTTGGATAGGTTTTGGCAATTTCTCGCTCCATTGTATCTCTTCCAGCAATAGCTATTTCAATTTCTGTTTGTCCTGGTTTTATATGTTTTACAATTTCTTCTGCTCCTAAATCTGCAATTCTTGCTCCATTTTTAATAATTTCTATTTCTTCATCAGATTTAATCATTCTTAATTTCATTAGATGATTTGCAACATTTTTAAAAATTGAATTAGAAAAAATAGAATTTAATTTTTCTTTAAAATCTAAAGTTACATGATCATTTTCTATAGCTATAGTTTTTGGAGGTTCATCTCTTCCAATAATTGATACAATTGCTCTTAAATAGTTATCTCTTTTCCAG
>CACFTE010000028.1 GCA_902569105.1 uncultured Pelagibacteraceae bacterium | reverse complement strand
CAGTTTGTCTCGTAATTTTTATGTGAACTTCCTTATTAGGCTCAAAGATATGATTTTGGGCCTGCTCAAGCTCTAAATAATTAAACTTTGGATAAAATTTATTTAAAACATACTCGGGTGATAAAAAAGATAGAGAAATAATTAAAAAAATTATTATTTCAAACCATCTTAATTTATTTATAAACCATGCTTGTGTGGCTGCAGAAAATACTAGAATTCCAATTAAAGACGTTACGATTACTAATATAGCATGCCAAAAATTTTCAACTCCAATTAAGAGTAATTCATGATTGAACAAAAATACGATTGGCAAAACACCAGTTCTTAAACTGTACCATATCGCCTGCATACCTGTTTTCAACGGATCTCCCCCAGAAATTCCAGCTGCAGCATATGATGCTAATCCAACTGGAGGCGTAACGTCTGCCATTAATCCAAAGTAAAATACAAATAAGTGAACTGCAATTATAGGAAATATATAACCTGATGCATTACCAACATCTACTAGCACCATTGACATTAATGATGCAACAACCACATAGTTTGCTGTTGTTGGAAGACCCATTCCTAAAAGCAAGCATAATAAAATTGTTAAGGCGATTAAAATTATTACGTTGTCTCCAGCAATAGATTCAATTACTAAAATTAAATTGGTACTTAATCCTGTGGACCCTACGGCACCAACAATTACTCCGGCTGTTGCAATTGCAACACCAACAGCAATCATATTAATTGCACCTTTCTCTAATCCAATTACTGTTTCTTTAGCCCAATCTTTTAAATTAGAGATAAATGAAGTTTCTTTTGGTGCTTTTACTAACTTGTTTATAAAGTTAACTAGAACTAATGCAATTGTAGCATAAAATATTGAGTAGGAAGCAGTTAGTCTCATATAAACCAATAAATAAATTAAAATAAAAATTGGGATTAGAAAGTGTAATCCAGAAATAAAAGTTTCTTTTAATTTTGGTAAATCTGTTTCCTCAAGTCCCTTAAGTCCTAATTTTAAAGCCTCTAAATGAGATATATAAAAGAGTGCAATATATGAAATTATAGCAGGTAAAAAAGCATGTTTTACAATTTCAAAATAAGTTACACCAATAAAACTTGCCATTACAAATGCTGCAGCTCCCATAACTGGCGGCATTATTTGTCCATTAACAGAAGATGAAACTTCAATTGCTCCAGCTTTCTCTTTTGAAAAACCAGTTTGTTTCATTATTGGAATTGTAAAAGTTCCAGTTGTAACTGTATTTGCAACAGAGGACCCAGATATCATTCCAGTCATACCCGAACCTAAGATTGCAGCTTTCGCTGGACCACCTCTAGACTTTCCAACTAAAGCAAATGCTAAATCTAGAAAATACTTTCCACCACCAGCTGTTTCAAGAAAAGCCCCAAATAACACAAATAAAAATATGAAATCAACCGAAACACCTATTGGAATACCAAATATAGCCTCTTGATCAAACCACTGAAAACCAACTAGTCTTTTCAAAGACAGTCCACCATGAGATATGATTTCTGGCGCATATTTTCCAAAATAAGAAAATAATAAAAAACAAACAGCAATAATAACTAACGGTTTTCCAATTACTCGTCTTGTAGCTTCTAACAATAGGAATATACCTATTGAGCCAATAACTAACTCTAATGGAAATTCAAATCCTAACATTTGAATTGTTAATAAAACTCCACCTCTATCAACTAATTGGTCGTAGAAAAAATATATATAAAGACAACAAAATAAAGCTACGATAGAAATAAAAATATCAATTACAGAAATATTTTTATTTTTCTTAATTGGAAATATTAAAAAAGCTAACAAAAGAGCAAACCCTAAATGAATTGCTCTTGCAGGCAACCCTTTAAACATTCCAAAATCCAACATAAAAGGAAATGGTGAGGCGTACCATAATTGAAACAGTGACCAGATAATTGCTATATATCCAACTATTTTTAAATGAAAACCAGACAACCTTTTTGTTGGAGAAATATCTTCTTGAATTTTGGTTTTGATATTATCTAATGATTCACTCATTATGGAATTTTATACCATCCTAAAAAAAAGGCCCAATAAAAATCGGGCCTTTTAATTTAATATGGATAATAATTACATTAATCCAGCTTCTTTATAGTATTTTAGAGCACCAGGATGTAATGGAGCTGATAATCCGTCAGCTATCATATTTTCCTTTTTCAAAGGTGCAAAAGCAGGATGTTGTTTTCTAAAATCATCAAAGTTTTCGAAAACAGCTTTTGTAACTAGGTATACAAGTTCTTCAGAAACGTCAGCACTTGTAACTACAGTAGCTTTAACACCAAAAGTAGTAACGTCTTTTTTCTGACCTGTGTAAGTTCCTTTTGGAATAATTGCTTGAGCATAATAGTCAGCTCCGCTTATTAATCCTTGAACTTCCGATCCTGTTAAATTGATTGGTAATGCTTTAGCTCCACATGTTGCAGCTTGCTCCATTGCTCCGTTTGGAAAACCAACAGAATAACCAAAGGCATCAATTTTACCATCACAAAGTGCTTTAACTTGCTCTGATGAAGTTAATTCAGTTACCGATTTAAAGAAACTATTGCTAACACCTTTAGCTTTCATTAACTCTTCCATAGTTCCTCTTTGACCAGAACCAGGGTTACCAATGTTAACTACTTTTCCTTCTAAGCCAGCAAAATCTTTAACTTTAGCTTTTTTTCTAGCCCAAATTTGAAATGGCTCGTTGTGAACAGAAAACACAGCTCTTAGATTGCTGTATTGTTTTCCTTCCCATTTACTTGAACCATTGTATGCATGATACTGCCAGTCAGATTGAGCAACACCAAATTGAAATTCACCTTCTTTAATTTGACCAATATTATAATTAGATCCTCCTGTTGAAGGCGCAGTACATCTGTATGCTTTATCCGAATTAGCTTTGCTTCTTCCATGCTCTGAACTTGTTGCATATTTGTGAAGCATTTTGCATATCGCGTTTCCAGTCTGGAAATAAACTCCAGTAGGTCCACCTGTACCAATTGTAAAAAACTCT
>CACFTE010000027.1 GCA_902569105.1 uncultured Pelagibacteraceae bacterium | reverse complement strand
AAATTGGAGCCTCTCCATCCTTATTTATTGCGACAATTATCTTGCTCTCTTTCATTCCCGCTAAGTGTTGAATAGCGCCAGATATTCCTACCGCAATATATAAATCTGGAACTACTACTTTCCCTGTTTGACCAACTTGATGATCATTTGTTATATATCCTGCATCCACAGCAGCTCTTGAGGCACCTATTGCTGCGTTTAATTTATCAGCAACATCTTGTATTAATTTAAAATTTTCTCCACTCTGCATCCCTCTTCCACCAGAAATAACTATTCGTGCAGTACCTAGCTCTGGTCTATCAGATTTAATTTCTTCCTTTTTAATGAATTTTGTATGATTTGATTGTTCTCCAGCATCTCCTTTAACTATTTCAGCAGAACCTCCGGATGTTTCTGCGGGTTCAAATGATGTTGGTCGTATTGTAATACATTTCTTTGCATCATTGCTTTTGACTGTTGCAAAAGCATTTCCTGCATAAATAGGTCTTAAAAATGTATCAGCAGATATAACTTTTATTATATCGCTCACTTGAGAAATATCCAATAAAGCTGCTATTCTTGGCATTAGGTTTTTACCAAAAGTATTTGCTGAGCAAACTATATGTGAATAATTCTCAGCATGTTTAACTACAGCAGAAGTAAAATTTTCAGCAATATAATTATTATAAATTTCGTTATCCACATGAATTACTTTTTTAACATTAGGAATTTCAGAAATTGATTTTGCAACAGTCTCTGAGTTATGACCTAAGACTAAGACATGTAAATCTGGGTCTATTTGAGATGCCGCAGTGATAGCATTTAAAGTAAATGGTTTTACTTCCTTATTATTATGTTCTGCTATTAGAAGTGATGACATTATATTACTTTAGCCTCATTTTTTAATTTTTGAACTAATTCTTCAACATTTGCGACTTTTATTCCCGCTTTTCGTTTTGGTGGTTCTTCAACTTTAATTTGATCTATTCTAGGTTTAGTATCAATACCTAAATCTGCAGCATTTATTTGTTCAATTGGTTTCTTTTTAGCTTTCATTATATTCGGTAAAGATGCATATCTTGGTTCATTTAATCTTAGATCACATGTTATAATTGCTGGAACATTGACCTCTATAGTTTCTAATCCTTCATCCACTTCTCTTGTAACTTCTAGAGTTTTATCTTTAACCTCTATTTTTGATGCAAATGTTGCTTGGGGCCAATTGAGTAAAGCTGCTAACATTTGACCTGTTTGATTACAATCATCATCTATTGCTTGTTTCCCCATAAATACTAAATCCGGTTTTTCTTTATCTACTATCTTTTGCAAAATTTTTGAAACAGCTAATGGTTCAATGACACCATCAACTTTCACATGTATTCCTCTATCAGCACCAACAGCTAGTGCTTTTCTTACTGTCTCTTGTGCTTTTTCTTCCCCAACAGTAATTGCAACAATCTCTTTTGCTTTTCCTGACTCTTTTATTTTTACTGCCTCTTCAACTGCATTGTCATCGGGTGGATTAGTTGACATTTTTACGTTGTCTGTAACTACACCAGTATTATCCTCTTTAACTCTTACTTGTACATTGTAATCAATTACTCTTTTAACTGCGACTAAAATTTTCATTAAGCTCTCAACAATTTATTTTCAGGATCATATGGACTTTCATCTAGAATTGTTGCTTCGTGCATTTTTCCTAAAATGTCAATCTTCAATTTTTGCCCAGGGTTTCCTAATTCTGGTTTTACCATTCCTAAAGCAATGGATTTATTTAATCTAAATCCAAAATCTCCACCTGTTGCTCTGCCAATGACGGAACCATTCTCATATATAGGATTATTTCCTAATACATCAGCATCTGTGGTATTATGAATTTCTAATGTAACTAATTTATTTGCAAATCCTTTTTCTCTCCATTGATTAAGTGCTTCTAAACCGATAAAACTTCCTTTGTTTGGATGAATAAATCTATCAAGTCCACTCTCATATGGAGAATATTCAATTGATAATTCTGTCCCTACTAGTTTGTAGGATTTCTCCACTCTAAGACTATTCATTGCTCTAATTCCATAAGGTTTTAAACCTAGGTCTGTTCCTGCATCCATTAATTTATCGAATATATGGTTTTGATACTCGATTGGATGATGTAATTCCCAACCTAATTCTCCAACAAAATTTACTCTCATAGCGTTAACTGGAGCTTGTCCGACATCTACCATTTTCGAGCTTAACCATTTGAAATTTTCATTTGAAAAATCATCAGTTGATACTCTCTGCATTAAATCTCTGGCTTTTGGACCTGATACAACTAAAACTCCCATACTATTTGTTAAATTTTCAAATATAACAGATCCATCTTTTGGCATCCATTTATGTATCCAGTCATGATCTAATCTTTGAAAAGCACCAGCTGATACTAAATAAAAACTATTTTCAGACTCTCGCATGATAGTAAATTCAGAGTGAACACCACCTTTGGTATTTAAAGCGTGACATAAGTTGATTCTTCCGATTTTTTTAGGTAGTTTGTTCGCAACAAGTTTGTCTAAGAATTCCTCTGCTCCTGGTCCCTTAATTCTACATTTCGCAAATGCTGACATGTCTAGCAGACCAACATTTTCTTTAACATTTTTGCACTCTTTTTCGATTGCTTTAAACCAATTTGATCTTCTAAATGACCAATCATCTTCTTGCTTCATTCCGTCAGTCGCAAAAAAATTTGGTCTTTCCCATCCAAATTTTTGACCAAATACTGCTCCAAGGTTTTTCATTCTGTCGTAACATGGTGCAGTTCTTAACGGTCTTGCAGCGCCTCTCTCTTCATCCGGATAGTGAATTATAAATACATTTCTGTAAGCTTCTTCATTCTTTTCTTTTAAATAAGCTTTAGAGCAATAGTCTCCGTATCTTCTTGGTTCAACTCCAAGCATATCTATAGTTGGTTCTCCGTCAACAATCCATTCTGCTAATTGCCATCCAGCACCACCTGCTGCTGTAATACCAAAACTATGTCCTTCGTTAATCCAAAAATTTTTTAATCCCCATGCCGGTCCAACAATTGGATTTCCATCTGGGGTGTAGCATATTGCTCCATTATAGACTTTTTTTACACCAACTTCTCCAAAAGCAGGAACTCTATGTATTGCTCCTTCAATATGGGGTGCCAGTCTATCTAAATCTTCTTGAAATAATTCGTACTCTGAATCTTTTGTTGGTCCATTAACATAACAACATGGTGCACCGTCTTCATAAGGTCCTAAAATTAAACCACCCGCTTCTTCTCT
>CACFTE010000026.1 GCA_902569105.1 uncultured Pelagibacteraceae bacterium | reverse complement strand
AAAATTTCACAGAAAAAAAAACTTTATTTGGGTAACGCGCCAGATACCTTTTTAGGTGGTGGAAATCAAAAATCTAAAGAATTGTTAGAAAATAAAATTATTGGTAAAGTAAATTTAGGAAATGCAATTTTTGCTTTTCCAGGTGTTCAATCATATCATCCCAACCCTGAACCATGGTTTGCAAAAAAGGAAGGAGGACCTGTAATTGACATGGGACCGTATTATTTAACAGCTCTTGTAAATTTACTTGGTCCGGCAAAAGAAGTAAAAGCAGCAAGTTTAATGAAAGGTGCAAGTTTCAGAACTATTGGGATTGGTCCAAAAAAAGGAAAAAAAATAAAAGTTGAATGTCCAACAACATATTTCACCACAATAGTATTTAAAAATAATAGCATTATAAGATTAACTTTATCATTTGATGTAATAGCTCATCAGAGGAATCATATTGAATTATATGGAACTAAAGGCTCTATGATAGTTCCTGATCCAAATATGTTTGGTGGGTCAGTTTTTGTTTGTAAAAAATTGGGCAGCCCTTGGAAAGAATTTAAGACGACAAAAATGCCGCTTGGAAGAATAAATATCAGAACTCAAAGTTCGAGAGCAAATGAGTCCCCAACAAATGCAAATTATAGAGGAGTTGGTTTAGCTGAGATGGCATATTGTATTGAAAATAAAAAAATACATAGATGTAATGGAGAAGTTTCAGTTCATGTCTTAGAGCTAATACAATCTACAATGATTTCTGCAAAAACTAATAAACCAATTAAAATGAGTACTACTTGTAAAATACCTAAACATTTTTCGCAAAAAGAAATTAAAAAAATATTAAAATAATTATGCAAATTGGAATTGATGTAGGCGCAACAAAAATCGAATATATTTTGTTACATGATAATGGAGAGGAAACAGGTAGATCCAGAATAGATTGTCCAAAAGATTACAAGTCCATAATTAAAAGTATAAATGAGATTGTTAAAAAAATTGAATTAAATATCGGAAAAGAAGTACCAATTGGAGTATGTCATCCAGGTATACATTCTATTCATACAGGTTTAATTAAAAATTCACCAAACTGTGATTGGATAAACAACAAACCTTTTCAAAAAGACTTACGTGAGGCTATCGGTAGAGAAATATTTTGTGAAAATGATGCTAACTGTTTTACTTTATCAGAGGCTATAGACGGATCAGGAAAACATTACAAAATTGTATTTGGAATAATTTTGGGATCAGGTGTTGGTGGAGGTTTGGTAATCGATAAAAAGATTGTATCAGGTCCACATGGTATAACAGGTGAGTGGGGACACAATCAACTTCCATTAGTTGACAAAGAATCAAAAGTAAAAAAAACAAATTTAAGAGAAGGAGAAATCGAAAGTTCAATTTCAGGATTAAGTTTATCGAAAAAATTTAAAAAAGAATTCAAAAAAGATCTAAAGGCTAATGAAATTTTTGAGCTTTACAGAAAACATGATCTTGATGCTGAAAAAGCTATTGAGGAATTTAAAGATAATCTATCTATGGCAATAGCTTCAGTGGTAAATATTTTAGATCCAGATGTTTTTATTTTTGGTGGCGGCTTATCTAATGAAATTAATTTTTTTAATGAAATTCAATCAAAAGTTAGAAAATTTGTTGCTGGAAATGAATTTGAGGGCATCTTTTTAAAACCAAAGTTTGGAGATGCTAGTGGAGTAAGGGGTGCGGCAAGATTAGGTAGAAATATTAATTATTAATTTATATAATTAAATCTTATGAAATTATTAAGATTAGGTAATATTGGATCTGAGAAACCAGCTATAATTGATAGTCAAAATAACTTTAGAGATTTATCCTCAGTAATCGATGATTTAAACCCTGAAACATTAAATTTTGATATTTTCGAAAAAATTAAAAAAATAAATACTAATGATTTACCAAAGTTAGATCCAAACCTACGAATAGGTGCTTGTGTCTCAAAACCTTCCAAATTTATTGGAATAGGATTGAATTTCAAGGATCATGCTGAAGAACAAAATCTTCCAATACCAAAAGAGCCAATTATATTTTCTAAGTTTACAAGTTGCATTATTGGACCAAATGATCCTATTATTGTTCCTAAAGGTTCTCAACATACAGATTGGGAAGTTGAATTAGGTTTTGTAATTGGAAAAAAGGCACTTAATGTTAGTGTTGAAAATGCTTTGGAGCATGTTTTAGGTTTTTTTTTAGTAAATGATGTAAGTGAGAGAAATTATCAAAAAAACAAAGGTTTGACCTGGGATAAAGGTAAGGGTTTTGATACATTTGGTCCGATTGGTCCATACATAGTTACAAAAGATGAATTGGCGGACTTTGATAAATTAAATATGTATTTAGATGTTAACGGAGAAAGAATGCAAACTGGAAATACAGGGAAAATGATTTTTGGTGTAAAAGAATTAGTATCATATATGAGTTCTTGTATGAGTTTGCACCCTGGAGATATCTGTTGTACGGGCACTCCACCAGGTGTTGGAGAAAACATGAAACCTCCACGTTTTTTAAAAGGTGGCGAAGAAGTAGTTTTAGGTATTGATAAATTAGGACATCAAAAACATAGTGTTGTTGCCTACAAAGATTAAAAACATTATCAATATTACTTAATGATAAAAAGAGATCTTTATTACGATAGAATACCCACTAAATCATTAAGAGAAGATGTAAGATATTTAGGCATAGTTCTTGGCAAAGTTATAAAAGATCAAGAGGGAAAAGATTTTTTTAAGTTAATTGAGAAAATTAGAAAATTGTCGAAAACAAACAAATTTAACTTAAAATCAGATAAATCAAAAAAAAATATTTCAAAAATTTTAATTAAACTTGATCCAAAAAAAACTTTAAAAATTACAAGAGCTTTTACCCATTTCATGAATCTTTTAAATTTGGCTGAATTAGTTGATGTATCAAGAAATTTAAATGAATATGAAAATAAAAAAAATATAAATAGTAAAAATATTTTTATAGAGGAAATATTTGAAAAACTCTTTAAAAATACAAAAGTATCAAATAATAAAATTTATAATTTTGCAAAAAATTTAAATATTGGAATTGTATTAACGGCACATCCTACAGAAGTAAAACGTAGAACTTTAATCCAAAAATATCATAATATAACAGAAATTCTTGAACAAAAAGATTTGCTTAAAAACTTCCCCTCCAAAACAAAAAATTTGAATAAAAGACTTTATGATGAGTTAACAATAATTTGGAATACTGACGATCTGAAAAGATTCAGGCCTTCACCATTTGACGAGGCTAGATGGGGATTAGCAATCATAGAGGATAGTTTGTGGGAAACAATTCCTAAGGTTTATAGGAGATTAAACTCTATTTTTTTAAAAAATATGAACAAAAATCTTCCAAAAAACTTTAACCCTATCGAATTTGGCTCATGGAT
>CACFTE010000025.1 GCA_902569105.1 uncultured Pelagibacteraceae bacterium | reverse complement strand
TTTTTTTTTAATACAAATCTATTTAATACTACACCAAATACTAAAACAATAATTGAACCAAGTATTATTGGACTAATTAAATATTCAAAAGATACACTGCCAATAATAACAATAATAGGATTTCCACCTGCAGGTGGGTGAGTAACATTTAATAAAATCATAAAACAAACTCCCAAACCTGTAGCTATAGGTATTGTAATATATATAGGGAGAGGAACAAATTTTAAAACTATTATACCTATAAGGGCAGTTAAAAAATGTCCAAAGAAAATATTTTTAGGTTGAGCAAATGGACTTTCTGGATATCCATATAATAAAACCATAGATGATCCAAATGATGCAATTAAAAATAAGCCAAACGGTGTTTTATAAGTAAGATATGTTAAAGCGCCAATAGTAATAGTTGAGAAAAGGCCTGCTAAAATTGATTTCAATAAATGATCTTTTTCCATTTTATAATTTTAAAGCTTTTGTAACAGTTTTGAAAGGTAATAGAATACATTCTTTTCTTGAAATATTTTTCCTATCAAAAAGTTTTTCAAAAGGTTTCCATTCTTTATTAAATTTTAAATTAGTGCTTTTAAAGAAAATGTTTACAAATTCTATTAGTTCATTAATTTTAATCAAAGATTTATTTATTGATAATTTAGATAATAAACTAGCAGACGCTTGGCAGTAAATACAAGATTTACATTGATAGCCCATATCTAAGATTTTTTGATCTTTAACTATTAGGCTTATTTCAATTTCATCACCACACATTTTACTTTTATACTTTGATTTATGCGTAAAATTTTTAATATCTTTATTGTTTTTTGTATCTGCTGCTATTTGTAAAATTTCAAGATCCATTTATAAAACTTTAATTAAAAAATTATTTGATTTATATTTCTTTTAATGAAAGAGCACAATATTTTAGGTGTTATTTTAGCAGGCGGCAAATCGTCAAGATTTGGAAGCAATAAGTCTTTATCCAACTTGTCAAACTCAAAATTAATTGAACATGTTATAAATAAAATAAATAAATATTTTTCAGAAATTTTAATTGTATCAAATGATAGTAAATTAATATTAGACGATCCAAATATTAAAATTATTAAAGATTGTAAAGAGGGTTACTTAGGACCTTTAGTTGGAGTTTTGTCAGCAATGAAATATGCTAATCAAAGTAATAAATATAATTGGGTAATTACTTTCCCGTGTGACACACCTTTTTTCGATGAAATAATAATTGAAAAGATGATACAAAAAACATACTCAAAAAAAGAAAAAATTTTTTTAATTAAAGAAAAAAAGCAAAGACATAATATATTTGGCACTTGGTCAACAAGTTTAGAAAAAATATTAGAGCAAGATTTAAATAATAATTTTAGAAAAGTTGATTTATGGGCAGATAAAATTGGCTGCAGCTATATAGAAAAAGATATAAAAAAAGAAAATGAGTTTTTAAATATTAACACAAAAGAAGATTTAGAATTAGCAAAGAGAATATATAATAAAAAATGATTTCATACAAACAGGCTATTAATAAATTAAAAAAGTTTCATCTTCCCATAAAATCTGAAATTATATTTTCTAAAGATTCCTTATATCGTATATGTTCTGAAAATATTTATAGTAAATCTAACTATCCAGCTTCTAATAACACTGCATTCGATGGTTTTGCGATAAATTCACTTGAAACAAAAAATGCGAGTAATATTAAAAAAATTAAATTTAAAATATTAAAGTCAGTTGCAGCTGGAGATAACCCAAAAATTAAAAACTTATCCAAAAATACATGTATTGAAGTAATGACTGGTGCAGTTATAAAAAAACCTTTCGATACAATAATTCCTTATGAAAAATCAAAAATAATTAGAATTAAAAATTTTAATTATTTAGTTATAAATAAAAAAATAAATAAATTTAATAATCTTAGATTTGCTGGTAGTGATTATAAAAAAGGTCAAATAGTTATTAAAAAAGGTGATCTAATAAAACCATCAGACATTTTAGTTTTAAAAACTCTTGGTATTAAACGTATTAAAGTTAAGAAGAAATTAAAAATTATATTTTTCCCGACTGGAAATGAAATTACAAATCAAGAAAAAATTCCAAATTGGAAAGTTAGAAATTCAAATGGAAGTTATATAAAGTCTTTTTCAAAAATTTTACCATTAAATATAATTGAAAAATCAATTTTAAGAGATAATGATGAAAAAAAGTTTTTAAAAGAAATCAATAAAAATATAAAAAATAAAATAGATATAATTATTACTATTGGCGCAGTTTCTGCAGGAAAGCATGATTATGTTCCAAGGATTATAAAAAAATTTAAAGGAAAAGGTTTTTTTAAAGGTGCAAAAATTAGACCTGGAAAGCCAATATTATTTTCAAAACTAAATCCAAATACTGCTTTTTTTGGATTACCTGGAAATCCAGTCTCCACCGCAGCATGTTTTAGATTTTTTGTTTTACCTTTTATATTTAGATCAATTGAATATTTAGACAACTCTCCAATTAAAGCAAAATTAAAAAATAAATTTGAAAAGAAAAAAGAATTTACAAGGTTTGCTAAAGGAAAAATTACAGTTTCAAACAAGGGAAATTTAGAGTTTGAAGTTTTTAAAGGTCAAGAATCTTTTAAATTAAAGCCATTATCTAAATCAAATGCATGGGGGCAATTTAATAGTGGCCAAGTTAGGTTTAAAAAAGGAGATTTAATAGATTGCCATACAACTTTTGGTGTTAATTTCTTATAATTTTAAAATTAATTTTGTTGTTAAAAAAATTAATAAATAATAGAAATTGGCATGCTCGATATAAAAGATCCGAAAGTCGCAATTCCTGTAGTATTAATAGCTGGTCTTTTATGGTCATTTGGTCCTTATGTGGTTAGACATATTGATGAAGCGCAGCAAGTGCCTTGGCAGTATTTATTTACTAGA
This sequence comes from uncultured Pelagibacteraceae bacterium, assembly GCA_902569105.1. Lineage (GTDB taxonomy): Bacteria > Pseudomonadota > Alphaproteobacteria > Pelagibacterales > Pelagibacteraceae > Pelagibacter. The sequence continues at coordinate 876 of CACFTE010000025.1, read as the reverse complement.
GGTATTGTAATTTTTATTATCTTAAACTTATTTCTATATCTAGAGGAGGGAAATCAATTTTTAGAAAATTATAAAAAAGTTGGTGTATCCGGATTAATTGGTGGTGTTGGACTTGGAATTGCAATGATTTCTTTTATTTATTCTATAACAAATACATCAGCGGCTGTTACATTGCTATGTTTAGCGGCCATGCCTTTTATAACCGCGTTATTAGGTTTTATGTTTTTAAAAGAAACTATTTCTCCAAATGTTTGGGTGTCAATATCAATAGCAGCAATTGGAATCTTGATAATGGCAATTGATAATACTGGCCAAAATACTATCGTCGGTTTCGTTTTTGGACTTCTTTCCTCAATAGGTTTTGCTGTTTTTTCAATTACTTTAAGATGGCGAAAAGAAACACCAAAATTTACCACAGTTGCTATTGCTGGTTTATTTTGTTGTATTTTTTCTGGAGTAATGATTGTCGTAAATGATTTGAATTTCTTATCTACTGGAAAAAATCATGCTTTATTTGCTACACACGGAACGTTAGTTTGTCTTGGTTTAATTTTATATTCAATTGGATCAAAACATATACCTGCAGCCGAGCTAACACTTTTATCTTTAACCGAAGTAATAGGTGGTATTTTCTGGGTGTGGTTACCTTTGTTAGGAGTTAATGAAATTCCAACACAAAGCACTGTAATTGGAGGGTTTTTTATATTTCTTTCAATTATCTATTATAGTTTAATAATTAGAACCAATAGAAGATTTATTGGGCTGAATTAAATTAATATGGAAAGACCAGATTTTTTCGAATTAAAGAATGGTGAAAAAGTAAAACTACCATTCACAGAAAAAGAATACCAAAATAGATTAAATAAACTAAGAACT
>CACFTE010000024.1 GCA_902569105.1 uncultured Pelagibacteraceae bacterium | reverse complement strand
AATTTGCATTGATGCAAAAAGTAAAAGACCAAATTCATTTCTTAGAAAATTTCTTTTTAAAAAAATTATCATAAATAGAACAGTAATAAAAAAAAGAATATCTACTTATATAATTCAGCAATCATTAATAGAAAAAGGAAACTACTTTTCTAATTTTATTAATTACGATAAAGAATCGAATTTTAAATTTAACATCCCAGAAAATACTATTTTTTTTCATTATAAAGAAAAATTGTTTAAGGAACTTCTTAATTGGGATTTGAATAAAGTGAAGGATTTGATTGAATATTTATTATTAAAAAAAGGAAAAGTTATTTTTTCATCTGAAATAAATAATATTGAGTCTGACAACTTTTTTTTTAAAAATTTTAATTCATATGATTTTACATTAAACAAAAGTAATACTATTAATAATAAAAATATTATTTTTCTAAAAAATATTGATGGAATAAATTTGTATACAGCAATTAAAAAAAGTTCTGAAATAATTGCCCCTGAAGGAATTATTACACATATAGGGTACATTCATAATAAAAAAATCTTATCATTAATGCATTTTAATCTTAAAAATAGACAGGACTTTGTAAATCAAGTTATTTCTTGCAAAGAATGGTTCCCACCATGTAATTTTAAATTTATAGTATTAAAAAAAAATTTTGATAAATCGTTAAAAAAATTAGATAAAAGAATTTAAATGTTGATTTATTTTTTAGAAAAATCAATTCCATTTAATGCCAATGACCTAAATTCCAGTTTAATAAGTGGAACTGAAAAAACTCTTATAAATATATCAAATGAGTTAGCTAAAAATTCAAAGAATAAAATTAAAGTTTTTAACGAAACTCATGAGACTAAATTTATAAATAACGTCGAGTGGTCTAATTTAAAAAATTGCAATAACTATCCAAATCCTGACATTCAAATATCATTCTCAGACATGAATTTATTATCAAAATTTAAATCAAAAAAAAATTTTTTATGGTCCCATAGTGTTCAAAGTATTGAAAAATTTATAAGAAAAAAACAACTAATTCCTTTCTTTAAATACAAACCCCAATTAATATTGGAGGGAGACTATCATTATAAAAATAGATCGTATTTAACTTCGATATTTGGAAAAAAAATTTTAAAATTAGCCCCTGATTATGAATTTATAAATGAGAAAATTGATAAATCCTTTTTACCGGAGAAAAAGTGTATTTTTACTACACGATCTGATAGAAATTTGAACTTACTTTTAGATGCTTGGAATAAAATTAGTTTATTGAATAAGAGAGCAGAACTTCTAATAAATCCACCTTTTAATATAACTAAAGAATTATCTGAGCAAAATGTGAGGGTTCGGCATAAAGGTAAAAAACAAGATCTGATAAATGACATTAAATTATGTAGGGTAATGTTAGTTCCAGGTCATAAAGGTGAAGTTTTCTGTCTATCGGCTGAGGAGGCTAGAGAACTATGTGTTCCAATAGTTACTTTTGGCTATGGATCGCTTTATGAAAGAGTTGTACATAATAAAACCGGGTATATTGCAAAAAATATAGATGAATTTGTTTACTATACACATAGATTACTTAATGATGATAATATTTACTTAAAACTTAGAGAAAACCTTTTTCATTCACGTAATATGAGAAATTTTTCAAATGTAGCTAATGATTTGTTAGATATTATCACTAAGTAGCTTATTCACTAATTTTTTAAATTTATATTTTATAAACTCTATTTTTTGAATTTTTCTCCTATTAATAAACTTTTTTGAGCTATGTTCTTTTTGATGTAGAGCATCTATGTCTTTATTTACACTTTGTGTATAAGATAGATTTTCTCCAGTTTTATTTTTTAGATCCTGTATTATGTTTTTTGTAGTAGATTTTTTTTCACAATATAAATAAATTGCAAACCACAAATCATCATCCAAAAACATATTTTTATTATTTTTGACATAAGTTTCATAAAATACTTCAATTGAATCTAGCAATTTAACATTTATTAAAAAACCATCAGAACATTGCCCGTTTCTGATATTAAATATTTTATTTAAATAAAAAGAATAATTTATTTTTTCTTTACTAAAATTATCAATAAATATCTCAAATATTTTCTTGTGATAAACATGATCGTCATCAATTAAAATTACACAATCAAAATTATTCTTAATTTTTTTAATTGATCCCATCAATTTTGTAGCTGGCCCATAATCTTCACATCTTACAATTTCTAAATTATACTTTTCTAATTTTAAAAGTTGTTCTTTAGTAAAACTGTATTGTGGAAATCTTTTAAAATTACTTGGTAGGTTTAAAAAAATTTTTTTTGGTAGTATTGTTTGATTTTGAATAGATAATAATGTCTGATCAATGTTATTTATTCTTGATGGTATAGTTGTAAGCGATACACAAAAATTAATCATATTTTGACTTTATTTAGGGCATTATTTTTAAAAATATTTGCCTCTCTTATATATCTTCTTACCATTTGTGATGTTTTGTGACCAGTCATAGCCATTATACTTCTTTCGTCTGCTCCAGACTCAGCTGCTACAGTTGCAAAACCTGACCTTAAACTATGACCTGCGAAATTTTTATTTTCAATACCTGCCAAATTTAAATATTCCTTCATTAATAAAACTACAGATTGATCAGTTAATCTTTTATCTGTAAGTGTTAATCCTTTTGAAAATCTTCTAAAAATAGGTCCTGTTTTAATCTTAGATATCTCCAGCCATTTTTTTAAATTTGTAACTGGACAGTATGTTTCGTTAGTGAAGTAGGGTAGGCCTTTCATTGTACCCTCGCCAAATTGATCTGTTTTTGATCTTTTTATAATTATTTTAAGTCCTTCTGGAACAAATTCTAAGTCTTCGTAATCTATTGAAATTAATTCTGTTCTTCTAAAACCTCCTCCAAAACCAATTAATATAATTGCTTTATCTCTTAATTTTTTTGTTTCCTCTTTTTTTTGATCATTTATTACATTAATAATTGATTTTAAATGATTGATTAATATAGGTTTTTTTCCTTTTTGTATGCTACCTTTAGTTCTTTTAATACCCATAAGATTTTCAACAATTATGGGATGCTTTGTATCTAAATAATATCCTTTTAACTTGTGAACCATGCTTATTGAGACCAATCTTCTACGTAATGTACTTACTTTTGAATTTTTTGATAAATGAGTTAAGTACAAAGATACTATCTTAGGTTCTGTAGGTAATGCTTTTAAGCCATGTTTTACGCAAAATGTTCCAAAATCTTTAAAGTCCGATTTATATGCTCTTAATGTGTTATCTGATTTAGAACTTTTAAGGTTATTTAAAGTGGCTTCGTGCAGTAGTTTTAGATCTGTAGTTAATTCATTCATAACATTACTAATGATAACAATTAATTATCAATAGTAATATATTATGTAATTTTATATGTCAATAGTTTAAATTAAAAATATGGGTACAATTGATGGAGAAATTCCTAACGTGATTTTTTTAATAAGTGCTATAGGATTTTGGATATTGGCTTATATTCAAAACAAAAAGCATGGAAAAACTATAGAAACTTATTTTTTGTTAATCTTAGCGATTTTGTTCTCTTTAAGCTATTTTGGTCTAATATTTATGACTTAATATTCAAATTGTTAAGTTATCCCCACTATTCAACCATGTTAAAAACTCAATAAATACAACGATTAAGTGATAACATTAATCTATAGCTTTGATATGTTGTTTTTAACTTAAGAGGCAACTCTTAACTGGCCAATTGAGGAAAAACCGAGAGGTTCAAGCTCAGGGGGCAGAAAACTCTGCGGAGTAGCGCTAAAATCGTAGAGTGGTGGGCATGGCGGTAGCGCATAAAACGACGTGCCAAAAACAACTGTTCTTTGCACCGTAAAAAGTGCAAGGAAACAGGGGTTTTTTCAATATTATGACCCTTAAAGGAACTAAATTTCAAATTAAGGTCTGGAAATACCTCATAACTATACCAAAGGGACAACTTAGAACTTATCTAGATGTCGCAAAAGCTATCAGAAGACCAAAAGCAGTTAGGGCAGTAGCAAATGCTATTGGGAAAAACCCCTATGCACCAAAAGTACCTTGTCATAGAGTAATAAGATCTGATGGTCGTTTAGGCGGTTATTCGGGTCCAGGTGGCATTAAAACTAAAAAAAAACTCCTGAAAATGGAAGGTATATCCTTCTAGAATTGTTTATTTTCAATGTTTTTTTCAAAAATCCATATAAATTTAGTTATTTTTTTAATTTCTCCCAATAGTTGAACTTATAATTAAATCATGCTTAAATTAACCCCTTCTATGGCCGTTTAATCGCTATATTCTATAAGTGCAAAGCTTGTGTATATTCACATGTTTTATGATATTTCTTAACTCAAATTTTTATTAAATTTGTTAAATTTTAAAATTAA
>CACFTE010000023.1 GCA_902569105.1 uncultured Pelagibacteraceae bacterium | reverse complement strand
ATTTTTGTCGTTAAATTCTTATCAAAAGCTGAGCGAAGGAGATAATGTTGTAATTTGCGATGTTGGTGCATATGGAAAAGTACTTAGCTCAAATTACAATTTAAGAAAAAGTGCCAATGAAATTTTAATCAAAGATTCTAAGGTTTATAAAATAAGAAAAAATCTGAAACTTGAAAAAATAATTTAATTGATGATAAGAGGATTGATATTCAAATTTTTTTTTTATATTGGTTCTGTTTTAATTTGTATATTTTTTATACCAGCACTAATCTTGCCCCAAAGATTTACTTCATTTGGGGGTAAAATATTAGGACACTGGATAAAAATTTGTTTGTTTGTCTTTCTATCTGTTAAAATTGAAATTAAAGGAGAACAGAATATTCCTTTAGATCGTCCTTTTTTTATTGCATGCCTTCATCAATCTCTATTTGAAACTTTCTTTTTACAAACGATCTTTAATTCACCAGTATTTATTTTAAAAAAAGAATTGCTCAAAATACCAATATTTGGATGGCAATTAAAAAAAATTGGCTCAATTTCAATCGACAGAGATAAGGTAAACAGAGAAAATTTAGGTTTCTATGATAAAATTATATCAATTACTTCAAATACAAAAAGGCCTGTAATTATTTTTCCTCAGGCTACTAGAACACTAATTGATGATAAGATACCTTTTAAGAAAGGTGTTTCAAAAATTTATGAAAAATTGAATTTTATGTGTTTGCCTATTGCATTAAACTCTGGTGACGTTTGGCCCAAATCTGGAAAACTAAGAACAAATAAAACTATTACTGTAAGTATTCTAAATCCGTTTCCACCTGGATTAAGTGGTGATGATTTTCAAAAAAAAATTGAAGAAGATTTATACAAAGAATTAGATAAAATTCGCTAACCTTTCATCGGCATAATTACATAAATACTATCATAATCTGAAGGGTCTTTAATTAAAGCAGGTGACCCAGTTTCTTTCAAATAAAATTCAATTTTATTTCCATCCATGTTTGAAGCTACATCGATCAAGTATCTAGGATTAAAACTTATATCAAGCTCATGATCAAACTTGACAGGCAAGCTCTCTTTGCCGTCTCCACTATTACTATTATTAACAGATATATTTAAATTGTTGTTTATAAGATTCATCCTCAGGCCATCCTTTTTGTCTAACGATACTGAAGCAACTCTGTCAACGGAGGTTAGAAAAGGTTTTAAATCTATCTCTAATTTTTTTTGATTATCCTTTGGTATAACTTGGAAATAGTTTGGAAATTTTCCATCAATTAGCTTTGACATTAAAATTGATTTATTAAATTCAAATTTAATTTTTGATTTAACATTTGAAATTTTTACATCTCCATCAAAGTCGTCAAGTAGAGAGCACAACTGGAAAATTGTCTTCTTTGGGAGAATTATTGGTTCAAATTTTATTTCATCTGAAATTAAAGTTTTTGATATTGCCATTCGATGACTGTCAGTAGCCGCTGCTGTAAGATATTTGGCACCTTCATTCTCTGTAATATGTAAAAAAATTCCACTCAAATAGTGTCTCGTTTCATCGTTTGAGACTGAAAATTTACATTTATTGAGCAATTTAAGTATTTTTTTTGAATTTAACACAAACTCATTATCCTTAAAGTTTTCATCTGTAATTGGATATTCAGATGCTTTTAAACAATTTAAATTAAATGAGGATTTATCAGATTCTAAATTTATTTTATTTTCACTCACTAAATTAAAATTTATTTTTTTTTCGTTATTAAATTTTCTTACTATATCATACATTATTGAGCATGATGTAGTTGTTTGACCTTCTTCTATAATTTCTATATTAGAAATATTTTGAACAAATATTAAATCTAGGTCTGTAGCTGTAATTTTAAGATTTGAATCTTTAGCTTCAAGCAATACATTTGATAAAATAGGAAGTGTACTTCGTTTCTCAATAACTCCTTGACAATAATTTAATGAGTTCTGAAGATCTTTTTGATTGACATTAAATTTCATCTTTTTGATTATATAAAATTTTATTTTTTAAAGAGTCTATTTTTATATTTAATTCATTATCTTCTTTTCTCAATTTTTCTATAGTTTTTACTGAATGAATAACTGTTGTATGATCTCTATTGGAAAAACACCTTCCAATTTCAGGTAAAGATTTTGAAGTCAATATTTTAGCTAAGTAAATAGCTGTTTGTCTTGGTCTAACCAAATATCTTGACCTTCTAGATGAAAGCATTTCATTTTTACTTATTTTAAAGTACTTGCAAACTATCGTCTGAATATTGTCAATTGTGACTTTATTTTCATGAATGTTTAACAAATCTTTTAAAATAATTCGTGTCTCTGACAAATTTGGAACTCTATTATATATCCTGGCAAACGAAACTACTCGATTAAGAGCTCCAACCAACTCTCTTACACTTGAATTTATTTCTGAACATATAAAATTTTGTAATTCTGTAGATATATTAGCTGTATTTCCATTTAAAAGATTTAACTCGGATAATTTATTTTTTACAATTTCTATTCTTAAATTTAAGTCAGGATTTTGTATATCAACAACTAAACCCCCTGAAAATCTCGATCTAATTCTCTCCTGAATTCTGCTTAATTTACTTGGGGGTCTATCTGCAGTTAGCACTATTTTAGAACCTTTATCTAGTAACGCACTAAATGTATGAAAAAATTCTTCTTGTAGTGCTTCTTTCCCATTCATAAATTGGATATCATCGATCAATAGGACATCTGTGTTTCTAAAGTAATCCTTAAATTTAATCATTTCATTTGATTTTATAGACTTTACAAAATGGTACATGAATCTTTCTGCAGATATAAACATTACCTTCTTATTTTTTTTGAATTTCAATCCTATAGCATTTAATAAGTGAGTTTTACCCATGCCAACGCCTGAATATAAATATAACGGGTTATAATTTGATATATTATCTGTAACTTTTTTGGACGCTTCATAAGCAAGACTATTACTAGGTCCAACAATAAAATTATCAAAATTCTTATTAGGATCTATTCTATTATATTGAATAAAAGAATCTTTTATAAAAGTTACATTTGCATCTGTAACAATATTTTGATTTTTTTCATTTGTTTCATTCTCTTTAATGTTAATTCTTGAAGATGAGTTTATTTTAAATTCAATTCTGTTTATACTTTTATTATGAGATTTAATAACTTGAATAACGCTATCTAAATACCTTGATGTAATCCAATCTCTGATGAAACGGGTTGGTACTGATATTATTAAATTATCTATTTTTGTTTCTAATAGCTCCATTTTTTTTAGCCAGCTTTCAAATACGTCATTACCAAATTTAATTTTTAAATCCTCTTGAATTAGATCCCAATTAACAATTTCCGAATTATTTTTTTTGTTAAAATCTTGATTTAAGGAGTTTTTCATCGAAACTAGTTAAAGCTTAAATAATAATTTTATGCAATTGATTAATTTTAATTTTTAAAAAAAAATGTAATCCCTAATTGAAAAATTTTTTTTAAAAATAAATAAAATCTAAGATTGAATTTTATACAACATCAAACTTATATAAAATAATAAATAATAATTATATCAACTTTGTTTACTTTATTTTTGTATAGATTTAGTATTTTTATATTTTATGACGTACAATAAGTTGATTCAATTACAGAGCGTTAATTCTTCTAGTTATTCTTGAAACATTTCTGGATGCGTTTTGCTTTTTTATAACGCCTGTCTTTGCTATCTTCATCAACTCAGAATTTAATTTTGGTAGATAATCTAACGCACCTTTTTTATCCTTTTTTTCAATCAATAGGTTAATTTTTTTAATAGCATTTCTATATCTACTTTTTCTTGACTTATTTACTAAAGTCTGACGTTGAATTCTTCTGTTTGTTTTAATTGCTGATTTTGTATTAGCCATTTGCGCGATTGTATAGCTTGGTTATTTTATATGGTCAATTAAATTTTTTAATTATTTTTGGCAAATATTACATAAGTAGGTTGATCTATTTGATATATTCATCTTTGAGATTGTACCTGTGCATGATTTGTTTTTACAATTTTCATTTTCTCTATCGTATGCTCTAAATTCTTTCTGATAGGATCCTGATGTACCTTTGATCGAATGAAAGTTACTTATTGTCGTTCCACCCCTTTTGATGGCGTATTCAAGTACTTTTTTTGAATATAATATAATTTTACGTATTTCTTCGTCTGTTAATTTTCCAGATAATTTCAAGGGATTTATTTTAGAATAATTCAGTATTTCACTAGCATATATGTTACCAATACCTGATATAAACTTTTGATCAATCAAAGAATTTTTAATATTTTTTTTTTTATTTTTTAAATATTTTTTTATATAATTAAATTTAAAAATTTTATCAAATGGGTCTGGGCCTAAATATTTAAAAAATTTATTGAGATCCTTTTGTCCTTTTATTAATTTAACAAAACCAAATCTTCTAGGGTCATTAAATATAAGTGTAAATTTTTTTAAAATAAAAAAAATATGATTATGTTTTTTTGGAAGGTTGTTTGAACTGTAAAAGCTTAAATTTGTATTTCTAAAATGATTCTTGTTATTCACCAAATG
>CACFTE010000022.1 GCA_902569105.1 uncultured Pelagibacteraceae bacterium | reverse complement strand
ATATTTTCAATTTTTTTTAAATCAACCATGAATAAAAAAATTATAGAAATCAAACAACTAAAATTAAATAAACTAATTAATATAAAGGTAAATAAAAAACAAGTTGGGTCAGACAGACTTGCAAATTCAATAGCAGCAATTAATAATAAAAGTAATTTTATTATTATTGATTTTGGAACTGCAACAACTTTCGATGTAGTTATTAAAAATAAGTACCTAGGTGGAATTATTTCTCCAGGAATAAATTTATCTTTAAACACTTTGTTCTCTAAAGCTTCTTTAATACCTGAAATAAATCTAAAAAAAATTTCCTATGTAATTGGAAAGAATACTAATGAAGCAGTTAGATCTGGTTTTTATTGGGGTTATGCTGGTTTAATTGACAATATGATTAAATTAATTAAAAGACAAACTAAATCTGATTTTAAAGTTATTTTGACTGGTGGTCTTTCAGATTTATATAACAAATCAATTAACACTCATTGCCATGTTGATAAGGATTTGACAATTAAAGGAATTATTAAAATTACTAAAGGTTTAATATAAAGTATGAAAGAAGAATTATTATTTTGTCCGCTAGGTGGTTCAGGTGAAATTGGGATGAATCTAAATCTTTATGCTTATGGTAAACCCGATAACCAAAAATGGATAATAGTTGATGTTGGTGTAACTTTTGCAGACGACACAGTCCCAGGTATAGATTTAATATACCCAGATCCAGGTTTTATTGTAGATAAAAAAGATGATGTACTTGGAATTATATTAACCCATGCACATGAAGATCATATAGGAGCAATTGCACATATATGGCCAAAGCTTAAATGTAATATTTACGCAACCCCTTTTACAGCAGTACTAGTTAGAGAAAAATTTAAGGAGAAAAAAATTGATATTACTTCTAATCTTAAAGTAGTTGAATTAAATGGTATTTTAAATCTTGATCCATTTAATATTGAGTTTGTCACCTTAACCCACTCAATTCTTGAGCCAAATGGTCTAAAAATAAATACACCTTTAGGCACTGTTCTTCATACTGGTGACTGGAAGTGTGATCCAAATCCCTTGATTGGAGATAGAATTGATGAAAATAAATTAAAGCAAATAGGTGACGAGGGAGTCATTGCAATGATTTGTGACTCAACCAATGTATTTAGTGTGGGAAGGTCAGGCTCTGAGATGGATGTTAGAAAAAATATGCTTAAAGTTATTGAGAGATTAAAAAAAAGAATTATCGTAACATCTTTTGCATCTAATGTTGCAAGGATGGAAAGTGTATTTTATTGTGCAGAAAAAACAGGCAGATATATATCCTTAGTTGGTAGGTCTATGCATAGAATCTTTAAAGCTGCGAGAGAATGCGGTTATTTAAAAAATGTAATTGAACCAATTGATCCGAGAGATGCAAAAAATATTGGACGTGAAAAAATAATTTATTTATGCACTGGAAGTCAAGGTGAACCAATGGGTGCAATGATGAGAGTTGCAAGCTATGTTCATCCAGATGTTTTTATTGAGAAAGGTGATGCTGTTATATTTTCTTCAAAAATAATTCCAGGTAATGAAAAAAAACTATACAAACTACATAATCAACTTGTTAAAGAAGGTATAGAAGTTATTTCAGAAGAAAATGAATTTATTCATGTGTCTGGTCACCCAAATAGAGAGGATCTAAAGGATATGTATAATTGGGTACGACCTAATTCTATAATTCCAGTTCATGGCGAACATAGACATATGATTGAGCATGTAAAGTTTGCTAAAGAAATGCAAATACCATTTACAGCAAAGGTAGAAAATGGTGATATTGTTAAGTTGTCGCCAGGTAACAAGCCGGAAGTTTTTGATAAGGCACCCAGTGGAAGGCTATATGTAGATGGAAATATAGCTGTTGAAGAAGATTCTAGATCTATTAAGGAAAGAAAAAATATTTCTGCAAATGGTATTTTGGATGTTACAATTCTAGTCACCCCTAAAGGAAATATTCATAATAAACCAATATTAAATTATTGTGGTTTACCGATCGATAATGATGAAGATTATCAGTATGAAATTGAAAATATTATTGAAAAGACATCAAAAACATTTTCTTTAAATAATCATAATCAAAAAGAAAATATTATTGACGCAATAAAAACCTCATGTAGAAAAGTTACAAAAGAAATAACTGGAAAAAAACCGGTAACAAATATAAAATTAATAAGGATCTAAATTGAGTATTACAGGATCAGTTGTAATTTTTGTAATAATTTGGTGGATTGTGTTTTTTTCATTATTACCCTTAGATGTAAATCGAGAAAAAAACAATAAAATTGAAGGAGAGGACCCAGGATCTCCCGAAAATCCAAAAATTCTCAAAAAATTTGTATATACTACTATTTTTTCCTTATTATTATTTTCAATAATATATTATTTAGTACATTATAATTATCTTAACCTAAGAAATTTTTTGATGTAGTTTAAAGTATGTATTTTTCTAAATCTTTTATACCAATATTAAAAAACAATCCTACAGAAGCTAAAATAAAATCTCATCAATTAATGCTTAGAACTGGAATGATAAAACAATCATCAGCAGGCATTTATTCGTGGCTACCATTAGGTTTCAAAGTTATGAAAAAAATTGAACAAATAGTAAGGGAAGAGCAAAATAAAGTTGGTGTTCAAGAAATACTGATGCCTACTATTCAGTCAAGCGATATTTGGAAGGAAAGTGGAAGATATGATGATTACGGAGAAGAGATGTTAAGAATTAAAGATCGTCAAAATAGAGAAATGCTTTATGGTCCTACTAATGAAGAATTAGTTACAGAAATATTTAGATCTTCAATAAAATCATACAAATCATTGCCACAATTGTTATATCATATTCAATGGAAGTTCAGAGATGAATTAAGACCTAGATTTGGAATAATGAGATGTAGAGAATTTTATATGAAAGATGCATATTCTTTTGATATTTCTGATGATGAAGCTCTGTATTCATATAACAAATTTTTTCTTGCATATCTAAATACTTTTAAACGAATGGATCTATCAGCAATACCGATGGCGGCAGATACAGGGCCAATCGGAGGAAACTTGTCTCATGAATTTATTATTTTAGCTAATACAGGTGAAAGTAAAATTTTTACAGACAAAAGAATTTTCAATGTTGATAGTTCCTCTACAACCATAGATCAAAACTCATTGTTAGAATTAAGAAATAATTATGAAAAATTTTATGCCGTTACAGATGAAAAATTTAGTAAAAAAGAATTTGAAGATAATGTTAATGAAGAAAACAGACTCCAAACAAAAGGTATAGAAGTTGGACATATTTTTTATTTTGGAGACAAATATTCAAAGTCAATGAATGCGACTGTTGATTATAATGGTAAGAAAGAATTTGTAAAAATGGGATCTTATGGAATAGGTGTTTCAAGATTAGTAGGTGCCATAATAGAAGCTAAGTATGATGATAAAAAAGAAATAATGAAATGGCCCATATCTGTCTCACCCTATGACTGTTGTGTCTTGCCAATTATAAATAAAAACGATAATTCAAACCTAGAAAAAGCAGTAAATATATATAATTTGCTTAAAAAAAGTGGTCTAGATGTGTTGATTGACGATACAGATGAAAATCTTTCCTCTAAAATTAAAAAATTTAACTTACTAGGCATACCATATCAAATAATTATAGGTAAAAATTTTAATGAGAATAAAATTGAATTTAAGGAAATTGATCGAGAACCCATTTATATATCATTAGAAGAAATAATTAAAAAAATAAAAGATAAAAAATCAAATTGATTACATTATTAGAAAGAAAGATAGCATTTAGATACCTATTTACAAAAAAAAAAGATGGGTTTATTAATGTAATCTCAACTTTTTCCTTTCTAGGTATTACTTTAGGTGTTGCTGTTTTAATAGTCGTGATGTCAGTCATGAATGGTTTCAGAACCGAGTTAATAAATAAAATAAATGGTTTTATATCTTTAGGATCTGCTCTACTTATAAAATCATATAGATTTTTGAAATTACCATTTTTAATTCTTTCATTTACTAAATTTGATATAGCTTCGTAACCAACATTCTTTATGGCACCAAGTGCATAGTAAAAGTTTTCATCATCTGATGTAAAATCTGCATAGCATTTATTTATATCTGGTCTAACAATATTAATCTTCATACGTTTTAACTCTTCATAAAATTCGCTAAGTTTTTTTTGATTTGAAAGTTCCATAGACATTGAAGCTGAAAAAAATTCATTTGGATAATAAGTTTTTAGAAAAGCAGTTTGATATGCGATAATAGCATAAGCTGCTGCATGACTTTTATTAAAACCATATTCAGCAAAAGGCTCTATTTTCATAAAAATTCCAGCAGCTACATCCTTAGCTATTCCATTATTTTCAGCCCCATTAATAAATCTTTGTTTCTGTTTTTCTAATTCTGATCTTTTCTTTTTTCCCATAGCTCTTCTTAAAATATCCGCCTCTCCAGCAGTAAATCCTGATAGAATTTGTGCAATTTGCATAACTTGTTCTTGATAAATTATTACTCCGTATGTAGGTTCTAAAATTTCTTTTAATTTAGGATGTAAATAATCAGGTTTTTTTCTTCCATGTTTACAATCATTATAAATAGGAATATTACTCATAGGACCAGGTCTATATAATGCAACTAAAGCAATAATATCTTCAAGTCTATTTGGCTTCATATTTATCAGTGCATCTTTCATTCCGGAACTTTCTAATTGAAATAACCCAACAGTTTTACCTTCAGATAACAAATCAAAAACTTTTTGGTCTTCGTAATTTATTTTTTCGATATTAAAATTTTTATTTTTTTTTTGTTTGATAATTTTTTGGGTTTTATTAATTACAGTTAGTGTTTTTAAACCTAAAAAATCAAATTTAACAAGGCCAGCATTTTCAGCTGAATACATATCAAATTGTGTAGAGGGCAATAATAGATTAGCTGATTGATCTTTGTATAAAGGAACAATAGAATTTAATTTCTTATCAGCAATAACCACACCTGCAGCATGTGTAGCAAAATTTCTATTCAATCCCTCTAATTTTAAAGATATTTCTATTAATTTTTTTACTCTATTATCATCTTGTATTAATTTTTGTAGTCTTGGTTCAGAGTTAATACATTCTTGGAGTTTCATTGGTCTTGATGGGTCGAAGGGTATCATTTTACATATTGAGTCAACAAAACCATATGGGAGGCCAACAACTCTACCAACATCTCTTATCACCATTCTTGCTTTTAGTTTTCCAAAAGTAATAATATGCGCTACACTGTCAACATACTTTTTATTTAAATATTCGAATACTAAATCTCTTTTTTCTTCACAAAAATCTATATCAAAGTCTGGCATTGATATTCTGTCAGGATTTAAAAATCTTTCAAAAATTAAATTAAATTTAATTGGGTCTACGTCGGTAATTGACAAGCACCATGCTACAAGTGATCCAGCGCCGGATCCCCTTCCAGGACCAACTGGTATATCATTACTTTTCGACCATCTAATATAGTCAGAAACAATCAAAAAATAACTCGAATACTTCATTTGCATAATTATTTTTATTTCATGATCAAGACGGCTTTTGTATTGCTCATAAATTTTCTCTTTATCTTGATCAGTGTCAATATTTATCAAATTCATTTTAAATTTTTGCTCTAACCCTTCAATAGCCTGTATTTGTAATATACTATCAGAACTAATTT
>CACFTE010000021.1 GCA_902569105.1 uncultured Pelagibacteraceae bacterium | reverse complement strand
TAATAATTTTGGAAAAAATGAGATGATAATTTTAATTAGATCTTTTTTATCAAGAATTAAAAGATTAATTGAACTAAAGAAACTTCAGCTAGAATTAGGAAATATTCAAGATACAATCAATAATTTCAAGCCACCTATTTTTTGGAAGGACAAAGAAATTGTTCAAAGACAAATTGAGATTTGGTCAAATAAAGAAATATACAAACTACTAGAGAATGTTAATGGTTTAGAGATAAATTTTAAAAAAAATTCAAACTTATCAAATAATTTGGTTTTTGATTTTATACTAAATACTTCTAATAGTTAGCTTTAATAATCATCACCAATCTATCTAATTGATCAGTGTTATTATATTCAAAAGATAATATCCCTTTATTATTTTTTTTATGAAGAATCTTCGCTTTAAGGCCAGTTTTTTCTTCTAATCCTTTTTCTAGAGCTTTTATATTGCTATCGTTTGTTATCACTTTAAATTTTTTTGGTGACTTATAAATTCTGACTAGGCTCTCTGCTTGTCTAACAGATAGTTTTTTATCTAGAATTTTCCTTGCGATTTGAGCTGAATTTTCTAAGCCTACTAAAACTTTTGCATGTCCTTGAGATAGCCTTTGTTCTTCTATTAATTTTATAACCTCTGTTGGCAGAGATAATAATCTAATACAATTTGTAATATGTGCTCTACTTTTACCAATAAATTTAGCAACTTTATCTTGATCATAATTAAATTCATCTATAAGTTTTTTATATCCATTTGCCTCTTCGATTGGATTTAAGTCATCTCTTTGAACATTTTCAACTATAGCAAATTCTAATGACTTTAAATCATCCGCTTCAACCTCAACAATTGGAACTTCGTGTAGACCGGCATTTTGAGCAGCTTGCCATCTCCTTTCCCCAGCTATAATTTCGTATTTGTCTGATTGCTTTCTTACGACAATCGGCTGAATTATTCCTCTTTCTTTGATTGAGTTAGTAAGATCTTCCATTTGGGCTTTCTTAAAGCTTTTTCTAGGTTGATATTTATTTCTTACAATTGAACTAATTGAAACTTTATTTGATTTAACAGAAGGCGTACTGTCACCAATTAAGGATGATAACCCTCTACCTAAACCTTTTTTTAATTTAAATGTATTTGTCATGCCGCGCTCTCCATTATTTTTTCTTGATTTATAAATTCATTAGTAAAGTTAGAATAAGATTTACTTCCTGGACAAGACTTATCATAGAATAAAACAGGCATTCCATGTGATGGTGCCTCTGATAATCTTACATTTCTGGGGACCACTGTTTGATATACTTTTTCTTTGAAATAATTACGAGCCTCTTTCTCAACCTCACTAGAAAGCTTATTTCTTTTATCGTACATAGTTAATAAGATTCCTCTTATCGATAAATCAGGGTTAAGATTGCTTTTTATTCTCTCAATTGTTTTAACGAGTTGTGTTACACCCTCAAGAGCAAAAAATTCTGTTTGAAGAGGTACCAAAAGCGAGTCAGATGCTACCAAAGCCATAATTGTCAGAAGGCTTAAAGAAGGAGGACAATCAATCAATATATGACTGTACAATCCCCTAGAATCATTTAAATATGCCATTATTTGATCCTTTAGAACAAAAGATCTTCTACTGTCTCCTGCTGTTTCAACCTCTAAACCTGATAAATCTACATTGGAAGTTATAAGATCCAAATTTTCAAATTTTGTTTTTTCAATAACTTCTGAAATTTTTTTTGATCCATTTAAAACACTATAAATAGACTTTTCAGAATTTTCCAAATTAGACAATCCCAATCCTGTAGTAGCGTTGCCTTGAGGATCTAAATCTATTACTAAAACTTTTTTACCTGATAAGCTTAACCCAGCAGCAAGATTGATTACCGTTGTAGTTTTTCCAACTCCGCCCTTTTGATTAATTACAGAAATTATTTTTTCTTTCATATCTTTTCTAAATTTGTGATTTTTAATATTGTTGATTCTGAATTTGTTATACTTTTTTTTTCGTCGTATTCAAAACTCCATTCTTTCAAAACTCGCTGTAAAATTCCCTTTCCATTTTTTCCTAAAAATAAAATTACTTCTTTAAAATATTTGAAATTACTATGTACTAAATCTAAAATTACCGGGAGCGGCTTAAATGCTCTGGCTACAATTATATCTGAACTTAAATTTCTTTCTTCGAATATGTCCTTTTGAAATACCTCAACATTTAGATTGAATTTGTTCGACACCTCTTTTAAAAAATTACTTTTATGATAACTTTTTTCATAAAGTTTAAACTTCATATCTAAGTTTTTGTGTTTCATAATTATAGCTAAAACTATTCCTGGCAAACCAGAACCCGAGCCAATATCTGTGCATACTGACTTATTTAAATCAATTAATTCAATAATTTGCGCACTATCAATTATGTGTCTTTCTTTTGAAATTTTTTCAGTGGTCTTGCTAATAAGATTAATACTCCTATTTTTTTTTATTATAATTTGCCTAAACTCCTCTAGTTCAGGAAATGTTTCACGTGAAACATTAAGAGGTTCCAAACAGTTATAATTTAAAATATTCGAATCAATCAAGCTATATGCTTAATAGACTTTCTTTTGACATGAGACAACAAAATATATACTGCAGCAGGGGTAATTCCATCGATTCTTAGCGCCTGTCCCAGGGTTTTAGGTCTAATTTCGTTTAATTTAGTCTTAACCTCATTGGATAAACCATCCAAATTACTATAATTTAAATTTTCTGGTATTATTAAATTTTCATCTCTTTTAAAGGCTATTATATCTGCTTTTTGCTTATTCAAATAGCCTTTATAATGAGCATTTATCTCTATTTGCTCATCAACTTCACTTGAAATTTTTGGTACTTTCGGCCAAATTTCTCGTATTTTGTCCATATTTACATCTTTTTGGCTCAATATTTGGCTCGCACTTCTTAAAACACCATCTTTTGCTATGATAACACCATATTTTGAAGCTCTCGATGGACTTATATATAAACTATTCATTATTTTATCAGTTTTTTTTAGATTAGATGACTTTTCAATAAATTCTTTAGATCTATTATCACCTACGAGGCCTATAGATATCCCTTTTTTTGTTAATCTAAAGTCTGCATTATCAGCTCTTAAGCTTAATCTATACTCTGCTCTGGAGGTGAACATTCTATATGGTTCAGCTACACCTTTGGTTACAAGGTCATCAATCATCACCCCTATATATGCCTCTGACCTTTCTAATATAAAAGGTTCCTGACCTTTAATAGATAAAGCGGCGTTAATACCTGCGATTAGGCCCTGAGCTGCAGCCTCCTCGTACCCAGTGGTTCCGTTAATTTGACCAGCCAAATAAAAATTCTTAATTTTTTTTGCCTCAAGTGTTAAGAAAAGCTCTCTTGGATCAACAAAGTCATATTCTATAGCATAACCTGCTCTAATTATTTTTACGTTTTCTAAACCATTGATTTTACTACATATTTCTTGCTGTAAATCAGATGGGAGTGAGGTTGATATGCCATTTGGATAAACCGTATGATCATTCAATCCTTCTGGCTCTAAAAAAATCTGATGTCTTTTTTTATCAGAGAATTTAACAATTTTATCTTCAATGGAGGGGCAGTACCTTGGTCCCAAACTTTTAATATTGCCAGAGTACATTGCGCTTCTCTTGAGGTTCTTAGAAATTAAATTGTGCACTTCATCATTCGTATAAGTCATTCTACAAGAGATCTGCTTATTGTAATTTTTTTTTGTTAAGAATGAAAAGAAATAAGGATCCTCATCTGCGTGCTGTTCTTCTAAATTTTTGTAATTTATTGTCCTAGCATCTAACCTTGGTGGAGTACCTGTTTTTAGTCTTCCAATTTTAAAATCTAATTTTTTTAATTGTTCACTAAGACCAACTGTTGGTTTCTCATTATATCTTCCAGCAGGTGTCTGTGTTTCACCAATATGTATGACACCATTTAAAAATGTACCAGTTGTTAATATTAACTTGGAACAATTAATTTTTTTTCCTTGTTGTGTAGTAAATCCATTTATAGAGTTTTTATCAAAAATAAACTCAATTACAGGATCAGAAAATATCGTTAAATTACAATAGTTTACAAGCTTTTCTTGCATATATTTTTTATATAGATATCTGTCACTTTGTGTTCTAGGACCTCTAACAGCAGGACCTCTGCTTCTATTAAGTAACCTAAATTGAATACCCGACTTATCTGCAACGTCTCCCATGACACCATCTAAAGCATCTATCTCTCTTACTAGATGCCCTTTGCCTAAACCACCTATAGCTGGATTACATGACATTTCTCCAATTGTTTCAAATTTATGAGTAAATAGAGCTGTGTTTACTCCTAGCCTCGATGCAGCAGCAGCAGCTTCGCAACCTGCATGACCTCCACCTATAACTACTACATCAAATGATAATTCATTTTTCATAAGTTTAATTTATTACTGATTTTTTTTTTTACAAGCTATGAGATTTCTTATTTACCAATACAGAAATTTTCAAAAATTGAGCCCAGTATTTCCTCAACATCGACTCTTCCAACAATTGTTCCTATATGCCTAATTGATAGTCTTAAATCTTCTGCAGCTTTATCGTAATCCTCATTGTTTTTCTTTTCTAAAAACCTACTTAGGTGCTTATTGCACTCTTTAAGATGGTATCTGTGTCTTGATCTTGTAATAAGAACATTATCATTTTTTAAAAATTGGTTTTTTAGTTTTATTTTGATTTGATCAATTAGCTTATCTACATTTTTATTTTCTTTTATGGAGATTAAAATTGGAATTATATTAGTTTTTAAAATAGGTAAATTGTCTACTCCTAAGTCCGATTTATTAATAACTATAATTGATTTATCCTCAATATGATTGTTAAAAAACCCTTTAAAATCAACGTTTCTAGGATCTAATAGGATAATATTTAAATCAGCATCCTCAGCTCTACTAATAGCTAATTTAACGCCTCTATTTTCAATTTCATCATTCGAGTCTCTTATACCAGCAGTGTCACAGATTATTATTGGAATACCTTCAATATCTAGATGTACTTCAATTACATCGCGTGTTGTTCCAGCCTTTTCAGAAACTATAGCTGCTTCTCTCTTTGAAAGATAGTTTAATAAACTAGATTTACCTACATTAGGTGGTCCGATAATTGCAACTTTAAAGCCTTCACGTATTATTTCACCAGTTTTATCATCATCTAAGGTTTTCTCTATTTCTTCATTAATTCTTTTGGCATTTGATTTTATTGTATTTGAAATATCAACTGGTAAATCTTCATCTGGAAAATCAATTTTAGCTTCAATTTCACCAAGCATTTTTATTAGTTCATCTCTCCACAAATTAAACTTATTAGAACTAACGCCTGACATTATCCTAAGAGCTTGTTGTCTTTGTAGCTCAGTTTCAGCTACAATTAAATCACCTATACTCTCTGCTTTTAATAAATTTATCTTATTATTCTGAAATGCTAATTTTGTGAACTCGCCAGCCTCTGCAATTCTGCATCCATCAAATTGTTCTAATATATTTTGAAGTTTGTTAACTACTGCTTTACTACCATGAGTATGGAATTCTATCATATCCTCTCCTGTATAACTATTGGGTCCTTTAAACCAAATAACTATACCTTCATCGATTAATTCATTAGTTCTTGGGTTAATAATTTTTTTTAATGTTGCTACTCTTTCATCGGGAAATTTACCATTAATAATTGATTTCAGTATATCTTTAGCTTTATTTCCAGATACCCTGGTTACTGCAATTCCAGAGATACCGGGTCCAGATGACAGAGCATATATGGTCATAATTAATTTATTTATAATTAAGTATATAATCGTTTATGATTATTTAGCTACCTTCATATACTAAAATAGACGGAATATTGTTTTAATGATTTTTTTACTTTGTTACCACAAGATTACGGTAAAAATAATGATTTATATGTTGTTAAATAAATTACCTAAGTATTTTTCATATTTTTTTGAATTATTAATTGAGGATTTGTAGATAGGTTGACGAGCTTGTAATACACTTGCAGAAGCTATTTTGCTCTTTGAATTTTTACTATGATCTAAACACGCCTCC
>CACFTE010000020.1 GCA_902569105.1 uncultured Pelagibacteraceae bacterium | reverse complement strand
CCAAATTCTCTAAATGAACATTGGATGCCATTTAGTTCAAATAGAGACTTTAAGGCAAATCCAAGATTAATTGTTGAGGCAAAAGGTGTTTATTTAAAAAATCACCAAGGACAAACTCAAATAGATGCAAGTTCAGGATTATTTTGTAATCCATTAGGACATGGTAGACACGAAATTATTGATGCAATTACAAAACAATTGCAAACTTTAGATTATGCACAACCTTTTCAACAAGGGTTTGGCGGATCGTTTGAATTAGCAACTAGAATTTCAAAACATACTCCAGGAAATTTAAATAGAATGTTTTATACAATATGTGGATCAACAGCAGTTGAGACAGCAATTAAAATTGCAATAGCTTATCATCGAGCAAGAGGAGATAGTCAAAGATTTAGATTTGTTGGTCGAGAAAGAGGTTATCATGGTATGAATATTGGAGCGACTTCAGTAGGTGGAATGGTTAATAACGTAAAAACTTTTGCAAGTGTTTTGATGCCAGGTGTTGTTCATATGAGACATACACATTTACCCGAACATAAATTTATTTCTGGTCAACCTGAAACCGGAGTTGAACTGGCAGAGGACTTAGAGCGAATTTGTACAAACTTTGGTGCAGAAAATATAGCCGCATGTATTGTTGAACCAATTGCTGGATCGACAGGAACATTAGTTCCACCAAAAGGTTATTTGCAAAGATTAAGAGAGATATGTGATAAACACGGAATCCTTTTAATATTCGACGAAGTGATTACTGGCTGGGGAAGAACTGGTTCTCCATTTGCATCTCAAGAGTATGGAGTTACTCCTGATTTAATGACTATGGCAAAAGCGACAACTAACGGAATTAGTCCAATGGGAGTAGTTGCATGTAAAGAAGAAATCTATGATGCAATTGTTGATAATGCGCCAAAAGGTTCGATAGAGTTATTTCATGGATATACTTATTCAGGAATTCCAATATCAGTTGCAGCAGCATTAGCTGTACAAGATATATTTGAAAAAGATGATATTTTTAATAGAGCAAAAAACTTAGCTCCATATTTCCAAGAGGGATTATTTTCGTTAAAAGATATCGATGTTGTGGATAATATAAGAGGATATGGAATGATGGGTGGCATCGACATTAAAATGGATAAAAAGCCTGGAGCAGCTGGCTTTACTTGCTTCAAACATTGTTATGATGCAGGAGTTAATTTCAAAGCCACTGGAGACTGTTTAATAATTGCACCAATGTTTATCTGTGAGAAAAAACATATTGACGAAATTATAGAGAAACTAAGAACAGGTATTACAAATTATTCAAAATCTAAGAAAAATTAGTTCTTAATGAAAATTGGCCTTCCGAAGGAAATAAAACCTCAAGAGAACAGGATTGGCTTAACCCCTGACAGTGTAAAACAATTAACTTCAAATGGCCACGAAGTATTAGTTGAAAATAATGGAGGTTTTGAAGCAGGTTTTGAAAATGAACATTACAGTAGTGCAGGTGCAAGAATTGTAGATAAAGTAGAAGACATTTTTAATGATGCAGAAATAATAGTTAAGGTAAAAGAGCCATTAGTAAATGAAGTAAAAATGATTAGAGAAAATCAAATAGTATTTACTTACTTACACTTGGCGGCAGCTAAAGAATTAACAGCAGGCTTAGTTAAGAGTAAGTCAGTTTGCATAGCTTATGAAACGGTAACAGATAATAATGGAAGACTTCCATTGTTAGCACCAATGAGTGCTGTTGCAGGAAGAATGTCTGTTCAAGCAGGCGCTCATTGTTTAGAAAAAAATCAAAAAGGAAGAGGAATACTATTAGGAGGAGCACCAGGTGGTGAGCCGGCAAATGTATTAATTCTTGGTGGTGGAGTTGTAGGAGAAAATGCCGCTACAATAGCGACAGGAATGAAAGCAAAGGTTCATATTGTTGATAAGTCTGAGGCAAGACTTAAACAATTAGTTCAAATTTTTGGAGATAAAATTATTCCAGAACAAAGTGATAAAATTGATTTAAATAAGCTAGTTGCTGAAGCAGATTTACTAGTTGGTGGCGTTTTAATCCCTGGCGCTGAAGCACCTAAATTAATTACTAAAGATATGTTAAAATTAATGAAAAGAGGTTCTGTAATAGTTGATGTTGCTATTGATCAAGGTGGTTGTGTTGAAACAAGTAAACCAACGACACACGGGAATCCTACTTTTATAGTAGATGATGTAGTGCACTACTGCGTAGCAAACATGCCAGGTGGAGTACCAAGAACTTCCACTTTTGCACTAAATAAAGCAACACTTCCTTATTTGATGAAATTAGCGAACAATGGTTATCAAAAAGCTTTAAGTGAAGATAAAAACTTTTTAGCAGGTTTAAATGTTTGCAAAGGTGAAGTAACATATAAAGCTGTTGCAGATACTTTTGGTTATAATTTTATATCTGCATCTCAAGCAATTTAAATATAATGTCTATTTTAAATGATCCAAATTGTGGGTGGATCAATTGTTTACCTAAAAGAACTAATATTAAACAATTAGACAGAGATTTATTATGTGATTATTTAATTGTTGGAGCGGGATACACAGGATTATCCGCTGCAAGACAATTATCAAATAATTCTAAATCATCAAAAATAGTTTTAATTGACTCACAATTAGCAGGTGAGGGGTCTAGCGCGAGAAACTCTGGCTATCTAGTTGATACAACATTAAATGATGGATTTACATCCAATAGAGATATTGAAAATTATAAAAAAAAAATAAAAATTTACAAAGAAGGTATAAGTTCAGTTAAAAGATTTGTAAAAGAATATCAGGTAGATTGTGAATGGAATTCATGTGGAAAATATTTTGCTTCGTCTCAAATATCTGATGAAAAAGTAGCTATTAAATTTAGTAATCTATTATCATCTCTTAACTTCGATAACAAAATTTTATACAAAGATAATCTTAAGCAAAAATTAGGAACTTCATTTTATAATGTAGGTGTTTATACCTCTGGAGGAATTTTATTAAATCCTGGAAAATTAATTAGAGCCATGGTTGATACATTGCCTGATAATGTTGAATTATTTGAAAATACTCATCTAGAAAAATGGGAAATAAATTCTGATAAAATTAAGTGTATTTTTAAAAATAATATAATTTTAACAAAAAAAATAATTTTTTGTACAAATGGTTTTTTAAGATCTTTAAAGGTCAAAAAAAATTATAGTTTCCCTTTAACACTGACAGCAAGTTTAACAAGACCATTAAATAATAGTGAATATGAAAATATTGGAAGACCAAAAGAGTGGGGTGTATTACCAATTAGACCAATGGGAGCCACTATAAGAATGACAAAAGATAGAAGAATATTAATCAGAAATACTGCTGAATTAAGTAATCCAAATAATTTTCCTAGTGAGCATCTAGAAGCTAGAAAAAAAATTCACGAAAAAGGTATAAATAAAAGATTTCCTTGTTTGCCAAACAATATAATTGAAAGTACTTGGTCGGGTGTAGTTTGTAGAAGTAGAAATGGATCTCAAATTTTTGAAAAAATAAATGATAAAGTTTATGTGGCTGGGTGCTACAATGGATCTGGAATTGGATCTGGAACATTTTTCGGAGAGCAAATAGCATTAATGGCTTCAAATCAAGACTCTGACAAAATCAGTATAATTAAAAATATAGTTAAACCTAGAAAGCTACCAACAGATTTATTATTAAATATAGGGGTTTACACTCGCTTATTTTATGAGAGATTAAGAGCAAGAACAGAAATTTAATGAAAAAATATAAATCTATAATTTTTATATTAGTTGCACTTGTGCTTTTATATATAGCTAAGGATAAATATAGTTCATTTAATATCAGCAAGAGTATTCAAGCTTGTTTAATGGGACAAAAAAAATTAAATCCTGATTTATCTAGAGAGGAAGCTGAAAAGATTTGTGTTGAATACGTTAAGGAACAAGTAAATAAATAATTAAATTTAAATGAAAAATTTTCTCTTTATAACTTTTGTTTCATTAATTTTTAATTTAAGTGCTAAAGCAGCATTTTTAAATGTTACAATTGATTATAATAAGAACTCAAATTGCAAATTTGATAAGCAAATATTAAAAAATGAAATATACGATTACAAAGAATTTAGTGCAGATCAGATTAAAGATAATAAAGATAGAAAAATAAATATAAAAGCAATCAAATCTCAAGAGCTAAAGATAATTGGTCTATCCGAATTTTTCACTAATGCTCCAAACGGTGCGATTTATGATACTCAAATCATAAAAGATAATACAATTTTACTTCGAGTTTTAACTTATGATGAAAAGTATTCTGAGTCAGTTTTTATTAATAAATCTACAGGTGAAATGCTTCATGAAATTACAACAAATATTGATACACCGAATCAAGGTAAAGAAATTTCCTTTTTTACTTGTGATATGAGATAAATAATTTTGATAATGATTATCATTATTATTTTTTTTCCAATAAAAAAATTTTTTTTTTGAGAATGATTATCATTCAAAATAAAATTTCTTGAATTAAATTTTTAAATTATTATTTAGGATTTATGGATACACAAACTTATAACTGTAAAAAATGTGGTTTAACTATTTCATCAACTTGCTCTAAATGTGATAGAGTTGTTGATGTTAAAGTAATGGATGATGGTTGTTTAGTACAGGTTACTAAATGTGGTGATTGTGCAAATGTTCCAGTGATCAAAGATATTTGCGCTGTTCAAAACAAGTAATCAAAGAACAACTAAATCTAATTTCTGTTTACCCAATCTTTCATTTCCTTGATCTGTAACAAGGTATGTTTCTCCAAGATTCATTGCTAATTGATTATCCGAATTCATTAATATCATATGCATAAAGAATACATTGCCCGGTTCAATGACATACGGATTACCAGTGTAAAGCATTGGCCAGTCCATCCAATTTGGAGAAAAAGTAGTTCCTAGAGAATAACCACAAGCATTCATTCTTGCTTTATTGAAACCAAGATCATCGAATGTTTTTGCATGAATATCAAAAACTTGTCCAATTTTATTTCCTGGTATTAATTTACTTTTACAATTTTTTAATGCTTCTACACAAGCTTCGTGCATTTTGTGATGCTCAGGGTCAGATTTGCCAATTGGAATGGTTCTAAACATTGCTGAGTGATAATGTCTAAAAGTGCCAGCCCACTCAATAGTTAATTGATCAGGATTTTTTAAAATTTGTTTTTCTGCTTGATAACGGCAAAGTAGGGCATTCTTTCCTGAACCAATAATAAATTCATTAGCAGGATAATCTCCACCACCTTCAAATATTACTCTATTCATTTCAGCTAATATTTTAGATTCGCTTACACCTGCCTTTGCATGTTTCCAAACTTCATCTAAGGCTTTATCAGCAAGTTCGGCAGCCTTTCTTACATAAACAATTTCCTCTTTTGATTTAACAACTCTTAACTTGGTAATGAGGTCTGATTTATCTTCAATAGAACAATAATTATCTAAAGATTTATTTAATCTTAAAGCATTTCTTCCTGTTAACCCATAAGCTTCATACTCAACTCCTAATTTTTTTCCTTTAAGATTAAGTTCATTCAAAATAATTTTAAGATCATGGGTTGGATTAGAACCATCTTTATCAACCCAAATTCTTATATCTTCAATATTAGAAGTATTTTGTGCTTGTCTTAGATCTGGTGCTCTAGTTAATAGAATTATATTTCCTTTTTGATCCAAAATTAAAGTTTGAAAAAAAACATAACCAAAAGTGTCATAGCCAGTAAGCCAATACATAGATTCTTGTCTAAACATTAAAAGTGCATCTATATTTTGCTCTTTCATTGAATTTAAAACTTTAGATTTTCTTGATTTAAATTCTTCTTGTGAAAAGTGAAGACCCATGATGTAAATACTATAATTTCAATCAAAAACACATTCAATGGAAATAATATATTTTTTAATTGCAAGTTTCTTAGTTGTGGTTGTTCCTGGTCCAACTGTAAGTTTAATAATAGCTAACTCATTAAAATCTGGAATGAGAGCTGGAATTTTAAATGTAGTTGGAACTCAAATAGGTTTAATTATATTAATTTTGCTTTTAGCGTTAGGATTTAAAGCTATATCTCCTTTTTTGGATGATGTAATAAAAGTTGTTAGAATAATTGGTGCAGTTTATTTAATGACATTAGGATATTTAAGTTTTACTTCAAAAAATCTTTCAGATAATTCAGAAAAATTAAATAAATTTGATAAGAAATTTATTCTACAAGGATTAATAGTCATCTTATCTAACCCTAAAGCATTTTTATTTCTTGGCGCATTCATTCCACAGTTCATTGATATTAGTCAACCAGTAGGAAGTCAGATAATCTATTTTGGAATTTTATTTATGATTGTAGGTGCAATATTTGATGGAATGTATGCAGTGCTATTTGGTAAATTTAGAGAGATAATAATTAATAAATATATAAATATTTTAAATAAATTAGGTGGAACTTTATTATTTTTTGTAGGTCTTTGGTTGTTGTTTTATTAATCAATTGTTAAAATTTAAATATGAAAAAAATCTTAGGGATTGTGGTTATGGGCATATTGTTAAGTGGGAATGCCATTGCTAAAACAACTATCATAAGCTGCATATCTTATGAGCAAATAAATTATAAAAGATCTGGGGAAGTTATCATAGATCAAAAAACACATTTAGAATATATCTTTGAATTAGATGATAAAAATGAAACAATTTATCAGTATTCGGATTTAATGAATTACTTTCAAAAACTATCGGATGTAATATGGGGTAGTTCAATAATTCTTTGGACTGGCCTTATAGGTGATGGCCTGAAATCCTCAAGTAAACTAAATAGGATAACTGGTCAATATATTATTGATACAAAGATGGATGAAAAATTTAATCCAGACATCAGTAGAACAATTAATAAATATAATTGTAAATCGGTTGATAAAAAATTTTGATAACGATTATTTCCTCTATTACAAATCAATTTTTTAAAGTTTTAAATATAAAGTTATTAAAATCTTTTGGATTATTTATATTTTGAAAAGGGACTAATTCCTTATTTTTTAAACAAAAAACTTCATAACCTAATGAGCATACATAAGAGATAGATTCTTCTAAACTTCTTTTTGAGTGCCTCTCTTCAATTTCTATCATTAAAGTAGGTTTAAATTTTTTAATTAATTCTTTAGATCCTTCAAGAACCTCAATTTCATGACCCTCTACATCAATCTTGATAAATGAAACTTTTTTTTCAAAATTAAATTCGTCTAATTTTTTACTATTTATTTCAAACTCATCGTAGTTTTCAAAATTATTTTTTTCGTGAATAGTCGCTAATCCCATTTTATAATATTCCTCATAATTAGATTTATCTGACTCTGAGTCCCGGATTGGTATTTTTAGTATTTTTTTTCCACTTTTTTCCGAAAGGGCACAATTATATAAACTTATATTTTTAATTATTTGTGGTAGATATTTTTCTAACTCTTTAAAGATTACTGGATTGGGTTCAAATGAATGAACATGATCACTATATTTTGACATTTCATATGAGTGCACCCCTCGATAAACACCCACATCAATACTATCAGTTCCAGCCTCAATTAATTGATTGATAATGAATAATTCTGGCTCATCTAGTTTTTTGATCGCTCTTTGTATTCTTTTTTTAAATTGATATTTTTTTGGAAGGAAACTTTTTAAAAAATATTCGATTTTTTTATTAAATTTAACTCTCAAATTATTTTTCCAACACACTCATTGGATCCAATCTTGTTTGGAACCAATTAATTCTAAAATCTAAATGAGGACCTGTTGATCTTCCAGTTGAACCAACAGTTCCAATAATATCTCCTTGATTAATTTTATCTCCTACAGAAACTATTACTGTTTCAAGATGTGAATAAATTGTAGAGATACCATGACCGTGATCCATAATTACTGTGCCACCCGTGTAATAAAGATCATCTTCTGCCATAGTGACAACACCTGTGCCTGATGATTTAATTTTAGTTCCTTGCTTTGCAGCTATATCAATTCCATAATGTGGCCATCTAGGTTTACCATTTAAAATTCTTTGACTTCCATAAACTCCACTGATGATACCTTCAACTGGCATAATAAATTGATCTTTAAAAAAAGGTAAATCAGAATTAATAGCTCTTGCTTCGCCAATTCTATTATTTTCCGCTTTTATTCTCTGATATACTTCTTCTGGAGGAGTTACCTTACTCTCCTCTAAGCCATCTATTCTTTGAATATTATATTTTCTTTTAAGAACTTTCTTAATTATC
>CACFTE010000019.1 GCA_902569105.1 uncultured Pelagibacteraceae bacterium | reverse complement strand
AAAGAAAATAAAGATCTATCCCTTGGACCAATTTGTAAAAATTTAGAAAAAAAATTAAATAAAAAAATAAAACTTATTACAGAAAATATATTTAAATTAAAAAAAGAAAGCCTATTTACTGATTCAGATAGCGAAATAGTTTTTTTAGAAAATATAAGATTTTATATCGAAGAAGAAAAAAATGATAATTATTTTTCAAGACATTTAGCAAGCCTTGGGGACATATATATTAATGAGGCATTTTCTTGCTCACATAGGGCTCATGCTTCAGTAAGTAAAATTACAAAATTTATCCCTTCATTTGGTGGCTTACAATTAGAAACTGAAATTAATGCCTTAGAAAAAGTTACAACAGACATTAAAAAACCAGTTACTTGTATTATAGGTGGATCAAAAATTTCAACAAAAATTACTATTATAAAAAATTTGATACCCAAGTTTGATAATATTATAATTGTAGGTGCGATGGCTAATAATATCATCAAATATCATGGTCATACTATTGGTAAATCAATTCAAGAAAATAACTGTGAGTCAATTATTGATGAAATTTTTAAATATTCTTCAAAATATACTTGCTCTATAATCTTTCCTGATGATGTTGTTGTTGGAAAAGAAATAGATGGAATTCCAAAAATTAAAGATCTTAACCAAGTAGATAACGATGATATTATTTTAGATATTGGCCCAAAAACAATTGAAAAAACAAAAAAAATAATTGAGTTAAGTAAAACAGTTTTATGGAACGGACCTGCTGGATATTTTGAAAATCCTAAATTTGCACAAGGAAGTTTTGAAATAGCGAAAAAAATTGCTGAAAAAAATAAATTAAATGAAATTTTTTCAGTAGCTGGAGGAGGTGATACTGTTTATCTTTTAAACAAAATTGGTATTTTTAATTCTTTTAATTTCGTTTCAACTGCTGGTGGAGCATTTCTGGAATATCTTGAAGGAAAAGAATTGCCTGGTATAAAAGCTCTTAATTAAATGACTGAACTAAACAAAATATCACTTAACATTTTATCAAACGGTAAAGGAATTCTCGCTGCAGATGAAAGTACAACAACAATGACCAAAAGATTGGAGTCAGTGAATATTAAATCAAATGAAGAGAGTAGACTAAATTTTAGAAAAATATTATTTTCTTCTGAAGGAATGAAGAGTTGCATAGGTGGGGTTATTTTATATGACGAAACAATAAAACAATCCTCAGGATCAAAAAAAATTCCTGAATTAATTAATGGAAGTGGTGCAATAGCAGGAATAAAGGTGGATACGGGCGCCAAAGTTTTGGCAGGATCTTCCAAAGAAAAAATTACTGAAGGACTTGATGGTTTAAGAGAAAGATTGAAAGAATATTACAAACTAGGCGCAAGATTTACAAAATGGAGAGGTGTTTATTCTATTTCAGATGATTATCCGAGTAAACTTGCTGTCTACTCAAATGCGCATGCGTTAGCAAGATATGCGGCCTTAGTTCAAGAAAGTGAAATGGTTCCAATTGTAGAGCCGGAGGTTTTAATGGATGGAGAACATTCGGCAAAAGTATGTTTTGAAAAAACTTCGGAAGTAATTAAAAAATGCTTTGACGAGTTAATTCTTCATAAAATTGATCTAACTGGGATTATATTAAAACCAAATATGATTTTAGATGGTGCTGATGCTAAGAAAAAAATAAGCAATGAAGAAATTGCAGAACTTACTTTGAAATGTTTAAAAGAATGCGTCCCAAATGAAGTTCCAGGGATAGCTTTTCTGTCAGGTGGTCAAAATGAAATAGAAGCTACTGAAAATCTTAACCTTATAAGTAAGAAAAATACTACTAACATGATTATGACTTACTCTTATGGGAGAGCTCTTCAACAAAGTGCTTTAAAGCATTGGTCTAAAAATATTAAAGACACCGTGGGTACTCAAAAGGTTTTTAACCACCGAGCTAAAATGTGTTCTCTTGCAGCTCAAGGAAAATGGTCTAAAGAACTTGAAATTCAAAACTAAATTTATTTATTTAATATCTCCAAATAAAATATATCGTAATTTTTATGTTGATTTAAAATCTGTTTTAGAATTAAATAAAGTCAAGTTTTTCCAATTAAGATTAAAAAATAGTTCTAAAAATAAAATTATATTTATTTCTAAAAAAGTAAAAAAAATTTGTAAAAGATACAATGTCAAATTCATTATAAATGATGATCCATTTATTGCCAAAGAAGTTGATGCAGATGGGTGCCATTTGGGAAGCGATGATATGGATATTAAACTTGCTAGAAAATTATTAGGAAATAAGATTATTGGGATTACATGTAATAATTCAACCAAAAAAGCTAAGGAAGCAATAAATGATAAAGCTGATTATATTGCTATAGGAGCGTTCAATTTAAGTAAAACAAAAAAGGTAAAAAAAATGGCTTCAATAAGAGATTTAAAAAAATTTAGAAAACTCTCAAATAAACCAATAATAGCAATTGGAGGAATCAATCAACAAAATTACAAAAAACTTTTGTTGAATAAAGCTGACTTTTTAGCTATCTCAAGCTTCATTTGGAAAAATAAAAAATTTAAACCACGGGAAGCTATAAAGAAACTAAAATGAAAATATCAGGTAATGAAATTAAAACTGGAATGATAATAGAGCACAATAATGATTTATGGGAAGTCATAAAAACTCAACATGTAAAACCTGGTAAAGGTGGAGCATTTAATCAAGTTGAGATGAAAAGTATTAATAAAAATACAAAATTAAATGAGAGATTTAGGTCAAGTGATAGTGTTGAAAGAGCAATAGTTGAAGAGATAGAATATAATTTTTTATATGAAGACAAAGGCGATTATTATTTCATAAATAATAAAACGTTTGAACAGATAAGTTTAAAACAAGATTTAATAGGAGAAAAATCAAAATTCTTAACTGAAGGATTGGAAGTTAAATTAGGAATTTATAATGATATGCCAATTAAAATTGATCTACCAAATCAAATAGAATGTAAAATAGAAACAACCGATGCAGTGATTAAAGGTCAAACCGCAGCTTCTTCCTATAAGCCAGCATTACTTGAAAATGGAATAAATCTTCAGGTTCCTCCATTTATTGAAAGTGGAGACAGAATAATAGTAGACACTAGATCAATTGAATATATAAAAAAAATTTAAAATTGATGAAATCAATATCTCCAAATCTTAATTTAATGATTAAAGCTTGTGAAAAAGCCTCAAAAGTTCTCATAAGAGACTTTGGTGAACTAGAAAATCTTCAGGTTTCTAAAAAAGGACCAAAAGATTTTGTAACAAATGCAGATAAAAAGGTTGAAAAAATTTTAATTAATGAATTATCAAAAAAAAAATACTCTATAATTAGTGAAGAGGCAGGAATTTTAATTAGAGAAAATAAAGAAAATTTTTGGATAATTGATCCAATAGATGGTACAACAAATTTTTTACATGGAATTCCACACTTTTGTATATCAATTGCGTTTGTTAGCAATAATGAAATAATTTCTGCTGCAATACATGATCCAATAAAAAATGAACTCTACCATGCAGAAAAAAATTCAGGTGCTTTTTTTAATAATCAAAGAATAAGAGTTTCAAAAAAAAATAATTTAGACGAATGTTTATTCGGTTCTAATCAAGATGGAGTTCAAAAATCAAATTTCAATTTAAGATTAAGTGGAAGTGCGGCTTTAGATTTGGCTTATGTAGCAGCAGGAAGACTAGATGGATTTTTTCAAAAAAAACTTAATATTTGGGACATAGCAGCTGGCTTGCTAATTATTACTGAAGCAGGTGGAATTATAAGCCCAGTGGACATAAAAAAAATTAAAAATCACAAAATAATTGCATCCTCAGAAGCAATTTATAAAGATTTAACCAATTTACTAACAAACTTTTAATTGTTTTATAAAAAAGTTTTGCTATAAAGCCGCTATGAAAAAAAAAATTCACCCAGACTATCACTCTATAAAAGTCCAAATGACTGATGGGTCTCAGTTTGAGACAAAATCTACATGGGGAAAAGAAGGTGATGTTCTTAAACTAGAGATAGATCCTAAATCTCATTCAGCATGGACTGGGGGAAAACAAAAATTACTTGATAAAGGTAGAGTAAGTAAATTTAATAAAAAGTTTCAAAATTTTAGGTCCTCAAAATAAATTGATGTCAAGTGCACCTCTAATGCCTGTTGCAACCGCTATATGGTTAGTAGAAAATACATCGTTAACTTTCAAACAGATAGCAGATTTTTGTAAAATGCATGAAGTTGAAATAAGGAGTATCGCAGACGGAGAGGTAGGAAAAGGTATCGTTGGTTATAATCCAATCATTTCTGGCCAACTAACTAGGGAAGAAATTGAACTTTCAAGCAAAGATGAGAATAGACCATTGATTATATCTCAAAATGAAATTCAAATCAGTGCGCAACAAAAAAAGGACAAAAAATATGTTCCTTTGTCAAAAAGACAAGATAAACCAGACTCTGCTCTTTGGCTTTTAAAAAATCATTCTAAATTAAAAGACTCTCAAATATCAAAGTTGGTAGGAATAACTAGCGCATCTGTGAAAGCTATTAGAAATAAAAGTTATTGGAATTACAACAACTTAAATCCAAAAGATCCTGTTGCTATGGGATTATTTTCACAAAAAGAATTGTTAGAGTCACTAGATAAGGCGGACAGAAGGATTAAAAGAGAGCAAAAGTTAAAAAAAAATAATTCAAAATCTTTATAAGAAAAAAATAGACAAAATAATTATATAATGTTAACTAAGCGTTTTTTTGGAGGTAGTTATTAAAATAGAGGTTAAAGATAATAATGTTGAGCAAGCATTGCGGGTTTTAAAAAGAAAACTCCAAAAAGATGGTTTCTATAAAATAATTAAGTTAAAAAATACTTACGAGAAGCCCTCTGAAAAGAAAAAAAGAATACTACAAGAAAATATTAAAAGAGTAAAAAAACTAAATAAATTAAAAAACAGAATTTAATTACCGCGGGGTGGAGCAGCCTGGTAGCTCGCAAGGCTCATAACCTTGAGGTCGGCGGTTCAAATCCGTCCCCCGCAACCAATTAGGATGTATTTATTTAACTTTTCAGAAAAAACTAGAGATTTTTCAAATAAAATTTTAGTTGTACTTTTCAGCTTAATACCTGCAGCACTTATAAGTGGAAACTTATTAACAAATATTTTTATATTATTAATTGGCTTTATATACTTATTATTTAATTTTCGATCTGAATTAATTAAAAATAAAATTTTTATTATTTTAAGTATTCTTTTTCTTTCATTAGTAATAAACTTATTATTTACTCAGAATTTAGAACTTTCATATCCTCGAGTTTTAAAATTTTTTTTTATAATATTTTTTATTTTATCTTTTAGTCACATAATTAATCTTAAAAATTCATTTGAACATAAAATATTCAAAGCATGGGTTTTTATATTTCTATTCTTTGTATTTGACATTTTAATTGAATATTTTTTCGGAAAAAATATTTTAGGGATGAAGTCACATATGCCCGGAAGACTTACTGGATTATTTGGAGATGAATTAGTTGGTGGATATTTTTATTTTGGATTTGTATTTATAATTTTTAGTTATCTTTTTCTTAATTATAAAATTAATAATTTATTATTATTTACTTTATTTGTAACGATTATTTTTATCTCCCTAATAATTGGAGAAAGAGCTAATTTTATTAAAGTTTTCGTAGGAATGTCATTACTTGTATTTATAGTAATTAATGAAGATTTTCATAAAAAAATTTTATCTTTACTGTTAGTAATTTTTATATCTATAACTTTCATTTACATTAATGACTCCTATAAATCGAGATTTTATAATCAAATCAAAATAATTTTTGAAAAAGATGGTTTTAATAATTATCTTAAAACATCTGAATATGGTGCTCATTATGATGCTGCGTATAAAATATTTCAAAATCATAAATATTTTGGAGTTGGGATTAAAAACTTTAGGGTTGAAAGTTCAAAAGAAATTTACCGTAACGAGGAATATACATATACTTCTAATAGATCTAAAACTCATCCTCATCAAATTCATTTTGAACTAATTTCAGAAACAGGGTTATTTGGATATAGTGTATTTTTAATATTTATTTTTTCTTCTTTATTTTTTTCTTTAAAGCAATATCTGAAGACGAGAAACATATATCAACTGTCAGGAATAATATTTATATTAGCTTCTTTAATTCCTTATTTGCCATCAGGAAGTTTTTACTCAACTTTTAATTCAACAGTTTTCTGGATTAATTATGCACTTATGGTTGGGTTTTTGCAGGAAAATAAAATTTAGTCTAAGAATTATAAACCTTTTATAATATCCTCAGTCATTTTTTTTGCATCTGCGAAAAGCATCAATGTATTATCTCTGTAAAATAAATCATTATCAATACCTGCATAACCAGGGGATAAACTTCTTTTCACAAATAAAACTGATTTGCATTTTTCTACATCTAAAACTGGCATACCATAAATTGGACTCTGTGGATCAGATTTCGCAACTGGGTTAGTCACATCATTTGCTCCAATAACATATGCAACATCGCAGTTGGCAAAATCATTGTTTATTTCTTCAAGTTCAAATACTTCGTCATATGGTACATTTGCTTCTGCTAATAATACATTCATATGACCTGGCATTCTGCCTGCCACAGGATGAATTGCATATGATACTTTCACGCCGTTTTTCTTTAAGAGATCAACCATTTCTCTCAAAGCATGCTGTGCCTGGGCTACTGCCATTCCATAACCTGGAACAATTATAACTGATGAAGCATTTTTCATTAAGAATGCAGCGTCATCTGCATTTCCACTCTTAACAGGTTTTTGTTCCTTTGATGTTGATGAAGATGTCTGGTCTGTAGCTCCCCACCCTCCAAGAATAACATTAAAGAATGATCTATTCATTCCTTTGCACATTATATAAGAAAGTATTGCTCCTGAGGAGCCTACCAGCGCTCCTGTAATTATAAGTGCGGAATTTTCTAACGTAAAACCAATTCCTGCAGCCGCCCAACCTGAATAAGAATTCAGCATAGAAATAACTACCGGCATATCTGCTCCGCCAATTGGAATTATAAGTAATACACCAACAACAAATGATATAACTATAATTGACCAAAAAATATTTGATGATTGGGTTACACATAAATAATAAATTAAATATATTATTGCTATTCCTATAAACAAATTAAGGAAATGTTGTCCCCTAAAAGTAATGGGTGACCCTGACATAATCCCTCTTAATTTTAAGAACGCAATTATTGATCCAGAAAATGTTATTGCCCCTATAGCTGCACCTAAAGACATTTCAATTAAACTTGCAAGTTTGATGGCACCTATATTACCTAAATTGAAAGCCTCTGGTTTTAGGAATGCAGATATTGCAACAAATACTGCCGCTAAGCCTACAAGGCTATGAAATCCAGCAACTAACTCTGGCATTGCTGTCATGGGTATTCTAAATGCTATAAATGCTCCAATTGCGCCTCCAGCAAGTAAAAAAATTATTACATATACAAATCCAACTTCAAAATTTCCTATTGATAAAAAAGTCACTAATATAGCAATAATCATTCCAGCGATTCCAAAATAATTACCTTTTCTTGAGGTCTCTGGAGAAGATAACCCTCTTAAAGCAAGAATAAATAAAATTCCTGATAATAGGTAAAATATTGCTGATAAGTTTGCTGACATTAACTAAATTCTATTTTTTCTTTTTTTTATACATTTGTAACATTCTTTGAGTTACTAAAAACCCACCAAATATATTCACGGCTGCTAAAATAATTGCAAGAAAACCGAATATGTTTGATAAATTAAAAATTTCGATTGATGAACCTGACAAAGCTGCAATTATAGCTCCTACAATTATAACTGATGATATTGCATTGGTAACTGACATCAAAGGTGTATGAAGTGACGGAGTAACACTCCAAACAACATAATATCCAACAAATATTGAAAGAATAAAAATGCTAAGTCTAAAAATAAAAGGATCTATTTCCATAGTTATTGTATATAAGTCTTTTGAATTATTTCGTCCTCAAGATTTAAATTAATTTGTTTTTTATCTTTATCATAAAGATTTGCTATAAAGTTGTACATATTTTTTGCATATAAATTGGAAGCGGATACTGGCAGTCTGTTTAACACATTTGTTTCGCCGAAAATTTTTATTCCATTTATATCAACTACATTATTTATTTTAGTAAGCTCTGTATTTCCACCCTGAATAGCAGCCAAATCATATATTATTGAACCAGTTTGCATTACCTCAATCATATCTTTTTTTACTATAGTTGGTGCTTTTTTCCCAGGAATCAATGCTGTACAAATAACTATATCAATTTTTTTTAATGTTTCTTTTAAAAGAGCCTCTTGTTTTTGTTTAAAGTCATCGGATGCCTCCTTTGCATAACCACCTTTTGTTTCAAGATTTTCTGAACCTTCAACAGTTAAAAATTTTCCTCCAAGACTTTCGACTTGCTCTTTAGAAGCAATTCTTACATCTGTAGCAAAAACTATTGCCCCCATTCTTTTAGCTGTAGCTATTGCTTGTAATCCAGCAACACCAGCACCTATAACTAAAACTTTCGCAGCAGATATTGTGCCAGCTGCTGTCATCATCATTGGGATAGCTTTTTGAAAATTTGCAAAAGAGTCTAATACTGCTTTATATCCAGCTAAGTTTGCTTGTGATGACAAAATATCCATAGATTGTGCTCTAGTTATTCTTGGTAATAACTCTAGTGAAAATAAATTAACATTTTTTGATGATAACTCTTTTAATTTTATTTCATTTGAATATGGATTTAATGAACCAACTAGAGTTTGATTTTGAGTCAATTTATTTAATATTTCATCATTTGGTGAATTTAGTTGCAAAATTATATTTGATTTTCTTATTACATCATCATTATTTTCTAAAAATTCTACACCTTCTTTTTTAAATTCTTCATCATGAATGCCTAAATGCTCTGAATAACCTTTTGGCAGAACAATATTTAATCCTAAATTTTTATATTTCTTTATTACTTCAGGAGTTACCGCAACTCTTTGCTCAAAATTCCTATCTTCATATAAAGATCCAACAATCATTCGAGTATTTCTAAAGTAAAAAAATTGCTAATAAAACAAGAATT
>CACFTE010000018.1 GCA_902569105.1 uncultured Pelagibacteraceae bacterium | reverse complement strand
AATTTCTTCAATTTCCAGTAATTATAGGGCCAAGGGGTTACAAAACCAACTGCAAGCATTATTGGAACAACCCACCAAGTTAAAATTGCACCACCAGTTAAAAGATAATCGGTTAAATTCATTGCAACTTCCATACTAACCATAGAAATAAAACTCATTCCTAGTGCAGTTTTCAATGCTTGAGAAAAATTAAAGTTTTGCTTTAATAAAATTATTGTCTCTAAAATAATACTTGTAATTAAACCATTTATAATTGCTAGTATCATAATAGCTAAAACTGGCCATGGAATTCCTGTTAATTGAAAAAATAAAATAGTTCCAAAGTCACCTATTGCGCAGCCTAATAAACACCATGCGGTATTTTTTGCACTACGTCTCCAGGTATGTTTACATCTCCAGTGAAAATTATCTACTGCTTCCATGTTAATAAAGTAGTCCCGATTTAATATTTTTCAATGAAACATTTTATTTTAAAAGAGTAAGCAAACTAAAGAAGTTTGCTTACTCTAAAGGGAAAATGAGAAAATTATAAAAAATTGAATTCGTATAATTTTGTCAGGGGCTTAATTAGTCTTTTTCAACATAAAATCAACCCCAAAAATGATTAAAACAAGTTGTCTTATTGATATTTTTTTCAGATCAAATTATGCTTAAATTATGAGAAAAATAGCCCTCTCAATTTCTGAAATTAAAGATATAGAAAAAAGAGAGTTTTTAAGGCTAGGAGATTCATTTAAATTGATGGAGCAAGCTGGCGAAGCTTGTGCAAAGCAAATAATTAAAATTTATAAAAAAAACAGATTTATTGTTATTTGTGGACCTGGAAACAATGGTGGTGACGGTTTAATATTATCTAGTAGTTTAAGCGATCATGGAAAAGAAGTTGATTTATACTGTTTAGGAAAAAATAGTTACAAAGGTGATAGTCTTAAAGCATATAAAAAAAACAAACTTAAAAAGAAAACACTAGATGAACTAAATGTAAATCAAGATGCTGTAATTGTAGATGCTTTATTTGGAATTGGGCTTAATAAAAAAATAGAAGGTATTTTTAAAGAGTGTGTCGATAAAATAAATAATTCAAAATTAAAAGTTATTGCTGTAGATATTCCTTCTGGAATTTATGGTGACAATGGAAAAGTGATGGGTGAAGCTGTAAGGGCTGATGTAACACTTGCACTACATGCAAAAAAACTTGGCCATAAAATGTATCCTGGATCAAAATTATCTGGAAAAATTAAAATAATTGATATTGGAATATATCAGTAAGCCTATTTATGATTGGAATTTTAGGAGGAATGGGTACTCAAGCTGGTCTTGATCTTTGTAATAAACTTTCAATGCTTTACAGAGGTAAGTCTGATCAACAATATCCAAAATTTATTCTTTATAATAAGTCAGATATTCCTAAAAGACCTGAAAATCTAATAAAATATAATAACGTTTTAAATGAACTAGTTAAAGGTTGTAAGTTACTTCAAAAAAATAAATGTAAATTTATTGTTATACCATGTAACACAGCTCACTATTGGTATGATGATTTAAAAAAAAAAATAAAGATACCTATATTGAGTATGCCAGAACAAGCTTATCTATTTACAAAAAAAAATTGTAAGCCAGAGTCTAAAATAGGACTTTTGTCAACTGAAGCAACAATAAAAACAAAGGTTTATAATAAATATTTTAATAATAATTTTTATTTAGTTCATCCAACTAAAGTAGTACAAAAAAAATATGTAAATCTAGCAATTAAACTTGTTAAACAAGGTAAAGTTAAAGAAGCATCAAAAGCTATTCAGCCTGCAATAACTTATTTTAAGAGAATAAAGTGCAATAAAATAATATTAGGTTGTACAGAGTTACCTGTAGCGGTTTTTGCATTCAAATCTTATAAATTCGCAAAAGAATCTAAAATTTTTATAGATCCAAACTTAATATT
Source organism: uncultured Pelagibacteraceae bacterium (assembly GCA_902569105.1). Lineage (GTDB taxonomy): Bacteria > Pseudomonadota > Alphaproteobacteria > Pelagibacterales > Pelagibacteraceae > Pelagibacter. The sequence continues at coordinate 8,367 of CACFTE010000018.1, read as the reverse complement.
AGCTGAAGTTTGTAAATCTAAATACAATTCTATTTAGTTGGATCTGGCACCTTTCTTAAATATGGTTTGACTGCATCCCATCCATCTGGAAATAATTTCTTAGCTTCATCATCTTTTACAGCTGGAAGTATAATAACATTCTCACCTTTTTTCCAATCTGCCGGCGTTGCAACTTTATGATTTGCAGTTAATTGCATAGAATCTATTGCTCTTAAAATTTCTAAAAAGTTTCTTCCAGTTGCCATAGGATAAGTAAGAAACAAACCTATTCGCTTGTCAGGTCTAATAATAAATACTGTTCTGACGGTTTGGTTGTCTACAGCAGTTCTTCCCATTGAAGTAACTCCCGCGTCACCTTCTAACATGTTATATAATTTAGCAACTTCTAGTTTTTCATCTGCTATAATTGGATATTCAGGCTTCATTCCAGCTACGTCTTTAATATCATTTAGCCATTTATTATGATCATCCACTGGATCTACGCTTAATCCGATTACTTTTACATTTCTTTTGTCAAATTCTGGTTTCATTTTAGCTAATGAACCAAGTTCTGTTGTACAAACAGGAGTAAAGTCTTTTGGATGGGAAAATAAAACTCCCCAACTATCGCCTAACCATTCGTGAAAAGAAATTTCTCCTATTGTTGTATTTGCCTTAAAATCAGGTGCTACACTATTAATTTTTAACGTCATTATGGTCCCCTTTATATTTTTTAAATAATCATTATATAACGACTACATTTTTTTAACAACAGACTATAAAAAAAACATGAACGAATATTTACAATCAATAATTGATAGGGACCCAGCGGCTCGTTCAAAATTAAGCATCATTCTCACTTATCCTGGTGTCAAAGCAATATTCTTATATAAAATTGCAAATTTTTTTTCATTGGCGAAATTCCATCTTGTTGCAAAAATTATTTCACAATTTGCAAGATTTTTAACTGGCATAGAAATTCATCCAGGAGCCAAAATTGGGAAAAATTTATTTATAGATCATGGTATGGGTGTAGTAATTGGAGAAACATCTGAAATTGGAAAAAATGTAACTATTTACCATAACGTAACTCTTGGTGGAATATCTCCTAGTATAAATTCAGACCAACAAAGGAATAATAAAAGACATCCAACAATTATGGATAACGTAGTGATAGGATCTGGAGCTCAAGTGCTTGGACCGATTATTGTTGGTAAGAATTCAAAAATAGGATCAAATGCTGTAGTCACTAATGATGTGCCTGAAAATGCAGTAATGGTAGGAATACCTGCAAGAAATATTGGGGTTTCAAGTGAAGAATTTAAACCTTATGCAGTTACTGAAGAGACTAAAAAAGAAAAGAGATAGTGAAAAATTATAAAAATAATTTTATTGAAAGTATAGGAAACACACCTTTAATAAAACTTAAAGCAGCATCTGAAATAACAGGATGTAATATTTATGGTAAAGCAGAATATTTAAATCCAGGAGGTTCTGTTAAAGATCGTGCCGCCCATGCTTTAATTAAAGATGCACAAGAAAAAAAATTAATTTCTAAGGGCGGAATTATAGTAGAAGGCACCGCAGGAAATACTGGAATAGGTTTATGTTTATTAGGAAATTCATTGGGTTACAAAACTATTATTGTAATGAATGATAATCAAACTCAGGAAAAAAAAGACACTTTAAAAAATATTGGTGCTGATTTAAGACTAGTTCCACCAAAGCCTTACAAGGATGATGGCAATTATGTAAAAGTTGCTGGTAGACTAGCTGAAGAATTAAAAAGTACAAATAACTATGGTGTAGTTTGGGCAAATCAATTTGATAATACTGCAAATGCAAAAGGTCATTATGAAACTACAGGTCCAGAAATTTGGGAACAAACGGACGGTAAAATAGATGGTTTTATTTGTGCATCTGGCACAGGTGGAACTATTGGAGGCGTTAGTAGTTATTTAAAAGATAAAAATAAAGATGTTAAAATTTATTTATCTGATCCCTCTGGATCTTCACTTTATAATTACATTACAAATGGAGAATTAAAATCTGAGGGTGGTTCAATTACAGAAGGAATAGGTTCCAGTAGAGTAACCGCTAATTTTGCTGAAGCAAAAATTGATGGTGCATTTTCTATAGATGATCATGAGTCATTGCCAATACTTTTTGATTTAATCAAAAATGAGGGATTAAGTTTAGGAACTAGCTGTGGTGTCAATATTGCTGGTGCTATCAGATTAGCTAAAGAATTAGGTCCTGGAAAAACAATAGTTACTATACTCTGTGATAAATCTGATAAGTACAACTCTAAGATGTTCAATAAACAATTTCTTCAAGAAAAAGGCCTACCTTTTCCTAATTGGTTATAATTACGCATAGCTGATTTGTGACAAAAACGTTAGAACTTATTAATCTTTAATTTACATTAAACAAATTAATTTTGAAAGGATTTAAAATGGAAAAAGAAATATTAGTATTTGTTGATTTAAAAGAAGGGAAGTTTGAAAAATTCATGGGGTGGATGCAATCTGATGAAGGTATGAGTGTAAGAAAATCAGCGGCTTATCCGGAAAAAACTATTGCTTCAGTAACACCTGATAAAGGTGGAATAATGTTTAAAGTACATGTTCATAATATGGACGTGATGAAACAGTTAGTATCTGGAACACATCCAGTTGGAAAACCAATTTATGACGAATGTGTAAACAGTATGACCGCTTGGGAATTAAAAAAGATGGAGATGTAATGAAAAAATTATTATTTATTATTTTATCAAGTTTATTTTTATCAAATATTGCATTAGCTGGTATGTCGGATGCTGACAAAGATAAAGCTTACGACTGTAGTGGAATTTATATGGCAAATTACTTTTTACCAAGTGGTGAAACATTTGAGTACAGTATGAAGGAAAAATCTATGGCATCTGTAAAAGTACTAAAAACCTATGCTTTAGAAATTGGTATTGATGAAAAAGAGTGGGATAATGGGGTTAATAAAGGAGTAGATAAACACTATGGTTCTAAATATGATGAAGCAAAAACAAATGCTTGTCATGCTTTTGTAAACAAGATTGTGCCGAATGGTGAAGAAAAAGTTAAAAAAGTAATACAAACTCTTTACTAAAAAAAATATAAAGTATTAAATTATTAAAATAAGATAGGAAAATTAAATATGTCTTATGGATATGCAATTTTTAATATTAATATAACCAATCAAGAAAATTATAAAGAATACATTGATAAAGTTAAACCTTTAGCAAAAAAGTTTGGTGCTGAATATATAATTAGAGGAGGAGAAAATAAAATTATTGAGGGTTCTTGGGAGCATCCAAGAACGGTGGTAATAAGATTTCCAAGTTACGAAAAGGCTTTAGAATGGTATAACTCTAAAGAATATGAGCCGATAAAAAAAATTCGATTAGAAAATGCTCAGTCTAATGGGATAATAATAAAAGGAGCATAAAGGAGAGATAAATATGTCTATATTAGAAAAATACAGTGCTGCAATGAAAAATAAAGATGAGGCAGCGATGAATGAACTTTTGCATGATGATTTTAAATTCACAATGCACAAATCAGGAAATACTTTAAGCAAAGGTGATGTTATCAAATGGGCAATGAGTGGTGATATTAAACAAGATAAAACAAGAATTGTTTACGAAAATAATGAAGTTGGAATACACCATGCATTTGTAACATTTGATGATGGAAACGTTGAGGCAGTAATGGCAGTTTACAAGTATAACAATGGAAAAATTGTTAGTTTAGAAACTGGTGCTACCCCGATGCCAAAATAAGTGAGTAATATTGATTTTTATTTTTCAATAGGAAGTACTTATACTTACCTAACTGTATCAAGAATTCTTGATGTTGAAAAAAAACATCAAGTAAAATTCAAATGGATTCCATTTAGTGTTAGAATAATTATGAATGAGATGAATAATCATCCTTTTCCAAGTGATAAAAAAAATAAAGTTGATTACATGTGGAGAGATATCGAAAGAAGAGCTCAAGGGTATGGATTTTTTGCAAAAACTCCAGTCCCATATCCTTTAACTCAATTTGATCTAGCTAATAAACTAGCGATTGTAGGATTAAAAGAAGGCTGGGGAATCGACTACATAAAACTTACTTACAAAAGATGGTTTCAAGAAGGAAAAGAACCTGCCACTGAACCAAACATCTCTGAAATATTTTCTGAATTAAACTTAGAAAAAGACAACATTATAAATATTGCAAATTCTGAGGAGATTAATAAAGAATTTTTAGCAAATACAGACAGAGCACGTAAAAATAAAGTTTTTGGAAGCCCTTCGTTCATAGTTAATAGTGAAATCTTCTGGGGAGATGATAGGATGGAAGATGCTATAACATGGTCGAAAAAATATGGGTAATCTTACAGCATATATAATTTTAATAATTGCAGTAATTTTGGGAACAGCTTCAAACAGTTTTGCAAAAAGTGCTGATGGTTTTTCTTTGTTAATTCCTAGTATAATAACTGCTATTACGATAGTTGCTTGTATGTATACTTTATCACTTGTTATGAAGTCTATTCCAGTCGGGATAACATATGCATCCTTTGCTGGTTTATGTATAATTGCAACTTCAATTGTAGGAATGATTAAATTTCAACAAATTCCAAATTTTTATACACTTATTGGATTAGCTCTAATTATATCTGGTGTTTTAATAGTAAATTTATTAGGAAATAATTAAAATGAAGCCTTTGTTTGGATATTTGTTTTTAGCGATAGGTATTTCTTTCGGAATAGCATCTAATAGCTTTGCAAAAATCTCAGATGGATTTACAAAATTAACACCATCAATTTTATGTATATTATTTATGTGTATAACTATGTTCTCAATTGCAAAAGCTATGTCAGCTCTTCCAGTAGGTTTTGCATATTCAACCTATAGCGGTTTAACAGTAACAGGGGTTGTACTATTTGCTGTCTTAAAATTTAATCAAATTCCAAATATTTATGGCGTTATCGGCATTATATTGATTATCATTGGAGTAGTAATGGTTAATTATTTGGGAAGTGTTAAGTGAAAATAATTCCAAAAAAATTTTCAAATTTAATTTATATACTTTTGATGGGATTTGGTATGAGTTTATTAATGACGTTAATAATTACATATGTAAACACAGGCTTTGACATGAACTATTTTAGAAGATTTATAAAGGCATGGTCTGTAAGTCTACCCATAGCAATTGGAACAGTGTTAATTGTAGGTCCAATTGTAAAAAAATTTGTTGATAATAACACTAAATAAAAGGAGAAATTATGTCTGAAACAATTGCCTTCATAGGTTTAGGTAATATGGGAAATCCTATGGCTGTTAATCTTTATAAAGCGGGATATAAAATAAAAGTTTTTGATATCTCTACCAAAATGGTTCATAAAGCTGCAGAAAGTGGATTGGATACTGTAGATAATATCAGTGAATTATTTAATGATAAAATTTCTACAGTAATAACAATGTTGCCTGAGGGAAAAAATTCAAGAGAAGTATATTTAGGTGAGGATGGAATAATTAATAAAGTATCTAAAGAATGTTTACTTATTGATTGTTCTACGATTGATATTAATACATCTAAAGAAATTGGAAAATCAGCGGAAGATAAAAATATTTTAATGGTAGATGCTCCTGTAAGTGGAGGTGTTATGGGGGCCCAAAAAGCCACTTTAAATATAATGGTTGGAGGTTCAAAATTAGCATTCGATAGGGCTCATCCTATTTTAAAAGTAATGGGTAAAAATATTTATCATGCAGGAGAAGTTGGTAGCGGTAATGGCGCTAAGATTTGTAATAATATGTCTTTAGGTATAACAATGATAGCTGCTTCAGAGTCTTTAATGTTAGCTAAACGATTAAATATAAATATTAAAAAAGTTCACGAGATAATGAAAAATGCTTCAGGTAATAGTTGGCCAATAGCCGTATATCCTCCACTTCCAAATTTGATAGATGGAGCACCTTCAAATAATAAATATAAACCAGGTTTTTCTGCAGGAATGATGAATAAAGATTTAAAGCTAGCCAATGAATGTTCAAAAAGTGTTAATGCCAATACCCCTCTTGGCAAAATGGCTTTAAAAATTTATTCAAAGTTTTGTGATAATGGAAATGATACTAAAGATTTTTCTGCTATCTCTAAACTTATTGGTGGTGATGCTTGGGATTACCCTATAGAATAATTAACAATTATTGTAATGGAAATTAAAAATAACAAAATAATATCGATTTTATTAGTTATTATACCATTCATTTACTTATTCCCTTTGGCATCTGGACTTGTTGCCATGGGTAACGATTTTGATCTAATTTACTATTCCTACAAAAAATATTTTTTTCAGTTTTTAGAAGAAGGATTTATTCCTTTATGGTCACCTGGTGAAGCTACAGGATACTCATTTATTTTTAATCCATTTGCTCAGGTTTTTTATTTACCAGGTTATATAAACTTTATATTACTATTATTTAAAGGTACATTTAGTTTACAAGATTACCTCCTGTTCACTATTTTAGGTATTTCAATTTTTAATATCGGTTTATTTAAATGGTTATTATTTTTTAATAATAACAAACTAACAAGTTTAATAGCCGTTTTAGTAACTTCATCATGTCTATTAATTACAGGATTTGTGAAGTTTCCTAATGCTGTTCACAGTTTTGCTTGGTTTCCATATATTCTTCTGGGAATAAATTACTCTTTTTATGAAGAATATAAATTAAGATCTTTTAGTTTAATTTTTTTTCCATTTTTATTTCTTTTGACTGCAGGATATCCGTACTTTGTTGTTTATTTTTCCCTATTTTTGTTGTTATATTTTTTTTTTATTTTTAATTATCAAATAAAATATAATTTAAAAAAAAATATTTATAATAAGAAATTCCTGTTTAATTTATTTTTAAGAAATATTTTATCATTTGCATCTCCGGTAATTTTACTATTTCCTTGGATCAAAGGTGTAAAATCAACACTAGATTTAACAAGTAATAGAATGATTGAAGATTTGGACGTAAAATTCAATTTTGCAACTGAGCACACCTTTAATATCGTTGATATAATTGGAAGTTGGATATTTCCCATAGCTTCCAATACAGCTGGGAGATATAATTTTGGAATATTTGTAACAATAATAATTATATTCTATTTAATTTCTTATATATTTAATAAACAAAAGACAAAAAAAAAAAATTACTTAATATCAAGTTGTATAATTTTTTTTATTATAATTACCTCTTTAGCTTCAACTAAAGACTCTTATTTTTTTATTTATATTTGGGAAAAAATTGACTTTATCCAAAATCTCAGAACATGGCCTAGAATTAATATATTACTTATACCAATAATAGCTTTAATATTAAGTTTTAGTTTGGAACATATGATTGACAATAAAAATTTAGGTCAATCAATTTTAGGAAAGTTTAATAATAAAATAGTTATTTTATCAATTTCTATAATAATTTTATTTTCTCAAATTTATTTATTAATTAATAAATTTCAAAGTTCATACTGGGATATTTGGCAAAAAAAAAGGTTTGAGTATGCTGGTGATACACTTGGAAAGCCTTTCAAATTTATACTTGATTTATTTGAGGGGGAAATTCACATTTTTTTTACTCTTTTAGTAATATTGTTTATATTATCATTCTTTAATTCAAATTCACTTTTTAATAATAAAAAGAAAATATTTGTAATTTTTTTTATAATTGTGACTTATTCTGAATTATTTTTAATTTCAAATTTACAGTGGTCATTGGATAAATGGAAAACAGATAGTACTCATTTAAAAATTAATATTAAAGATGAGTTTCAAAATCGCTTGAAAAATAATAGAGAATTTAAATCATTATACGGAAATACTTTTTTTAGAGACAAAAGATTTCAAATAAATAATTTTGCTGATTGGGGGTACGAAAATCATGTTGTTCTAATAAGAAAATATTACCCGCTATACCCTGTTGACCAAAATTATTATGAAACAGTATCTAGTAAGCAAATTGAAAATTTTAATAAATTTTTTGGAGTTAAAAATAATGAAAAAATATTTTTAAGTTCAAGTTTAAATCATACTAGTATTGACTCTTTTTTAGATGATGTAAATAATTATACTTCTATTCATGATTTCACCTTAAAAATAGATTGGAAAAATTATTTTGGAAACGAACTGCAAATTAATTTGCATTCTAGTATAGATGGCTGGTTAACTTTTGTTGATAACTGGGATCCATATTGGAAAGCATACATCAATGATAAAGAAGTTAAAATCAATAAACTATTTAACACATATAAATCAATTAAATTTGAAAGTGGATTTAATTCAATCAAATTTATTTATAAACCTTTTAAATTTTAAATATATTATAATCTTTC
>CACFTE010000017.1 GCA_902569105.1 uncultured Pelagibacteraceae bacterium | reverse complement strand
AGAAGTAGCAAAAAAAAAATTAAAAAAATTTACTGATATAAATTATAAAAATTGCAAAGGTGAGGATTTACCTTTTGAAAATGAGTCTTTCGATATTATAAATTCAGTGTACTTATTTCATGAGGTACCATCTGCAATAAGATCAAAAATTTTTTCAGAAATATCTAGAGTGCTTAAAAAGAATGGAGTATTAATTTTAACTGACTCGCTCCAGCTTGGAGATAATTATATTCTTGATCCGTTATTGGAATTTTTCCCGTATTCAACGCATGAGCCTTATTATTCTAAATATATAAGAGAAGACTTGGTCAATAATGCTGAAAAGTTTGGTTTAAAAATGTACTACTCTAAGAATGCTTATCTTTCAAAAACTTTAGCTTTTAAGAAAATTTAAATTATATTTAATTTATTCCAAACTTTCTCTTTAGATGTCTTAATTTACCTTCAGTACTATCGAAATCTAGATAACAACCTTGTAAAAACCTTCTTCCCTCATTGGGATTAAATGCCGTTCTTCCATGTAATAATCTATGATTATCCATCATCATTAGGTCACCAGGCATTAACTTAAATTCTATTCTGTATTTATCTGAGTTATATAAGTCAGATAAATATTTTCTTGCTTCATAATAAAGTTCTAATTCTTTTTTTTCTAAAATTGGAACATAGTCTAAACGTGTACTGAATCTTACGCTTTTAAAGTTTTTATTTTGGTCAAGGTGAATTAGTTCTGACCAACTTTCTAAAACAACATCTTTATCAATAAATCTAAATCTTACTTTTACAGATGAAAGAATATTGTAATATTCTGGTTTTTCTTTCTTAAGCATTTCAGAAACTGTATATCCATCAACTAATGTTGAATATCCACCGCTTACTTCGTTTTCAATACAATGAAGAATTTGAATACATGGAGGAAGAGGATTTCTATATGGGTTATCAGTATGAGGTGTTAAATGAAGGCTTGTGTAAGCTAAATCATTTGGATTAGGTTTAGATTTTACATCAAAATGTTCTCCAAAGTTTGTTCTTTTTACACTTCCTATAGAATTTCCAAACTCAATAAGGAAATTATTTTTTGTTGGGATATTTTTTATTATTACAAAACCATATTTATAAAATGAAATAAGCATTTCATACATTTCTTTAGTATCAAAAAATCCATCTTTATATTCAAAATTTTTTATATTTTTGAGATTGCAGTCCCATTTAACTTTTTCTATTGAGTCTAACTCGTTATCGATACCAGCAAATTCAGATGACAATTTTTTAATTTCATATTTAGAGCTAATACCGTCGTTAAATTTTATATTCAAATAATCTCCATCAATATTAGCTTCATCGATATCAATTTTAAAATTCATAGTTGCGGGGTCAAACAATCTTTGTTGTGTACCCGGGTCTAGATGTTCGCTTTCAGAAACTCTTTCTCTTAACCAAAATGGATGTATCTCTTTTTTTGATCCGTTAGCTTCTATAATAACTTTTTTATTATCTATGAGTTCTATTTTCATTTAACTCTAAGGATTATTTAAAATTTCACTTTAATCAAGATAAATTAAATAGTAAGAAGTAAAAATGGACTCTAAAAGTTATCAAACATATTCAAATTTTTTAAAATCTTTATCCTTTAAATTAACAAGATTTTACTACAAAAAATTAGACAAAAACTTTGTTGTTTACAATAAGCTTAAAGGTAAAGGATATGATCCAGTAACAACATCTGATAAAGCTTTTGAGAAATTCATAAGAAAAGAGATAAAAAAAAAATTTCCGACTCATCAAATTATTGGAGAAGAATTTGGTAAAAGCAAAAGTAAAAGTGAGTTTTCATGGGTCATTGATCCTATAGATGGGACTAGATCATATGTTTTAGGTAACCCAACGTGGAGTAATTTAATTTCACTTAATCATAAAGGTAGTCCAGTCTTAGGTTTAGCAAATTTTCCTAAACTGAAAAAATTTTATATGAATATAAATAAAACTACCGCTTATGTTTATGAAAACAAAAAAAAAAGAAGATTGAAAGTAAACAAAAAAATTAATTTTAAAAATATAAAATTAGCCGCAGCCTTTCATGGATGGCTACCTATCCATAAGCAATTGAAAATTAAAAAATTTTTAAATAAAATGCAATTTCCATGTTTTGATGCATTAACATATGCTCAACTTGCCGAAGGGAGAGTAGATATAGTTGTTCAGTGTGCAAATAAAATTTGGGACATTCATCCTTTGATACCAATTATTAATGCGGCCGGTGGTATAGTTACGACTTGGGATAATAAAGATCCCGTGTTAGCTGGAAATATTGCTGTCTCAAATAATAAAATAAATCATAAAAAAATTCTGAAGCTACTAAAACCAGCTTTAAAATGAAAAACGTAATAGTTTTACAGCACATCAAAATAGAAGATCCTGGTTATATCAAAGATTTAATGATCAAGGATAATGTAAATTTAACTACAATTGAATTAGACGAGGGGGAAAATATTCCAAAAGATTTAAACAACTTTGATGCAATGTTTTGCATGGGCGGTCCAATGGATACATGGATGGAAAAAGATTATCCATGGTTAGTAGAAGAAAAAAAAAAAATTAAAGAATTTGTTGTTGAATTAAAAAAACCCTATTTAGGTTTCTGTTTAGGTTGTCAATTGCTTGGTGAAGTTATTGGTGGAAAAGTTGTGAGATCAGAACCATCTGAAATTGGAATATTAAATATAGATTTTCTTGAAAATAAAAATTATGATAATTTATTTTCATCATTTCCAGATCAAATCAAATCTCTTCAATGGCATTCTTATGAAGTACAGAATTTAGAAAATAATAAAGATGTTACATTAATAGCATCCTCTGAAGTAACTAAATACCAAATTTTTAAATATCAAAATCATGCTTATGGGATCCAATTTCACATTGAAATAAAAGACACAACAGTGAATGAGTGGGGCTGTGTGCCTGAATATAAGTCTGCACTAGAAAAGCAACTTGGGCCCGGAGCTTTGGAGAAATTTGATAATTCTACAAGAGAAAATATGGCAGATATGAATAAATTTTCCCAGATATTGTACAAAAATTTCAAAAAACTCGCTTAATAAATCACCTTTCCTTTTCAAATAATTCTAAATACAATTTAAAAAAAAAATATTGGAGGGGAAAATGAATTTTAGATCTTTATCAAAAATTCTTTTGGCGGTTTTATTAATTTTTGCTTCAAACACATCATTTGCAAAAACAATTAAATGGTCAATGCAAGGAGATAGTTTAACACTAGATCCTCACGCACAAAACGAAGGTCCAACAACTCAGGTATCAAGACAAGTATACGAAGCTCTTGTTACTAGAGGTTTAGATATGTCAATTGGACCACAATTAGCAACTAAATGGAAAGCTGTTGATCCAAATACATGGTATTTTTTCTTAAGAGAAGATGTAAAGTTTTCTAATGGACAACCAATGACGTCTGAAGATGTTGTTTTTAGTATTTTAAGAGCAAAACAACCTACATCAGATTTTAAAGAATATATTAGTACTATTTCATCAGTTAAAGCTATTGATAAATATACTGTTCAAATTAAAACAAGCAAACCAAACCCAATTCTTTTGAACCAGTTATCAAATATATTTGTTATGTCTAAAAAATGGTCAAATGACAATTTTGCTACAGCACCACAAAATTGGGACGCTGGACAAGAAACATTTTCAGCAGTTAACGCAATGGGTACTGGACCATTTAAAATTACTTTAAGAGAACCAAATACTAAAACAGTTTTTAAAAAGAATAGTAAATGGTGGGGTGATGTAGAGCATAATATTACTGAAATACAATTGCTTCCAATTAAAAATGCTGCAACTAGAGTTGCTGCGTTATTATCAGGAGAAATTGATATTGTAACTGATGCTCCCGTGCAAGATTTAAATAGAATATCTTCATCTGCTGGTCATAAGGTTGAGAGTACTCCACAAATGAGAACAATTTTCCTTGGGATGGATCAAGCTGTAGATCAGTTAAGATCTGGGAATACTGGTGACAATCCATTTAAGAAAAAAGAAGTAAGACAAGCACTTTACCAGGCTATAGATATTGAAGCTATTAAGGCAAAAGTTATGAGAGGTTTAAGTGAACCTGCAGGAATAATAACTTTCCCTGGAGTTACAGGTTATACAAAAGCACTTGATAAAAGACTTCCTTACGATGTTGATGCTGCGAAGCAATTATTAGCAGATGCTGGATATCCTGATGGTTTTGAAGTAGAGTTAAGATGTCCGAATGACAGATATGTAAATGATGAAGCAATTTGCACAGCTGTTGTTGGTATGCTTGGAAAAATAGGAGTTAAAGTAAACCTTTTTGCTCAAACAAAAAGTAAGCACTTTAAAGAACTTAAGGATGACCAAGGTGATTTTTACATGTTAGGTTGGGGTGTTCCTACTTTAGACAGTCACTATGTTTTCCATTACTTATATGAAACTGGAGCAAGCTGGAATAAGGTTAACTTCAGCAACGCAGATGTTGATGCTGCAATAAGAGTTATGGAAGGTGAAGTTGATCTAGATAAAAGAAATGCTGCAATTGCAAAAGCTTGGGGAATTGTAAAAGATGATATTTCTTATCTACCTTTACACCACCAAGTAATTTCATGGGCATCTAAATCAAATGTAGATGTTCCTATTAGACCAAATAATGAACCATTATTTAGGTTTTCTAGAGTAAATTAAATTAATCTATTACAAGCCCTTTTTTTAAAGGGCTTGTAATTTAAGTTCTCATAAATTGATAAAATATTTTTTTAAACGCCTGTTTCAATCAGCGATAGTGATGTTAATCGTCGCTTTTGTTTCTTTTTCTTTATTTAATTTTGTCGGCGATCCAATCAACAATATGGTTGGAGAAGAAACATCTGATGAAGAAAGATCACAACTTCGAGAGTCTTTAGGATTAAATGATCCAGTTCATATTCAATTTTCAAGATTTGTAATTAATGCTTCTAAAGGTGAGTTTGGAATATCATACCAACTGCGAAGACCTGTTTCAGAGTTAATTATTGAAAGATTGCCAGCAACAATTGAGCTAGTTTTAATTTCTGCTTTAATTGCAATTATTTCAGGAACTTTACTTGGAGTTTATACTGGGATAAACCGAAAGGGTCTTTTCAGTGATATTATATTGGCAATATCCTTGCTTGGAGTTTCTCTTCCAACTTTTGTTATTGGTATATTATTTATATATCTTTTTGCAGTAATTCTCGGTGTTTTACCTTCTTTTGGGAGAGGAGAAGTTGTAGATCTTGGATTTTGGTCTACAGGATTTTTAACTTTAACGGGACTTAAAGCTATAATCTTACCATCAATTACTCTCAGCCTTTTTCAAATGACCTATATAATTAGGCTTGTTCGTGCTGAGATGATGGAAATACTTCAAACTGATTATATTAAATTCGCTAAAGCTAGAGGTTTAAGTGAAAAAAGTATTTATTATAAACATGCACTAAAAAATGGATTAATACCAGTAATTACAATTGCTGGAATTAATATTGGTACCTTAATCGCATTTTCGATAATTACTGAAACTGTTTTTCAATGGCCAGGTATGGGATTTTTATTTATACAAGCTGTCCAATTTGTTGATATCCCAATAATGTCAGCTTACCTTTTTTTTATTGCTTTTGTATTTGTAATGATAAACTTTACCGTTGATATTTTATATTATTTTATTGATCCACGTATAAGAGTTAAATCGGAGGTAGCTAGTGGATAATAATCAATCAAATTTTTTTAACAGAGTAAGAAATAGCGATATTTATTTTAGTTTCAAAAAATCACCAACAGCTATAGTTTCATCTATTATATTAGCCATAATATTCTTTTGTTCATTTTTTGTAGAACTGGTTGTACCATATAATCCATTTGACCCATCTTCATTATCTTTAATGGAAGCTTTTACTCCACCATCATGGACAGAAGATGGCCTCTCTAAATTTATTCTTGGAACAGATGGTCAAGGTAGAGACATGCTTTCAACAATTCTATATGGATCAAGAATTTCATTAATAGTAGGTTTTTCAGCAATTATATTTAGTCTAGTTTTAGGAGTTGGACTAGGTTTAACAGCTGGATATTTTGGGGGGAAGTATGAAATGTTTGTAATGAGGTTAACAGACGTTCAATTGACAGTACCAAGTATTTTAATGGCTTTGCTTGTTGATGGAATTGCCAGAGGAATTATTTCAAGAGAAATGCATGATGAAATGGCCATCTATGTTTTAATTTTTGCAATTGGAATTTCTGAATGGCCACAGTTTGCAAGAGTTTCAAGAGCAGCAACACTTGTTGAAAAAAATAAAGATTATGTCTCAGCATCAACCATCATTGGTGTCTCAAATGTGGTTGTTATGTTTAAACATATTTTACCAAATATAATGAGACCAATTTTGGTTATAGGTACAATTGGACTTGCATTGGCAATTTTAGCTGAAGCAACCCTAAGCTTTTTAGGAGTGGGTGTACCACCAACAACACCTTCACTAGGAACACTAATTAGATTAGGAAATGATTTTTTGTTTTCTGGTGAATGGTGGATTACATTTTTTCCAGCAATATTTTTAGTTTTGTTAGCTTTTTCAATAAATCTTTTAGGAGATTGGATGAGAGATACACTTAATCCAAAATTAAATTAATGAGTTTTTTAAAAATAAATAACTTAAGTGTAGATTATAAAATGAGAAGAGAGACTGTCCATGCTGCAAAAAATATAAATATTAATGTTAGTAAAGGTGAAATCTTAGGGTTAGTTGGAGAGTCTGGATCTGGAAAAAGTACGGTCGGAAATGCAATTATTAATTTAATTGATGATCCAGGAAAAGTTGCAAATGGAACGATTCATCTTGGAGATATTAACATACATGATGATCCTAAAACTATTGTAAAGTATAGAGGAAAAAAAATTGGGTTAATTTTTCAAGATCCCCAAACGTCTTTAAATCCAATTTTTACTATTGGTGAACAATTAATTGAAACAATACAAACACATTTAAAATTGGATAATGAAAAAGCTAAATATAAAGCAATTAACTTACTTAAAGAGGTTGGAATTAAAGATGCAGAAAGAAGATTTGATAATTATCCTCATCAATTTTCTGGTGGGATGAGACAAAGAGTTGTTATTTCACTTGCTTTATGTTGTGAGCCTGAACTGTTAATTGCAGACGAGCCAACCACAGCGCTTGATGTATCTATACAATCTCAAATACTCGATTTAATTAAAAAACTTACAAAGGAAAGAAACTTGGCAGTTATTTTAATAACTCATGATATGGGTGTTATAGCAGAGACTACTGATAGAGTAGCGGTAATGAAAAGTGGAAATCTTGTGGAAATTGGTCTAACAAAATCAATTTTAACAAAACCAAAAGAAATTTACACTAAAAGCCTAGTAAGTTCAGTTCCACCAACAGATAAAAAAATTTCAAGATTTATTATTATAGAAAAAGAAAATCAATTAAACCAAAATAAAAATATAAAAATCCTCAATAGATGGACAAAGAAAGAAATTAATAAGCAGGATTTAGTTGAGGTAAAAAATTTATTCAAATCATTTGATGATAATTTCTTTACTGAAAGTTCAAAAAATATTGTAATGGCTGTTAATAATGTTTCCTTTAAAATAATGGAAGGAGAGTCATTTGGCCTTGTTGGAGAGAGTGGTAGTGGCAAATCCACAATAGCTAAAATGATTGTAAATTTATTTAAACCTAGCTCAGGAGACATCTATTTTAACAATACCTGCATTACAAAAATAAAAAATAATAAAGAAATGATGAAATTTAGAAAACAAATACAAATGATTTTTCAAGACCCTTATTCATCTTTAAACGGTAGATTTAAAGTTGAAGATATAATCGCAGAGCCGATTAAACTGCACAATCCCTTAATAAAAAATAAAGAATTAAAAAATTACATTTTTGATTTATTAGAATCAGTAGAGCTTACTGCAAATTCTGCAACAAGATATCCACATGAATTTTCTGGAGGTCAGAGACAAAGAATTTCAATAGCACGCGCATTAGCCACACAGCCAAGACTTTTGGTATGCGATGAACCAACCTCCGCACTTGATGTAAGTATTCAAGCTCAAATATTAAATTTATTGAAAGACCTTCAAGAACAACTTAATCTAACTATATTATTTATTAGTCATGATTTACCTGTAGTTAGACAAATGTGTGATAGAATTGGTGTTCTGAGAAATGGTAAATTATGTGAGGTTTCGAATTCAGAGGAATTATTTGAAAATCCAAAACATGAATATACAAAAGAACTATTAAGATTGATGCCAAAAATTGAAACAATTTATAATTAAAGGAGGTTGTAGATGGCAATTTTTAAAATGATAGAGGAAAGTCAAGCAAGTGGTAAAGTTAAAGAAATTTTTGATGATATAAAGAGTTCAAGAGGAATAACTGAAATTCCAAACTTTTGGAAAATGCTTGCAAACGATCCTAACGAACTAGAGAGATCTTGGAATTCTTTAAAACAAGTAATGAGAAAAGGTGCTTTAGATCCAATAACAAAAGAACTAATTTATGTTGCAGTTTCTATAACAAATAGTTGTGAATATTGCACAAGATCTCACTCTTATGCTGCCAAAAAAAAAGGTGCAACCGATGAAATGTTGAAGGAAATGATTGCTGTAGTAGGCCTGGCCAATAAAAATAATAAATTAGTTGAGTCTTACAACGTTGATGTGGATGAAATGTACTTATAAAAAAGATTTTAATTAAGCAATCTTTTTGGATGAATAAATATATGATAAAACATATACTATTATTGCTACTAAGTATAAAAATTTAAACCCAAAATACATTGAATTATACTCTAACAAACCACCAAATAATGCTCCTAAAATATTAGATGATAAAGCAATACTAGGAGAGTTTAATTTTTTTAATTCCCTTGAAAATGCTAAACCTGAAAAAAATAAAGGTAATGTTAAAAATATAGGATTTAAAATTTTAGCTAGATTTAATGAATAGTCCTCAATTCTAAATGATGTAACATAATAACTAATTATTATTGATAGAAATAATAAAATATAGATTAATTTATCTCCAATTTTAACTTTTTTATAAATTAAAAGATTGGCAAAAAATGCCATAGTCAATATTAATAGAATTATTATACTAATCACTATCCAGGTGCCTCCAAAAATTTTAGCAGCTTCAGTAATACCTTTTGTCTCAACAAGCATAAAACCTGCACCAAGAAAAAAACATGTTGGTGAAAAGTTTTTAAAGTTTAAATTATTTGTTTTTTTTACTAAAAAATAAGATGAAATAAAAATTAGTAATATCACTACTAAATAGGAAGTAGGATATACCTTTTTTACCATATAAAAGAATGGCCAGTCATCAGTTGATACATCTATATCTTGCGATAATTTTTCATTATCAAATATATTTGTTAGATAAAATTTAACTTCATTATTGTTCTTAAACTGAGTTAGATCATCAGAGATAACAAATATATATTTTTGATCGACAAAATTATTTACATCATCTGAAATTCCAAATACCAATGGTTCATTTCCATTAAATGCCTTCTTTAACATATTAAATATTTTAATACCAAGCTCCTTTGTAGAAATTGCAAAACTCAAAACTAGAAAACCATCTTTATTAAGTTTACTTCTAGCTTCTTTGAAAGATTCTTCAGTATATACAAAACTATCCAATCTAATCCCACCTTTTCCTGATAGATTTGAGTGAGAGTCAAGGACACTGTATAGAATTAGATCAAATTTTTCTTTTGAATATTTAATAGAGTTTCTTGCGTCATTAATTATGAATTCAACATTTTCAGATGAATATGGATTCTCTGGATGAAACTCAAGTCCTAATTTACCTATTACAGGATCAATCTCGACAGCTTTAATCTTTTCGATATTATTTCTTAATGCAGCTGCAACATCATTTCCACTACCACTTCCAACTATCATAATTGATTTTGGTTTTTTATTAGAGATTTCAAATGGAAAATTATAAAAATCAAACCAATCTTTATCTAAATCTTGATAAAATTTTTCAGAAAAATTTAATGGAGTTTGAAACCAAATATGACTAGATTTAATTGTTAGTGGGATTTTTGGATCATCAAAATATTCAACTGATATATTTTGATAAGGTGAATAAAATTCTCTAGTTTTTACATCTGCTTTGTCAACAGCGCTAATAACAACAATGATTATAAGAAATGAAAATGAGCTAAATATTTTTGGTAAATTTGAAGAGTAAGCAAATAATAAATAAAATAAAAAGGCAAAACTTATCCATATTATTGGTGGCGTCCAGAAAAAGGATAATAATGTAAACATTATTACACCAACGATACTACCAAGCAAATTATAGCCATAAGCTCTTAACGAATCCGTGTGAGACATTAATTTTGTCACAAGTTGTCCAATAGGAACAAAGCACATAGCATTAAAAATAAATATTAAAATTAAAAAACTATAAATGATCGATAGATGATAAATACCTTTTGCTATAGATTGTCCCATAGCCCATTGTTCGGAAATAGGATTTTGTAAGAATGCTGTTATAGGCGTATTCTTTAAAAGGAACAAAAATATTATTTGCGATGTCAAGAAAGGAAATACCCATGCTAATGAAGTAAGTTTTTTATTTGATAAAGAAAAGCCAATACCCAAACCTAAAAAGCAAGATAATAAACTTATATTTTTAAAATATGCAAAAATCTGAAAATAAGAAGAATGAATTCTTATTATTGCTAACTCTAAAAATAAACCAAAACCTGCAGCTAGAGCAATATAAAAATATAGTTTAGTTTTATTTTTCAAATCAA
>CACFTE010000016.1 GCA_902569105.1 uncultured Pelagibacteraceae bacterium | reverse complement strand
TCAATTAGGTTTGAGAAACTCTATAAGCGGATTACTAATTGTTTATACAGCCACAACATTGCCTGTAGCAATTTATATGCTTCAAGGTTATTTTAAAAGTATTCCTAAAGAATTAGAGGAAGCTGCAATTCTTGATAAATTAAGTTGGTTTGGAATTATAATAAAAATAATATTACCGCTAAGCATACCTGCCATTTCATCAGTTGCGCTTTATGTATTTATGATTGCATGGAATGAATTTTTATTTTCTTTAATGTTTTTAGATAATCCAAACTCATTTACTTTATCAAGGGCAATCCAATATTTAAGTGGTGATGCAGAAACACCAAGGCAGTATTTAATGGCAGGTTCAGTGATAGTAACATTGCCTGTTTTATTTATATTTGTATATTTTGAAAAATATCTTGTTAGTGGATTAACAGCAGGCAGTGTAAAAGGCTAGAACTAGTGTCAAAATTATTGAAAAATGCTCAAAAAACTTTATTAAATAATAGAAGATCTGGTTACACACTTCCAACAAATAATAAACTTTATCCAGCACAGTGGAATTGGGACTCGGCTTTTATTGCATTAGGTTACTCCCACTTTAATTTAAATTTTGCGTTAGAAGAAATTAACACATTATTAAAAGGACAATGGAAAGATGGAATGATTCCACACATTTTGTTTCATGACAAAAATACGAAATATTTCCCAAATCATACAGTATGGAACTGCGGTAACAAAATTGCATCATCTGGAATAACTCAACCGCCAATAATAGTAAGCATTTTAAGACAAATATTGGAAGATAATAATATTAGTGAGAAACAAGAAAAAAGAGTTAAAGAAATAGTTAAAAAATTAAAGAAATATTTAGAATGGTTTATTAAATTTAGAGATCCAAAAAAAAAAGGGTTTGGTATCAATATTACATCCATGGGAAAGTGGTTATGATAATTCATCAATTTGGGATGAACCAATGAGTCAAGTTAAAGTAGAAAAGGGTTTAAAATATAAAAGAGGAGATATTAAAGTTGTAAATCCTGAGCAAAGACCCGTAAGTAAAGACTATGATCGTTATGTTACAATCAAAAACCATTTAAAAGCTAACAAATATAATCCAAATAAGATTTACAAAATTTCAAAATTTAATGTAATTGATGTAGGGTTTAATTCTATTTTTTTGAGAGCTTTAAAGGATCTATTAATTCTGCTTAATAGATACCGTATAGATACCTCTCTTTTAAATAAATATGTTAAGAAATCTGAAACGCAAATTGTTAAGTTGTATAATAGCAAAAAAAATATCTTTTATGCTTATGATGTAAAAAATAAAAAGAAAATTACAGTTCCGTCAATAACAAATTTTTTTATTTTGTATGCAGATATTAATAATAACTTACTAAATAAGAAAATTATTAAAAATTTAAAAAATTATAACAAAGGAAAAAAATATTTATTTTCATCTATTAAACCTGAGCATAAAAGTTTTGAAGAAAAAAGATACTGGCGGGGACCAATATGGATTAATTGTAATTGGATTATTTATCAAGGATTGAAAAACAAAGATAAAATATTTTCAGATTATATTAAACAAAAAACAATTGATTTATTAAATAAAAAAGGTTTCCATGAATATTATAGCTGTAAAAATGGTAATGCTATGGGTGCTTATAATTTCTCTTGGTCTGCTGCTTTGTATTTAGACTTAGTGTTAAATAAAAATTAGTTAATTTGAAAATCCATACTTTCTTAGTCTAACATCCCCTGTTCTAGCGTGGGCTTCCATTCCCTCATATCTTGAAATTCTAGCACATGCTGCACCAACTTCTTTTGTAGATTCTTTAGTCATTCTCTGAAAACTCAAGGTTTTAATAAATTTTCCAACAAACAAACCTCCAGTATATCTTCCCGCACCTTTTGTTGGCAATATATGATTTGTACCCGAACATTTATCTCCATAAGCAACAGTTGTTTCTTCACCAATAAATAAAGAACCATAATTTTTTAATCTATCATGAAACCAATTAAGATTTTTAGTTTGCACTTCTAAGTGTTCAGGAGCATATTCGTCACTAATTTTTGCCATTTCTTCATCAGTATCACATAGAATTACTTCTCCATAATCTCTCCAGGCTGCTTCTGAATTTTGTTTTGGCAATTCTGGTAAATCAGCAATTAATTCTGGAACTCTTTGCATTACATAATCTGCAACTTTTTTACTTGTTGTAAAAAGCCACGCTGGAGAATTATATCCATGCTCAGCTTGTCCAACTAAATCATATGCTACCATTTCGGGATCAGCCGTTTCATCAGCTATAACTGCTATCTCAGTTGGTCCAGCAAATAAGTCAATACCGACTTTGCCAAATAAAATTCTTTTAGCTTCTGCTACAAATTGATTTCCAGGTCCAACCAATATATCAGCTGGTGCATTTCCAAACAATCCATTAGTCATTGCAGCAATTGCCTGAACACCACCTAAATTCATTATCACATCAGCATCACAAAGATTAGCTGTATAAACGATTGAAGGATGAACTCCAATGTTAGGTTTTGGTGAGCTACAAACTAAAATATTTTTTACTCCAGCGACCTTAGCTGTAGTAACACTCATAACTGCCGAGGCAATATGGGCATACCTTCCAGCTGGCACATAACATCCAGCTGTATTTACTGGAATTAATTTTTGTCCTGCAAATAAACCATCTGATAACTCAACTTCAAAGTCTTGGCCGTAATTTTTTAATTGAGCTTCTGCAAATTTTCTTACTCTTTCGTGAGAAAACTGAATATCATCTTTTGTTTTTTGGTCTAGATTTTTTTTTATTTCTTCAATTTTTTCTTGAGAAACAATTACATCACCTTCATAATTATCGAATTTTTTAGAAAGCTCTTTGCAACCATCCTCTTTAGTTTTTTCTATATCTTTTAAAATTCCCTCTACAATTTCTCTTGTTTTAGTATCATCTGTTGATGATGTTTTAGGAGATTTTTTTAAAAATTTTATAGCCATCTTTTTTCAAAGGTTTTTATATTATAATTTTCAAATAAACAACTAGTCTAATGCAACGACAGCAGCGGCAATAGATGCAAGTCTTGCTGGAGCATCATCAGACCTACTTGTTATGACTACTGGAACTTTTCCACCTACTACGACTCCTGCAGCGCAAGCTCCCATAAAGTATATCATCATTTTAACAAGTGAATTTCCTGTTTCGACATTCGGGACTAATAATATATCTGCTTGACCAGCAACTTTATTTTTAATTCCTTTTATTGCTGCAGATTTTTTAGAAATTGCGTTATCAAATGCTAGTGGACCAAAAACTTCAGCATCAATATTTTCTGATTTTGCAATTTCTGTTAATTCTTTTGCTTCTAAGGTTGTTGGAACGCTTTCTATAACTTCTTCTGTGGCTGATAAAATTGCAACTTTTGGTCTTTCTATTCCTATTCTTTTTGCAAAATTTACAACATTTTTTAGTATATGCATTTTAGTTTTAGAGTTTGGAGCTACATTAAGAGCACCATCGGTAATGATTAAGGGTCTATCATCTACTTCCAAGGTCATATGCCAAACATGGCTAAGTCTTGTTTTATTTATTAATTTATGTTGTCGTTTAAGAACCTCTTTCATCAATATGTCTGTATGAATATGGCCCTTAACAATAACTCTTACTTTATCTTCAGATGCCAATCTTGCTGCAATTCCTGCTGTATTATTTTCTATAGGTTCATGGATTATTTTGTAATTTGAAATGTCCCATTTCAGCTCATCCGCACAGTTTTGAATCTCAATTCTGTTACCAATAAATATAGGTTCTATAAGTTTCTCATTAACAGCATCTAGGACAGCCAACATTGGTAGAGGTTTTCCAGCATTTACTATTGCAGCCTTAACACCCTTTTTTTCTCCTGCTTTTTCAAGGAGATTATGAGGACAAACAACTTTTTTATCTGATAGCATTGATCTTCTTATATTTGTTTTTTACATTTCTATAAAGAAATTTTAACAATTTTGTGATATTTAAAACGTATGGAGATTGTTACTACTATTGCACCAATAGCACTTGCACTGATTATGTTAGGTCTAGGGCTCGGACTTACTGTACAAGATTTCACTAGAATTATTAAAACTCCTAAAGATTTTTTTAGTCGGATTAATATCACAATTAATAATTTTACCCTTAGTAGCGTTTATATTAATAAAATTTTTAGGAACATCTCCAGAAATTGCACTAGGTGTAATGATTATAGCTGCTGCGCCTGGAGGTATTACTTCAAATATTCTTACAAAATTTGCTAATGGAGATGTAGCGTTATCAATTTCACTTACAGCAATTATAAGCATTGTAAGCATTATAACTGTACCATTGATAGTATTTAATTCTGCAAATTTGTTAGGAATAAGTTTTGCATCTCAAAATATTAATATAACAGGAACTGCATTAAAAATGGCTTTGGTAGTTGCTGTTCCAGTATTTGCAGGAATGATAATAAGAAGATTTGCTAACAATTTTATTTCTTCGAGAACATCAATTATTAATAAGATTACTGGTTTATTATTTATAATTGTTTTTATTGCTATATGGGTTGAAGAAAGAGAAAATATTTTTAATTATTTAGCCCAAGCAGGTTTAATTGTTTTAAATTTAAATATAGTAATGATGGCAATTGCATACTTTCTTGCTAAAAAATTTGCCTCAGGTATTAAACAGATAAAATGTATCTCTTTAGAATGTGGTCTTCAAAATGGGACACTTGCAGTTTTTGTAGCATCTGAACTTTCTAATGAAATAATTTATGTTATTCCAACCGCTGCATACGCACTAATAATGTATATTACTGGATTTATATTTATTTGGTTTTTGAGGAAAACGACTTAAAAATTATTTGATTAAATATTTTTGCTGTAAAATCACTGAATTCATTTAAAGAGGTATTTTGAATATTATACATTTCTGCTTTATATTTACCTTGATCACCCGGATGAATTAATTTGTTTTTATCCATATATAAGTGTTTATTTATAATCAATGTTTTTAGTTTTCTAGTTACAGTTGGCCTAGGAATACCAGTGATATCAGAAAGTGACATAGTATTTATTCCTTGAGTTTCTATCTTTTCAATATTTGACCTCCAGCTAGATATATTTGCGTTAGGATTTATCTTTTCTAGCCTCATTCTATTTGCCCTATGAAGCATTGGTATGCACCATATTATAAATTTTTCAGTATCATCGTTAAAAAATTTTTTCCAATTATATAACCAAGTAAAAATAAATTTATAATAATGATACCACGTATAAGTTAAATTTGATTTCATAGCTTCTGTTATATTCTCTTTTTCAATATCTTGAGAAATAATGTTTTGTTTCTTACAAATTTTATAAATTAAATGAAAAACATTGGTTAAATTTTTCATAGTATTAATAGGTTCAACTAATTTAATAGCAGTTTTATCAATAATTAAATGTTTACCTTTTTTTTTTAATAACTCCAGCTTTTTCAAGTTCAGAAACTTTTCTTCTTGTAGTTTCTTTTGGTATTCCAAGGTTTTTTGCTATTTCAACGATATTTATTTTTTCAATATCAAAATGATCAGTTTTATAAAATGTCTCATAACTTACTTTAATGAAATTGTCGTAATAGAATGAAACAGTTTTTCTAAATAGGTAACCCAAAATGATATATTTATCAGCATCATTAAAAGCTTTATAAGTCCCGGTAATCCACTCGCTAAGAAATGACATATAATCTGGTGCAAAATTTAAATAATTTTCAGAAATAATGACCTTTAGACTGCTTTTATCTATACGTTGATTTATATTTGGAATTTGAGACATTTCCCCCCGAACCCATTTTGATCCTTTAGAAAAATTTGTCAACCCATTTTGAACAATGGAATTCTTAACAATAGAACAAATTGATGATTTAATTTGTTTTTAAAAAATGAGCACTGAGAATTTAAATAGAACATCTGTCTTTGCTGAAGTTTATCCTAAAAAGATATCTGAAAAAAAAGACCTGACCCCAAATAAAGTAAACATAGATGTTCTTAAAAAAAGAGTGTTCGAAGAGAAAAAAAGAGAAAGATTTCAAAACAGAATTTTAATGGGGATGTTTTTTCTTTCAATCACAATTCTGGGGTATATCGTTGTTTGATAAGAAACATTATAAACCTTTAAACATATTATTTCTTTCCTTAACAGTAGCAACACTTGCTTGGCTGGGTTCAGCTTTTATTTAATAAATTAAGTTCAGCTAAAATATTTGAAGGGATATTTATTTCCTTTTTAGAATTTAATTTATACCTTTCTGCTTTATTTTCTCCTGGGTAATAAATTTTTTTAATACCTTTGAGTTTAGGTAATTTTTTTAAATCTTTTAATATTTTCTTTAATTCTTTTTTTATAATCTTTTACAAATAGATTAGGATTGAAAACAATGAACAAATGTCCAACATTTTGAGGACCAGTAAAGTCATCGAAAGGGTCTTTAACTTTTCCACCATGATTACCACCGGTTAAAACCCCTGCTAAAATATCAACCATCCATGCTAGTCCCGATCCTTTAAATCCAGCAATTGGAAGCTGCAAACCTTTCAAAGCTATGTTTGGATCAGTTGTTGGATTTCCCTTTTTATCTAATGCAACACCAAAAGGAATTTTTTTTCCCAACTTTGCAGCTCGTCTAATTTTACCTCTATTGATCATTGAGATCGATGTATCCAAAACGAAGGGAACTTTCGATTCAGTTGGTGCAGCAAAACAAATTGGATTAGTACCCAATAAAGTTTTTTTTGCTCCATGAGGAGCTATTGCAGGAGGAGCATTTGTAAAACAAAAAGAAATAAAACCATTAATTGCTGCTTTTTCTGCATAATAACCAGATAGTCCAAAATGACCGCTATTTTTTACTGCAACTAATCCTATTCCAGATTTTTTTGCATTTTTTATCGCACAATTTATTCCAACCTCAGCCCCAATAAATCCTACTGCATTGTCAGCATCAATACTTGTAATAGATGTTGAAATTTTTTTAATTTTTATTTTTGGCTTTGGATTAATAACTTTTTTTTTTATTCTATTACAATAAGAAATGACTCTTGTTAATCCATGAGAAGGGGACCCTACTAACTCTGCGTTTATTAAAGCATCAGCACAAATTTTGGCATGATTTTTTGGTAATTTATATTTTAAAAAAATGTCTATAATTAATTTTCTGGCTTTTTTGATTTTCATTAAACTTTAAAACCATCTTACCATTCCAATTATTCCAGCTGATGCGTAAAATAATTGTAAGAGAAGTATACCATTATGTTTTCCTATAAACGCCCATAGTCCAATTAAAATTGCTGATATAAGCAATAATGTGAAACCTATGAACTCTGCACCGATATTCATTGCAACTAACAATGAATATACAATTGCAGTTATTACACCCGACCATTCTAAAATTTTTATTTTTTGCATTAACCCTTACCTCTCCATGGAATAGTTTTATCTATAATTTTTCTAATAGTGATATCAAATAACAAACCCAACATCCCCATAACAAATATTGTGATCCAAATTACCTCGTACTGCATATATTTTCTTGCAACGTTTTCAACAAAACCTATACCTGTTGTACCTGCCAAAAACTCAGCAGCAACTAACGTTCCCCAGCACATTCCTACCGCAACTCTTATACCAGTTAAAATTTCAGGAAGAGAATTAGGGAATATCACTTCTCTTAATATTTGCCATCTTGATGCTCCTAAAGAGTGAGCTGCATGAATTTTAGACAATTGTGTACCTGATGCTCCAGCCCTAGCAGAAATAATCATTATAGATAATGAAACCATGAATAATAAAAATATTTTACCAACGTTATCAATTCCAAATACTGTAATAACTAAAGGAGCCCAAGCTAATGGTGGAACAGGTCTGTATAATTCCACCAAAGGATCAAAGAACCCTTTTGCAAATCTATTTAGTCCCATAAATATTCCAAGTGGAACACCAAGAATAATTCCAAAAACTAGACCTAGAAATACTCTTAAGAATGAGTCCCATATGTGACCAATTGGAACTGGAATTTTAAATGCTTCGAAATTTCCAGTTACAATATCTAAAATTTTACTTTTAAAATTTGGTTTTACTTGTCCATCAGAGCTATGAATTGGATATTTACCAGGTATAATATCAGCAATCCAATCTGGAAGAATAAATCCAACTATTTTATTTACACCCATCATCTCGTACCAAAGCAATGGAACAAATTTAAATCCAACACTCGGTTTAAGCATATCTGCAAAAATTCTAAATGTATCTGAGGGTTTAGGTAACCATCTTCCTGGTCCATCCTCTGCGCAAGTAGGTCCACTACTAACAATTGTTCCCCCAGGAAAGAGTAGCGCATCTTTAGTAGCAATAGAACCTTGCTCTATCTTTTGAATATTATCAAAATTTCTAACAGCTTGTTCAAATTGAACAAGTGTAGTTGGTGGAAATATACTAGCAAACTGAATTCTTTTATTTAATTTATTAATTTCTTTTAGTAAGGTAATTTCTAATTCTTGATTATCATTTAACTTATCTCGATGATTTTTAATATCTGATTTTATATCATTTGTTAATAACTTATATTGAGGATTATGGTTTCTAATTTGAAAAAATTCATCACTAATCAATGTTAATTCCTCTGCAGCTTTATGATATTTAAGACCTAATTTTGTCTCAGGTAATGGAGGTATTTCCATTCCTGTTGCTCCCCATCCAAGCTGTTTACTTAAACCTTCATTTAGTATTTTTTCTTCATCTAAAGTTAATGCTGGTGGAAAGTTATTGGTTGGAAAAACATTTGTTAAATTGTTTATCCTATTAGTTAATTTATCGATTATTTTTTTTGTTTCAAATTCTAAATATTTTTCGTCAGTTAAATAAGGTATCGATAATTTAATTTTTTCTAAAATATTTATATAAGCGTCTTTATCAACCTCACTTAAATTTGGATTTGAAGATATTTCAGTAATATAATTTTGAATATTTTCATTTTCCCTATGTATAATGGCTGTACTTTTATGTTGTCTTTCATCAATAGGAAAAAGATATTTAAGAGAGAGCATCGACTCTCTTACTTTAGCTACTTGACAAATTTCATTTGCAGATTTTGGATAAAAAGCTTTTGCAATATCCCATGAATAATAAAGCCATAGAAATAACAAAAAACTACTTCCAACAATAACCCAATGAATACCACCTTTAGATCTTTCTGGATTTCCAAAAACAGCATCAGACTTTTCTGTTTTAATTAATCTTTGTCCATATAAAATTGCACCTATAACAGCAAATATAATTAAAAATGTAAGACTTGATATTATCATCCTGTTTCTTTACCCATTATTTCTTCTTCCATATCCCAAATCATTGATAAAATTTCTTCTCTCTTTGAAACAAATTCTTTATCATTTTTAATTTCTCTTAAGTCTTGGTTTAATCCTCTTAATGCAAAGGGGAGATTGTATTCTTTATGAATTCTTCCTGGTCTTGGAGCCATCACATATACTCTTTCTCCAAGTAAAAGAGCTTCTTCAACTGAATGTGTAATTAAAATAATTGTTTTTCCCGTTTCTTTCCAAATCTTTAGAACTAGTGATTGCATCTTTTCTCTTGTCAAAGCATCTAATGCACCCAGAGGCTCATCCATTAAAATTAATTCTGGGTCGTTAATTAAACATCTTGCTAGAGCTACTCTTTGCTGCATTCCTCCAGATAATTGATATGTTGGTGTATTTCCAAATCCTTTTAGACCCACTATATCTAACCATTCATCTACTTTTTTTTCTGTTGTTGCTGGATCAACTTTTTTCATTCTTAATCCAAAATTTACGTTTTGTGCAACTGTTAGCCATTCAAATAAAGCACCTTGTTGAAATACCATGCCTCTTTCAACACCTGGGCCATTTATTTCATTACCCCCCAAAGTAATTATTCCAGAGGTTGGTTTTAAAAATCCTGCGGTTATATTAAGTAACGTTGTTTTTCCACATCCTGATGGACCAAGAACTGTTAAGAGTTCACCTTTTTTTAATTTGAATGTTACGTCTTTAAGAGCATGAACAGTCTCTCCTTTAGGAGATTTAAATATCATATTCAAATCTTGGGAAACTAAATCACTCATGATGATCAATATATTAAAATTTTATAAAAAAAATAGGCACCAATTTTAATAATTGGCGCCTATTAATTTCCTTTACCCGATTATAAACCTGGTAAGTAATCTGTTGTAACTACTTTAGAGTAGTCTTTTAATGCAGGATTTTCTGAAGTTGCAAACATATTACCCATTACATCTAGGTATTTCATTAAAATACCACCTTTATTCATGTATTTAGATTTAATTGTGTTTGCATCTGGAAACTCAAATCCACTCATTTGACCTTTAGTTGCATCAAGACTCATTCCTGCGTCTTTAGCAATTATATTCATGTTAGATTTTCCGGCCCTATGAGCTGCATTAGCTTCATGTGTTACTTCTATAAAAGTAGATACCATTCCTGGATTTTCTTTTAAGAATTTATTTGTAACTGAAACAATATCAATACCAGCTATACCAGCAGCTTTTGCTTCATCAACTGTTAAAACTCTTTTTCCAACTTCCAAAGCTTTTTCAATTGAAGCACCACCAAATAAACATGCCATTGCAACGTCACCGTTAACAATTGCAGCTGAACCATCTTCAGGGTTCATGTCTATCACTTGCATAGCATCAGCATTAGCACCAACTGCTTTCATAGTTTCTCTGAATACGTAGTCAGCCATTGTTCCTAGTGGAACAGCAACTTTTTTACCCTCTAATTCAGAAGCATTAGATTTTGTGATACCAGAGGAATTAGCAACAACACACGTAGTTCCACCCATTCCATATAGTACAGCAACGTCAACCAATTTAATTGGAGCTTTAGCGTTCACAGCGTTTACAAACGGAGTAAGACCTTGCGAGTATGAAATATCTATATCACCAGAAAGCATAGCTTCTGTCATTTCACCACCAGTTGCAAAGTTAGTCCATTTTACTGGTACACCAAAAGCCTTATCAAAAGTTTTTTTAACTTTAGCTTCTTGGTTTGGAGTTGCCCATTCTAAGAAGAATGCGATCCTAACTTCATTCGCTGCAGAAAA
>CACFTE010000015.1 GCA_902569105.1 uncultured Pelagibacteraceae bacterium | reverse complement strand
GAAGAGGTGTTGGTTATAAAATTGAAGAAATAGTTTTACCAGAAGAAATTCAAAAAATATCAGCAACAAAAATAAGGGCAAAAATGCGAGAGGATGGTGATCTAAAGTGAATGAAAGACTTAAATCAATTATTGATTTAGAAAAATATCCAATTCATAATTTAAATTCCTCTATTATTAAAAACCTTATTAGAAAATGTAAAAAAGAGTTAGATGAAACTAGTTGCTCAACGATACCTAATTTTATTTTGCCAAAATCGTTAAAAATTATGAATTCAGAATTGGAAAAACAATTAGATGAAGTTTATATGTCGAAAGAAAATATAAATGCTTATTTATATGCAAAGGATGACACAACTCTTCCCAAAGATCATCCAAAAAGAATTTTTATGAATAGATACAACGGATATTTAAATTCTGATTGTTTTCCAAAAAACTCAGAAATGAAATTTTTGTATGAAACTGATGAATTGTTAAAATTTGTATCCGCATGCCTTGGTGTATCACCAATTTATAGATGGGCTGATCCCTTAGCATGTCACGCTTATAATGTAATGAAGCCAGATGGAATTCTCCCTTGGCATTTTGATAGTTGTGAATTTACTTTGAGTTTAATGATACAGAAACCAGAAAAAGGCGGAATATTTGAATATTGTCCAAATATTCGAGAACCAGGCAATGAAAACTTTGATGAAGTTAAAAAAGTTATAAATGGTGATAGATCAAGGGTAAAACAATTAAAATTGGAACCAGGAGATCTTCAGATATTTAAAGGAAGATTTACATTGCATAGGGTAACAAAAGTAGAAGGCAAGAAATCAAGATACATGTGTATACCTGCTTATGTATTAGACCCATGGAGAGTAAATACTCCAGAACATTCAAAAGCTATATATGGAAAAGTTTTACCAATACATATTGAAAGAAATATAGCTAGATCAGATGGATTAGCTGATTAAATGATTAACAAAATTGCTGTAATCGGTGCTGGTGTAATAGGATCTGGATGGGTTGTAAGATTTCTTGCACATAATAAAAAAGTAATTGTTTATGATACAGACCCAAAATTAAGGAAAAAAGTTATTTTAGAAGTTAAAAGAGCATGGCCATTTGTAAAAAAACTATTTAATAAAAATAAACTTAATTTAAAGAATTTAACATACGTTTCAAATATTGAAGATGCATTAAAAAATGTAGATTTTATTCAAGAGTGCGCTCCAGAAAATTATAAATTAAAAACTAAATTAATGGAATTAATAGGCAAATATTCTAAATCTAATGCAATTATTTCTTCGAGCTCGTCAGGACTATTACCATCAAAAATTTATTCAAAATGTAAAAATCCATCAAGAACAATAATTGCTCATCCTTTTAATCCAGTTTATATGCTGCCTGGCGTTGAAATTGTTCCAGGAAAAAAAACAAGTATTAAGACTCTTAATAAGGCTAAGAAATTTTATGAATCTATATCTATGAATCCAATAATGTTAAAAAAGGAATTGCCAGGCTTTTTGTCTGATAGACTGCAAGAAGCACTATGGCGCGAAGCACTTCATATTGTAAACGAGGGTTATGCATCAACTAAAGATTTAGATAGAGCTATTGAGGATGGACCAGGAATGAGATGGTCATTGATGGGTACTTTTCTCACATTTCATTTGGCTGGTGGAAATGCTGGGATGAAACATATGCTAGAACAATTCGGTCCTGCTTTAAAACTTCCATGGACCAAACTAAAAGCCCCAAAACTTTCAAAAAAATTATCAAACAGAGTAATATCTGGCACAAGGCAGCAAGCTAATGGAAAATCTGTTTCTGCAATTTCAAAAATTAGAGATGAGTATTTGCTTAACTTACAAAAAATGAGAAAAAAATACGAACTAAAAATAAGAAAGTAGTTTTGAAAAAAATAGAAATATTAACCTGTCATTGTAAAAGAGTTGAAATTGAGCTCAATTTAGAGAATGGTGTTGAAGAACTAGTAAGATGCAATTGCTCATTATGCAAAAGAAGAGGTTATATAATGGCTAAAATTAAATTAGGAAATTTAAAAATCAAAAAGGGCCAAGATCAATTAACTGTTTATAAATTTGGCAAGAAACATCTTGCTGAACACTTCTTTTGTAAAAACTGTGGTATTTATACTCATCATAGATCTTATACTAATCCAGAAAATTATGAATATAATGTAGCCTGCATAGACAATTTGAATACTTTTGATTATAAGAATATTCCAGTTTTCGATGGAGATAAATTGTAAGATATATGAATATTTTAATAAAAAATTTAAGCTCTGGAATTAAAAAAATAATTATAAATGACCCTAAAACTTATAATTCTTTATCGTTTCAAACACTAACTTCATTATTAAATGCTTTTAAAAAACTAAATAAGGATAATTTTACAAAAGTAATAATTTTAGAGGGGGCAGGGAAAGGTTTTAGTGCAGGACACAATTTAAAAGAAGTGCGAGGATTAAAAAAAAGATCAAAATATTTAAAACTATTTAATCTTTGTTCAAAAGTAATGATTCAAATTGTTGAAGGAAGAAAACCAGTAATTGCAAAAGTTCATGGAGCAGCTTATGCAGCTGGATGTCAGTTAGTGGCAAGTTGTGATTTAGCTTATAGCTCTAATGATGCAATGTTTGCTACACCTGGTGTAAATATTGGTTTATTCTGTAGCACACCAATGGTTGCCGTGAGTAGGAAAATTCATAGAAAAAGAATGATGAAGATGCTTTTGACCGGTGAACCAATCAAAGCAAATTTTGCAAAAGACATAGGCTTGATTAATGATTATTATTCAAAATCCAAACTTGATAAAGAAGTACTAAAAATTGCAAAAACAATTGCCTCCAAATCAAATTTAACAATTAAAATTGGCAAACAAGCATTTTATAAACAATTAGAAATGCCTTTGAGAAAAGCTTATTCATATACTAGCAAGATGATGACATTAAACATGATGGCCATGGATGCACATGAAGGAATTTCAGCATTTTTAGAAAAAAGAAAACCTAAATGGAAAAATAAGTGATGAAAAAAATTATTATCACTACAAGATATGATAAAATTGGCAAGTTTAAGGAATTAAGAGATAATCTTGATGTTAAGTTAAGTAGTTTGATTGAAAAATTAGGTTACTTACCAATCCTATTGCCAAATAATATAAAAAATTTAAATACTTACATTAATCGGATTTCTCCTAATGGAATAATATTATCAGGTGGAGGTGACCCAGCAAAAAAAGATTTAAGAAAAATTAATGAAAAAAAATTAATTAAATTCTCAATAAAAAAAAAAATACCTATCCTTGGAATTTGTAGAGGCGCTCAAGCAATTAATTTGCATTTTGGAGGTAAAATTCTCAAAGTAAAAAATCATGTGAGAAAAAACCATAGAATTTTTGGACCTATTGCAAAAAAAGAAAAGATATATACTAATTCTTATCATGATTATGGAATAATCAAAAAATCTCTTGCAAAAAATTTTTACATTTCTGGATACTCATCTGATGAGGTAATTGAGTCATTTTATCATAAAAAATTTAAAATTTTATGTATTATGTGGCATCCAGAAAGATATAGTAACATAAGAAAATTTGACAAAAAAATAATTAAAAACTTTTTATCATAATGAATTATCAAAAATTAGATGACACCAAGTTAAAAGAAATATTTAAACACTCAAAAGTTATCGCATTAGTTGGTGCTAGCTCTAAAGAGAATAAAACTTCAAATATTGTTATGAAATACTTAATTGATTATGGGTATCAGGTAATCCCAGTAAATCCTTTAGCTGCAGGACAGAAAATTTTAGGTCAAATAACATATAAATCTTTGTCAGAGATAGACAAATCAATTGACATAGTTGATGTTTTTAGACCTTCTATTGATGCAGAAAAGGTAGTAGAGGAGGCAAAAACTTTAAAACCCAAAACAATATGGTTACAATTAGGTATTAAAAGTCAAAAAGC
Organism: uncultured Pelagibacteraceae bacterium; assembly: GCA_902569105.1. Lineage (GTDB taxonomy): Bacteria > Pseudomonadota > Alphaproteobacteria > Pelagibacterales > Pelagibacteraceae > Pelagibacter. Next base: position 10,138 of record CACFTE010000015.1, on the reverse strand, counting down.
AGGAGAAATCGCAAAATCAATCGATGCAAATTATATTGAAGACTTGTGTATTAAGACTGAATACGAAAGATTAATGCAAAAATAATTATCTGTTGTATTCAATAAATTTTCTAAGAGAATTTTTAAGAAAACTATCATAGTTAGTTCCTAAGGATTTGATATATTTTTTGCTACCAAAGAAAGTTTTATTCATTTTAAAATCAAATGATGGTTCAAAGAAAAAAGGTATAGATAATCTTTTAGATTTGTTCCAAAGAACTCTGTGATTAGTAGCTTTATATTTACCATTTGTAAGGTATTCGAGTGCAAGACCAGTATTGACTACTAATGCGTTTTTATTAAAAGGGACATCATACCATTTTTTATTTCTTCTATTTTGAACTTGTAAACCTCCTTTACGGTCTTGATATAGAACAGTAAAAATACCACTATCTACATGCGTTTCACATCCTAGAGCAACTCCATCTTGCTTAGATATTTCAACAGGATTTTTTTGTTTTGGATAAAAATTAAACCTTAGGGTGCTCAAAGTTTTTACTCTTTGAAATGCTGTTTTTGACAATTTTTGATCCTTTTTAGAAATAGAAATAATTATTTTAAATAACAACTCACTTAAATTAAATATTTCTTCATAATATATTTTAATTATTTCAATAGAATTTTTATTTAACGATCTTGAAAGATTTAATTTTTCTATTTTTTTTCTTTTATTTTTTTTGACAAATATATCTGAAATCATCGGGTCCCCAATATCCAAACCTTCTTTACCATTTACATCACTAGGAAAATAACCTCTATAAACATTATTATTAAATTTGTTCCATTTTTTTGGAGCCAATTTATATTTATTACTCTTATTAGAATTAAAGAATTTATGAGCAACCTTTGTTATTTTTTTAATTAAATTTTTTTCAATTCCGTGGCCGACAATTTGGAAAAATCCTACTTCAATACAAGCTTTTTGGATTTGCTTAAATATAACATTATTTTTTGAATTTATACTTTCAAGATTAAGTTTTGAAATATTGATAGTAGGAATATAATTTTTTCTCATCATCTGTTAGGAGTATCGGTAACAATCATTTTATCTCTCACTTTCTCTCTTAAGTAAATATAAACACCTGCGCCAATAATCAAAGTTACACCAACAAAAGTTCTTATCGTTGGTACATCATTAAATAATAAATAACCTATTATAATTGCCCAAATAATTAAAGAGTATTCAAATAAAGAAACCACTGAAGGAGATGCAACCGAGTAAGCTGAAAATACACAATAGAAAGAAACGGCTGCTACAAATCCCATAGCCACAATGTATGGCCATGCATAGGCTGGGTTCGTAAACCATTCTCTAGTAATAAATTGAAAGGTCGGATCTGAAAAAGTATTAAATTGTCCTTTGCCAGTGAAAATAAAAAATAAAATACTTATTCCAATTGCACCTATATATAAATGAAACATCTGTGAATAAACATTATCTTTATCAGATGTAATCTTTGTAATCGTCATAGATATTGCATAACATAGCGCGCATGCAACAGGTGCTAGCTTCATATAATTAAAGTCCTCAAAATCTGGATTTAAAACAATATAAACCCCTATAAATCCAACCAAGATTGCAAGCCACCTTCTTATTCCAACTTTCTCACCTAAAAAAATTATAGCTAAAATTGATATAAAGAATGGACTTGAGAAAAATAATGCATTTGCCATTGCAAGCGACATATAAGTTAGTGAAATATAAAAGAAGCTAAAACCAAAAAAGAAACATATCACCCTACAGCAAGTTAAAAGAGGATAATATGTTTTAAATACTAATTTTTCAGATTTAACTTTTAAAAATACGAATAATAAAATTAAAGCAGTTAATGTTCTACCAAAGTATAATTCATAAAGTGCAGATTCTTCAAAAATATATTTAATTAATGAGTCTTGAATTGAGAAGAGAGCCATGCCTGTAAGAATTAATAAAATTCCTTTAGGATTATTATTTGGAGTACTCATTTACGCTATATATCAGAAAAAAATAAATTTTAAATTTTAAAAATTTATGTCATATTCAGTTTATGTTTACAGAAGAAGATAAAATAATGATGGAAACCCTCTATTGGTGGGGTATACCAACTTTATTTAGATGCAAAAATGATCCAGACCCAAAGAACTGCGATATAGCTCTAGTTGGCGTACCACATAGTACTGGAAATGGTACAACAGAAAGAGATCAACATTTGGGACCAAGAGCAGTTAGAAATATTTCAGCAATGTTAAAAAGATCACATTTTGATTACAAAATTGATCCTTGGAAAGAAAATAAAATTCATGATCTTGGAGATGTTCCATTTCCTGAAGCAAACAATAATGAAAAATGTATAGAAAGAATTTCTGCTTTTTATGATCTAATTGAACAAGCAGAAAAACCAGTTGTATCTATTGGTGGAGATCATTCTATAACAGGTGGAATTGTACAAAGCTTAGCAAAAAAAAATTCAAAACTTACTAAGGGAAAAAAAATTACTTTTCTTCACTTTGATGCACATACGGATTGTTTTGAAAAACTAGATCACTTTCTTGGTGCAAAAAAATCTGCTGCACACTGGGCATCATATTTGGTTAAACAAGGAAATGTTGATCCACATACAAGTACTCAAATTGGAATTAGAGGGAACCCAAGAACTCTAGATTGGTTACAGGCAAGTTATGATAATGGCTATCAAGTCATTACTATGGATGAATATAGAGAGTGGGGTCATAATAAATGCGCAAAAATGATTTTAGACAGGTTAGGGGATAATCCTATTTATGTAACTTTTGATTTAGATTGCTTAGATCCATCTGTTGCACCAGGTGTTGCAAACATTGAGTCAGCTTATAATGGATTTAATATGGACGAAGCTAGAAAACTTATTCAATGCCTAAAAGGAAAAAATGTAATTGGTGGTGATGTTGCTTGCTTGATGCCGACGAAAGACAACCCAAATCAAATTACAGCAATGGTGGCATCAGCAATAATGTTTGAAATTATCTGTCTAATTTCAGTTTATAGAAATAAATAATTAACTTAAAATTGCGTCAGCACCTTTTTCAGCAATCATCAGCGTTGGTGCATTTAGGTTGGCGCTTGGTATTTCGGGTATTACAGAAGCATCAATAACTCTTAAGTTTTGAATTCCTTTTACTTTTAAATTTTCATCTACTACTGCCATATCATCAACTCCCATCTTGCAAGTACCACATGGATGATAAGCAGTATCTGCTTTTGATCTTATATATTCATTTAATTCATCATCTGATTGAGCTTCTGTTCCTGGTCCTACTTCTTTTCCAGCATGTTCAGCTAAAGCAGGTTGGGATAAGATTTTTCTTGCAACATGAATACATTCCCTTGTTTGTTTTAAGTCTTCTTCATTTTGTAAGTAATTAAATAGTATTTTAGGATATTCATAAGGATCGGATGAATTAAGAGTAATATGTCCTCTACTTTTTGGATGGTTTGGACTTGCATGTAATTGATAGCCATGAGATTTAGGTTGCTCTAACCCATGATTAATTACAAAGGATGGAAAAAAGTGAAATTGAATATTTGATATATTTCTTTCAGGTGAAGATTTTGCAAATCCACCTGCTTCTAAAAAAGATTTGGAACAAGGTCCGGATTTAAATAAAAACCACTGAATTCCAGCTAATACTTTAGGAACAAGTTTTGTATAAGTATATAAAGTGTTTGGAGTTTTACATTCTTGCTGGATATAAGTTTCCAAATGGTCCTGTAGATTTTTACCAACACCTTTATTATCACTTACAATATCTATCCCTTTATCTTTTAAATGATTTGCATCACCAATGCCTGATAACATTAATAATTGTGGTGAATTAATTGAACCACCACTTAAAATTACCTCTTTATTTGCATAAATCTTTTGAACTTTATTTTTTATTTTAACTTGAAGACCTACTGCTTTTTTTCCATCAAATAAAATTTTTTCTACATAAGAGTATTTAAGTACATCTAAGTTTTTTCTATTTTTTACTGGGTTTAAATAATATTTTGCAGCACCAGCTCTTTCTCCTTGATGCATTGTAGTATCAAACATTCCAAATCCTTCTTGTTCCTCTCCATTCATATCAAAATTTGTTTTATGGCCAGCTTCACCAGCTGCATCTATAAATGCTTTAAATAACGGATTAGAATTTTTTGATAAACTTACTGGAAGAGGGCCTAATGAACCCCTGTATTGGTTTTCTCCTTCAGACCAAGTTTCTATTTTCTTAAAATAGGGTAGAACTTTTTCATAAGACCAATTTTTCAATCCAAAACTTTCCCATCTTGAGTAATCATCTTTATTGCCTCGAACAAAGACCATTCCATTGTGTGAAGAACACCCCCCCAACATTTTTCCTCTTGGACAAAATACTCTTCTATTATTTAAGTATGGTTCAGGCTCTGAATAATATTTCCAATTATATTTAGGATCATGCATTGTATATAGCAGAGCCAAAGGCATTTTCACTTTCCAAATATCGCTGGAACCACCAGCCTCAAAGATTGCAACTTTATGATTTTGATTTTCAGATAATCTATTTGCAAGAACGCATCCTGCTGATCCAGCACCAACAATTAAATAATCGTAATTCATTTTAGAGATGCTTTTAATAAATCTTTATACTGAATGATATCTTTTATTTTGACGCCTATTTTCTTTGCAGCCTCATCAAACTTCCTAAGTTTTATGGCATCTTTAAAGAATTCTTCTTTTTCAAAAGCTTTTGCTTTTTTGCTATTTAATAAGCCTCCTTGGAGTTTAAGACTAACTACAGAGGCTTCAGACAATCGGTTGTAATATTTTTTATCCCTTGCAAGATATCTCTTAGCTGTAACGTGATGTTTAATAGGTTCAACTACCTCTTTCTTAAAAAATCTTTTTAAATACTCATAACCAATATCTTCATGTTTACCATCTTGATTATTTTTAACTAATTCATCGGGATCATCTAATATGAAATGACCGTAATCATGCAATAAACATGAACAAACCAAATTGTCTTTGCTTTTTGATTTTTCAGCCATCATTGCTGACTGAATCATGTGTTCAGCAATTGTTACATTTTCTCCGATATAAAGTGATTTATTGTTTTTAAAGTTACTTATAATTTTCTCAATGATATCCATTTACTTTGGATGATCTCCTTCTATTGCAATTCGATCCATTACTCTTTCGTGACCAAGGCCTCTACCAGGAAAAAAATCTGTTAAGCCCTGATGTTGAGTGCTTCTGTTATCCCAAATAGCAACCGCATTTTCCGTCCATTTAAACCTACATGTAAAATCCAATCTCTCTTGATGTTCAAAAATCTTTTTTAATATTTCATCGCTTTCTTTTTTATCCATACCTATTATTTTTTGTGTATACATGGAGTTTACATAAAGAATTTTTTTCTTGGTTTCAGGGTGAATTCTTACTATTGGATGTTCATTTGAGTATTCATCTAAATTTCCATTACCTTCCATCTCTGTATATTTATCTACAAAAGCTGCAGCGCCTAATGAGCTATGAGTTGCTTTCTTTCCATCGATTTTCTTTTTAATTTCATTATCAAGAGTCTCATATGCAATTTCCATATTTGAAAACATAGTATCTCCGCCAACAGGAGGAATTTTTCTAGATCTTAAAATAATAACTTTGGTTGGTTTTGGATTGTAGCTTACATCAGTATGCCATGTTTCACCCCATTGATGTTTTTCCTCAGCTCCCTTTACAATTCTCAGAATTTCTGGATGGTCTTTTAAACCTTTAACATATACATGTCTTTCAAGTGGACCAAATTTTTTTGCTAAATTTATTTGCTCTTCACAATTAATATTCTGGTCTCTAAAAAATAGAGCTTTGTGTTCAAGCATTAGACTATTTATTATTTGCCAGTTATCATCAGATGAATCTTTTAAATCTATCCCTTTTACTTCTGCTCCCAAGGCACCTGATAATAAATTTAATTCCATATTATTTTTTTAGTTTACCTGTAAATTTTAAATTATCACTTTTAAATTTTTCTTTGTTTTCACTTATAAAATCATCCATTAACTTAGTTCTTTCTTGATCAAATTCAGCAACCTTTCTTTTATTTAAATCAACATGTAAAGATAACATTTCAATAGTTGATGACAGCTTCTTTGTTTTCTTTTCGATCATTTCCATTCTAAAATGAAGTCTTTTTTTATCATGGTCAAAAAAAGTTAACAAAATTTCAACTTCATCTCCTTCTTTGATTTCATTATCATAAGTCGTATTAGTTTCTACTACCATTGTACTCATTCCACTAGACTTTGCAGATTGTTCACCCATATTAAATTTTTTAAGCATTACTTCCCAAGCAACATCAAAAATTAACACATAGTATGCCATGTTGAGGTGATTATTATAATCTGTCCATTCTGATTTAATTATTTGATTTGAAACGTACACTGACATATTTTTATTTCCCAATACTTAATTTGATAGTATAAATCTAATAATTAAAATGAACAATAAAGTATTTATATCTTGTGCTGTAACTGGTTCTGGTGATACAGCATCTAAACATCCGGATTTACCAAAAACTCCTGAACAAATTGCATCTGCTGCTATTGAAGCTGCAAAAGCAGGTGCAGCAATTGCGCATATCCATGTAAGGGAAGACGATGGAACTCCAAGTAGACGTCTTGAATTATACAAAGAAGTGGTTGATAGAATACGTTCAAGCGGTACAGATGTAGTTTTAAATTTAACTACTGGGATGGGTGGTGATTTAGATATTGGACAAGGAAAAAATCCTTTAGATTTTGGACCGATGACAGACATGGCAAATGTTATGGAGAGAATAGCTAATGCTGAACAATTTTTACCAGAAATTTGTACTCTTGATTGTGGAACTCTAAACTTCGGTGATAGTTCTGTTATCACAGTGAATACGCCTAACGATTTAAGAAAGGCAGCGAAAAGATTAAAAGAAATTAAAGTTAAGCCTGAAATAGAAGCATTTGATTTAGGTAACATGTGGTTTGGTGCTCAGTTATATAAAGAGGGTCTTTTAGATGATCCACCGATGTTTCAAATGTGTTTAGGAATTCCTTGGGGAGCTCCCGCAACACCTTTAGCAATGCAAGCAATGAAAGATATAATGCCAGAAAATGCTGTCTGGTCTGGATTTGCAATTTCAAGAAATGAAATGCCATTTGTTGCTCAAACCGCAATAATGGGAGGAAATCCAAGAGTTGGCTTAGAAGATAATTTATATTTAGAAAAAGGAAAACTTGCAACCAATGCTCAACTAGTTGAAAAAGCAATTAGAATTGTAAGTGATCTTGGAATTTCTATTATGACACCATCTGAAACTAGAGAAAAATTAAAACTGACTAAGCATTTTTAATCTAATCGCGTAGCATTTCCATCAACGCCAATTATTTGACCTGAAATTCTTTCTGCATCTTTTGAAATTAGAAAACTACACATTTGCGCAATATCATCTTCATATATCCAACTATTCATCGATGCCATTGAAATAAATTCTTTTTCAATCGATTTTTTTGGAGTTTTTAAAAACTTTGCCTTGTCTCTTATTACTCTTACCATTCGATCACCCTTGATTGTTCCAGGACAAATTGCATTAACTCTAATTTTAAACTTACCAAGTTCCATTGCTAGAGTTTTTGTAACACCAACAATTGCCCATTTACTTGCAGCATATGGAGACCTTAACGGGAAACCCATTATACCAGCGCCAGATGAAAGGTTGATTATAGTTCCACCTTTATTTTTTTTTAAAAGTGGTATTGCATTTTTTGTAAAATAAAAATGACTGATAACATTTACTTTTAAAGTATTTTCCCAATCGAAAGAGCTAAGTTTTTCTATAGTTCCGGTTGGGCCTGCTATTCCAACGTTATTTATCAAAGCATCAATTTTAGGTGTTTTTTTTTTAATTTTATCAAATAAGTCATTTACATCATTCTCATTTGAGGCATCACAATGATAAATAAAAATTTTTTTATTTTTTGAATTTTTTCTTAATTTGTTTATAAATTTTTCATTAATATCAGAAACGAAAACTGTAGCTCCTCTTTCTAAACAGATTTTTGTTGTTGCTAAGCCAATACCAGATGCGCCAGCAGAAATTACTATTTTTTTATTTTTCAATGATTGAAAAGCCATTGAATTATGACTTTGATAATGATTTTTGTAATTCCTTATTAGTTATGTAGCCTTTAGTGTTACCTTGTCTATCAACTACTTCACAATTTGCATTGTTACAAACTACTTGAGGTAAAAACTCTTCAATAAATTGGTCTTCATTAACTTTAATTAAGTTTGTTTTGTCTATCCCATTAGCTTGAGCCGCAGGTATCATAATAATTTTTGCTTTAATTACTTTTGCTCTATTAACGTCTTTAACAAATGCTTCTACATAGTCATCGGCAGGATTCATTATGATTTCTACAGGAGTTCCTACTTGAACTAATTTACCAGCATTTAAAATTCCTATATGATCTCCTAGTCTAAGTGACTCATCTAAATCGTGAGTAATAAATACTATAGTTTTCTTTAATTCAGCTTGTAAATCTAAAAGCTGTTTCTGCATGTCACTTCTTATTAATGGGTCTAATGCTGAAAATGCTTCATCCATTAACATAATATCAGTATCGGTAGCTAATGCTCTAGCAAGACCAACCCTTTGTTGCATACCTCCAGATAATTGAGCAGGAAATTGATTTTCAAATCCGTTTAATCCAACTACTTGTATTTTATCCATTGCAACACTGTTTCTTTTATTTTCATCAATACCTTGCATTTCAAGACCATAGCCTACATTTTGCAAAACAGTCTTATGTGGAAACAAACCAAATCTTTGAAAGACCATGCTCATCTTATGTCTTCTAAAATCGATAAGACTTTCTGTGTTCAAACTCATTACATTTGTGCCTTCAATTAAAATTTCTCCATCAGTTGGATCAATCAATCTATTTAAATGTCTGATCAATGTTGATTTTCCCGAACCTGATAGCCCCATACATACAAATGTTTCTCCTTCTTCAATTTTCAAAGAAACATTATCTAAACCAACAGTATGACCAGTTTCTTCAAGCACTTGCTCTTTAGTTGCTCCATCTTTTACCATTGGTAAAACTGAATTAGGATTATTTCCAAAAATTTTGTAAACGTTATTTATTTCAATCTTAGACATTATTTTTTCTCCTTTTTAGCAGGTGTAGTCCTCTCTTGCAAAGTTTCTCCATATGATTGAGTTATTCTATCTAAAACAATAGCTAATAGGACTATTGCAATACCTGCTTCTGCAGCTCTACCTACATTCAATTGTTGTAATCCTAATAATACTTCATCACCCAAACCTCTAGTTCCTATCATAGATGCAATTACAACCATTGCTAATGCCATCATAGTACATTGGTTTATGCCTTGCATAATATTTGGTAAAGCTAAAGGTAATTGAACACCTAATAATTTTTGTTTCTTACTTGCTCCAAAAGCATCAGCCGCCTCTATGACTTCTTTATCAACTAATCTTATTCCTAAATCTGTAAGTCTAACAAGAGGTGGGACAGCATAAATAAAAGTTGCAATAATTGCTGGAACAGCCCCTAGTCCAAATAACATTATACCTGGAATTAAATAGCAAAAACTTGGAATTGTTTGCATTAAATCTAAAACAGGTAAAATTACATTTCTTGTTCTTGCACTTCTTGCCATTGCTATTCCCAATGGAATTCCAGCTATAACACAAAGAAAAATTCCAATTAACATTATTGCAGTTGTTTCAATTGCTTTTTGCCAAAATATTGGGTGAAGAAAACCTATAAAAAATGTACAAAAACCAACAAATACAGTTGTTCCAATTTTTCTTCCACTCGCAAAATAAGTTAAAACAACTACACCAAGTATTACTAATGGCCACGGTGCTTGAATTAAAAAATTTTTTACAAGCATCAGCATGTATAAAAGAACATTGTTTATAGCTTCAAATATATAACCATATTTTTCATTAAGAGCTTTAAAACCAACGTTAATCCAATTCATTAATGGTAAATCTAACCACTTAGGCCACTTGCCTCCCAACCAAGAAAAATCATTTAATAGTTCACCAATATTTT
>CACFTE010000014.1 GCA_902569105.1 uncultured Pelagibacteraceae bacterium | reverse complement strand
CCAAAGTATCAACTAAATTAAAATCCTTTATTGGGCCATTATGTTTAATTAGACCTTCTAATGTTTCAATTGAAAGATTTAGGCCATTAAATTTTAGATATTTATTTTCTAAAAACATAACTATTCTTAAAGTTTGTAAATTATGATCAAAACCACCGTGTTGTATCATTTGTTCATTTAAAGACTCTTCTCCCGCGTGTCCAAATGGTGTGTGACCTAAATCGTGCGCTAAACTTAAAGTTTCAGCGAAATCCTCATTTAAATTTAGATATCTTGCAATGGATCGGGCTATTTGAGCAACTTCCATGGAATGAGTTATTCTTGTCCTATAATGATCTCCTTCTGTATTTACAAATACCTGGGTTTTATGTTTTAGTCTTCTAAAGGAAGCGCTATGAATTATTCTGTCTCTATCTCTTTGAAAAGGGGTTCTATACTTTGACACAGATTCTTTAAAAATTCTTCCTTTACTTTTAAATAATCCAATCTTTGAGTAATTTTTCATACTTTAAAATAAAATATTAGGTATTATATTAGTAATATCAGTGATCAATAATGATAAAAGAAATTAAATTTACCGATAAAGCACTAAAACAGATAAATACTCTGTTGTCTAAAAAAGATAAAGGGTCTTTTTTTAGAATCGCTATAAAAGGCGGTGGTTGTTCAGGATTTCAATACGAATTTACTTTTGATAGCTCAAAAACTGATGATGATTTTAATTTTAACAATATATTAATAGATAAAACATCGGCAAATTTATTAAAAGGATCTGAAATAGATTTTGTCAATGAATTAATTGGGTCTCAATTTAAGATTACTAACCCACAATCAAAATCTTCATGCGGTTGTGGTGTTTCCTTCTCTTTATAATGATAATAGCATCGTGGAATGTAAATTCTGTACGTGCTCGTATAGAAAATATAAATAACTATCTTTTAAAATATAAACCTGACATACTTATGATGCAGGAAATTAAAACTGAAGATCTAAATTTCCCTTATGAAAATTTTTCTTCTTTAAATTATGAAAGTCATGTATTTGGTCAAAAAAGTTATAATGGTGTTGCAATTATTTCTAAAAATAAATTATTAAATATAAAGTTTGATTTAATAAAGGATAAATTAAAGCAATCAAGAATAATTACCGCTGAATTTTCTTTTAAAAACAAAAATATTCAACTGATAAATATCTACACTCCAAATGGAAATCCAGTTGACTCAGTAAAATATGAATATAAAAAAAAATGGCTAGATGATTTAATAAAACAATTAAAATCATTAATTAAAAAAAAACCAAATATAATTATTGGCGGAGATTTTAATATTATCCCTTCATCCGAAGATGTTTATAATCCAAAAAGTTTCGAAGATGATGCATTATTTAGACTTGAAATAAGAAAAAAATTTCGTGAAATGATTAACCTGGGATTTAATGATGTATACAGATATTTTAATAAAACTAAAGAAGGTTATACCTTTTGGGATTATATGAGAGGTGCTTGGCAAAAAAATAATGGAATGAGAATTGACCATTTTTTAGTGTCAAACTCTTTAATTGATAAAGTTAAATTAATTAATATTAATAAAGATCCAAGAGGTCGTGAAAAACCATCTGATCATACTCCAATTGAAATCAAATTAGCTTAAAGATTTAATCTTATTAAACAATTCTTCATTAATTTTTCTTGAACCTTTGTCTAATCTATTTTTGTGTCTTCTTTCACCTGGCAATCTGACATTTCCTATTGATTTCATTTTTATAAAAAATTCATTTGCATGTTTATCCCAATTTCCATTTGAAGTTTTTTCAGGTGAAATTGCTATAATAAACTCACCTCCACTTGGTGGTCCTCCATCATTATTATCTTTAGCTGCAGTTTCATAACTGAAATTATCTCCTACTAAAGCACCAGCCATTAATTCAACCATCATAGCTATAGCGGAACCTTTGTAACCACCAAAAGGTAATAGCACACCACCATCTACAATTTGTGCTGGATCTGTAGTTTCTTTTCCATCTTTGGTTAATCCTGTTCCAATAGGAACTTTATGTCCTTCACGTTTAGCAACCTGGACCTCACCCATAGCCATTGAGGCTGTAGCCATATCATATACAACCGGGGTCTTGCCAGGTCTTGGCCAAGCAAATGAAATTGGATTGGTTCCAAATAGTGGTTTAATGGCACCTGCTGGTGCTACTGCTGGCTTGTAAGATGTACAAGCAAAAGCAACTAAGCCTTCTTCAGCTAATTTTTCGGTTTCAGGCCACATAGCTGCCATATGGTGAGAATTTGTAATCGCAAGAACAGCTACACCATTTTCTTTTGCGGCCTTAACAAGTTCTGGCAAACCTTTCTTAAGCACTACAGGTGCTAGGCAGTTATTTCCAAAAACTTTTATTACCGATTGAGAGATTTTTTTTATTTCTGGTTTTCCCTTACCATTAATTTTTCCACTCTTTAATCCACTTACATATGCTGGAAGTCTAAATAAACCATGAGATAATGACCCATCTCTTTCAGCGTTTCTTATTAGATCTGCTAATATAGAGGCTGTTTCGTCATCACAACCATTTGATAATAAAGTTTTTTTTGCTAAATTATGAATTTCTTCTAAAGAAAGCTCAACAGTTGCCATAAAATTATTTTACTCTTCCATAAACATCTTGAAATCGAATTATATCAGTTTCTTTCAAAATGGGACCTGTTTGTATTTCAATAATTTTAACTGGTTTTTTAAAATTATTCTGAATTCTATGGATAGCTCCTCTAGGTACAAATACTGATTCATCAGGTTTACTATAAAATTTTTTTTTATTGATTGTTATCATTGGTTTACCATTAGTTATCATCCAATGCTCAGATCTAAAGTTATGCTTCTGAAGACTTATTGAGGATTTTGAATTTACAGTTAATTCTTTAACAAGAAAGTTTTTACCCTCAAATAAATTAACATATTTACCCCATGGTCTATAATAAACATTATTTTTTTTAAAATATTTATTTTTATTTCTTTTATAGATTTTTGAAATTTCTCTCCAACTACCTAAGTCTGACCATGGCATATTAAGTTTAATGGCATTTATTTTTTTTGTTTTTTCTAGGATTGCATAATCAAAAGATTTTTCTATAGATTTAGAAAATGCATTTTTATTTAAATAATATGTATTATTTTTATAAATAGATTTATTTACTGCTAAATTGCAGCTTTTAAAGGTTTTAGGTTGATATTTTTTAAAGTTATTGATTATTGAGTCTTTTCTTAAGAAAAACATGCCAGAGTTCCAATAGCCTTTTTGTTTAATTATTTTTTTTGCTAATGTTGTTTTAGGTTTTTCAATAAATTTCGTAACTTTATCTATATTATTTTTAATTTTTTTTGTTAAAAAATAACCATAATTACTTGATGGATTATTTGGTCTAATACCAAATATAAATATGTTTTCGTGATCTAAATTAGATTTATTTTTATTAATAGATTTATTTAAAATGTTTGATCTTTCAATCAAATGGTCGGCAGCTAAATACATTAAAGGTTGTTTTAATGGTATTTCTTTTATCAATGCTGAAGTTAAAATAGCGGGAGCTGTATTTTTTTTCTCGGGTTCTAAAATGATTTTATATTTTTTAATCTTGTTTTTTTTTAAGTATTTTCTAACATCTTTCAAATACTTTTGATTAGTACTAATTATTGGGTAATCAAAAATTGGGTTTTTTATTCTTTCTAGTGTTTTGCTTATAAGTGTCCAACCTCCAAAATCTATAAATTGTTTTGCTTGATGGATTTTCTGTTCAGGCCAAAGTCTAGTTCCTGATCCTCCACAAAGGACTATAGGTCTAATTTTCATTAAATATCTGCGTAAACTTTCACTTCATTTTTCCCACCTGGATGTGTAGGTGCGCCTAGATATGCTGGACCAACTGTTTGTGCATACTTCCAAAGTGTTCCATTTCCAAAATTTATTTTTTTAGGTTTCCATTTTTTTTTACGTGCAGCCAATTGTTTTTTTGTTAATCGAACATTTATTGTTCCTTTTTTAGCATCAATATCAATAATATCTCCATTGTGTAGAAGTGCTATTGGTCCACCTACGGAGGCTTCTGGGCCTACATGTCCTATGCAGAAACCTCTTGTGGCTCCTGAAAATCTTCCATCTGTAATAAGAGCAACTTTTTCACCCATTCCTTGACCATAAATTGCACCTGTGGTTTGCAACATTTCTCTCATGCCGGGACCTCCTTTTGGGCCCTCATATCTTATAACAATTATATCTCCTTCTTTATATTTTTTATTTTTTACAGCTTTATATGCTGACTCTTCATTATCAAAACATCTAGCTCTTCCTGTAAATTGAAGTTTTTTAAGTCCTGCAATTTTTACAATACCACCATCTGGTGCTAAATTTCCTTTTAACCCAACTACCCCACCATCAGGTGATAATGGTTTATTATAACTTCTCATAACTTTTTGATTTGGATTAAATTTAACTTTTTTTAAATTTTCTTTCATTGATTTTCCTGTAACAGTCATGCAATCACCATGTATAAATCCGCCATCGTATAATGTTTTAAGCAACATAGGTACACCTCCAGCAAGCCACATATCTTTAGCAACATATTTTCCACCAGGTTTTAGGTCTGCTAAGTAAGGAGTTTTTTTAAAAATTTTTGCTACATCCATTAAATCGAATTTAATTCCTATTTCATTAGCAATTGCCGGAAGATGCAGTGCTGCATTTGTTGATCCGCCTGTGGCAGCAACAATTGTAGCAGCATTTTCTAAAGATTTTCTTGTTACTATATCTCTTGGTCTTATATTTTTTGCTAATAAATTCATAACTGCTTTACCGCTATCAACTGCATATTTATCTCTCTTAGTATAGGGTGCGGGGGTTCCTGCTGAATAAGGTAAGGCTAATCCAATAGCTTCAGATACACATGCCATAGTATTTGCAGTAAATTGTCCACCACAAGCTCCTGCACTTGGACAAGCTTTGAGTTCTAATTTTCTAAGTGCATGTAATGACATTTTACCAGAATGATATTTACCTACACCTTCGATTACATCAACAACGGTTACATCTTTGCCATTAAATCTACCTGGCAAAATTGAACCTCCATAAATAAAAACACTTGGAACATTAAGTCTTACCATTGACATCATTAATCCTGGTAGTGATTTATCACAACCTGCTAATCCTACTAATGCATCATAACAATGCCCTCTAACTGTTAATTCAGTAGAATCTGCTATTACATCTCTTGAAATTAAAGATGATTTCATTCCTTCATGACCCATAGCTATGCCATCTGTTACAGTTATTGTACAAAATTCTCTTGGTGTACCACCTGATTGATAGACTCCTTTTTTGACAGATTGGGCTTGTCTCATCAAAGCAATATTACATGGAGCTGCTTCATTCCAAGTAGAAACAACACCAACGAAGGGTTTTGCAACATCTTTTTCGGTTAAGTCCATTGCATAATAAAAAGATCTTTGAAATGCTTTATCTGGACCTAAAGTTGTATGTCTACTAGGTAATTTTTTTTTATTAAATTTTTTCATTATAAATTTTCTAACGTCAGTTGTATTTTTTTAGCATCTTTTTCAAAGTTATTAAAGTTAGTTTTTTCTTTATCTATAAGCTCTTGTGGTGCCTTTTCTATAAAATTATTGTTAGCTAGTCTTTGATTTATTTTATCCATTTCTTTATTTAATTTGTCCAATTTTTTTTGGAGGTTATCTTTAACTCTATTTAAATCAACATCCTCCTCAAAATAAATTTTGAATAGTTCACCATCTAATATTAGAGAAGCTGATGATTTATTAATATCTTTATATGAAATATTTTTAATCCTTCCTAATTTCAATAAAATTTTTTTATTTTTATCAAAAAAACTTTGAATTTCATAATTGGTCTTCTCTAGTGATATTTCAATAAGTGATCCTGGTGGTACACCCAGTTCATTTTTAAATGATCTAATAGATGTTATAAAGTTTATGATTTTATTAACTTCAATGTGTGATTTATCAGTTTTTCCCTTTTCTTTAGACCAGTTTGCAAACATTAAATAATCTTCACTGTTCTTATCAAGCTTGTTCTTGAGCCATACTTCTTCAGTAATAAATGGAATAAATGGATGTAATAAAATCAATATTTCTCTAAATATGTACGCTGAAACACTTCTGGTTTCATCCTTTGATGACTTATTATCTGAATAATAAAGGGTTTTGGATAGCTCTAAGTACCAATCACAAAATGAATGCCATACAAATTGATACACATTTTTTGCAGCCTCATCAAATCTATAGTCATTGATATTTTTTTGTATATTTTCTTTCACTAATAGAAATTCTGTAATTATCCATTTATTAATATTTTCTTTAATATTTTCAGGTTTGTTAACATAAGTAAAATCACAACTATTTTGAATTAAAAAGTTATTTGCATTCCATATTTTATTTAGAAAATTCCTATAACCTTTTACTCTATCCTCAGAAAGTTTAACATCACGACCAGGAGATGCCATTGATAGAAGGGTAAATCTAAGTGCGTCAGCACTATATTTTTCAATTAATTCAAGTGGATCAATAACATTACCTTTTGATTTAGACATTTTTTGACCCTTCTCATCTCTAACTAGTGCATGTACATAAATATTTTTGAAAGGTTCCTTGTCTAAAAATTCCATTCCAAACATCATCATTCTTGCAACCCAAAAAAATATTATGTCAAAACCCGTAACTAAAACAGATGTTGGGTAGAAGCTTTCTAAATAATTATTTTGTTTTGGCCAACCTAATGTAGCAAATGGCCATAAACCTGATGAGAACCATGTGTCTAGAACATCTTGATCTCGTTTTAATTCAACATCTTTTTTATAATATTTTTTTGCCTCTATTTTTACTGTTCCTTCATCATCTTCTACGAAAACTTTTCCATCAGGTCCATACCATGCCGGTATCTGATGACCCCACCATAATTGTCTAGAAACACACCAAGGTTCAATATTATCCATCCATTGAAAATATGTTTTAGACCAGCTCTGAGGAAAAAATTTTGTCTTTTTTGAATTTACTATTTCTTTAGCTTTAAGAGATAGCTTTTTAGCATCTGCAAACCATTGCTCTGTTAAAAATGGTTCAATAATTGAATTTGATCTATCTCCGTAAGGAACCTTATTTTTTATACTCTCCTCCTTCACAAAATAATCTTTTTCTGTCAATAATTTAATTAATTTTTTTCTTGCCTCAAATCTATCTAATCCAAAAAACATCTTGGGTGCATTTTCATTAATTTTACCATCTTCGGTTAGAATATTTAATATTTCTAAATTATTTCTTTGACCTACTTCATAATCATTAAAATCATGTGCTGGTGTGATTTTGACTGCACCTGTACCCTGATCTGGATCTGCGTAATCATCAGCTATAATTTTAATTTTCCTCTCAACAATAGGGATTATTGCATTTTTACCGACTATTTTTTTGTATCTATTATCAGACGGATTAACTGCTATTGCAGTGTCACCAAGCATAGTTTCAGGTCTTGTTGTTGCGATTGTTATATATTCTTTAGAATTTTCAATTTGATATTTAATATAGTAGAGTTTTGAACTTACTTCTCTTTGATCAACTTCTAAGTCAGATATAGCTGTTTTTAAGACAGTGTCCCAATTAACAAGTTTTTTTGATTTAAAAATTAAACCTTTTTTATATAAATCAACAAAAACTTTTCTTACAGAAGCTGAAAGATTTTCATCCATAGTGAAGGCATTTCTAGACCAATCACATGAACATCCTAATTTTTTTAGTTGGTTAATAATTATATCACCATATTGGTTTTTCCATTCCCATACTTTTTCTATAAATTTTTCTCTTCCAATTTCATCTTTTTTAATACCTTCTTTTTCTAATTTTTTTTCAACTAAAGCCTGCGTTGCTATGCCAGCATGGTCTGTACCTGGTTGCCATAAAGTTTCAAAATTATTCATTCTATGGAACCTTATTAGCAAATCCTGAATTGAATTATTTAGAGCATGACCCATATGTAAACTCCCAGTTACATTTGGAGGTGGTATTACAATAGAAAATTTTTTAGAATTTTTTTTTGGTTTAAATAAATTGTTTTTTTCCCAATAAGAATAAATCTTATTTTCTACTTCTGTATGGATATATTTGTCAGAACTCATTGATAATTGTTTTATAAATTAATCAAATTTAATAAACAATATCGAATTTAAATATTTATATTATAGACTAATTTACAAAATCAACTATATAAGGTCATCTATAAACCATCAAAATGGCAACGTGGCGGAATGGTTACGCAGAGGATTGCAAATCCTTGTACCCCGGTTCGATTCCGGGCGTTGCCTCCATTAAATTAATACAAATGTCTTTTTGTCATTCAAAATCTAACTTAAAAAAACACTATTTTGATTTACAGTTTAACTTAGATGTTATAATTAGGTCTTGTTTTTGATATTCCTCGGTAGCTCAGTTGGTAGAGCAGTTGACTGTTAATCAATTGGTCGCAGGTTCGAGTCCTGCCCGAGGAGCCACAAGTTAACCAACTTTTGAAATCGTTGAATTTATATTCAAATTTTTTGAAAATTTAATTCTTTGATCATCTGTCAGCTCAGAATATAATTTTACTAAAAAATTATAATTCACATTCATGTGTCCTTCCTTGGATTTCTCTATATTAATTAAATACTCAGAAAAGTCCTCGAAAAAATAGTTTATAGGCACTTTTAAATAATTTGATAATTGTAGTAATCTAAGTGAGCTTACTCCATTAGTTCCTTTTTCATATTTCTGAATTTGTTGAAAAGTTACATTAATTGCTTTAGCAACTTTTGTTTGTGTTAAACCTAAAGCCAATCTTCTTAATTTAAGTTTATTACCAAGATGTTTGTTAAAATTATCTTCCATTTATTGACCCCTCAATTAATTTCCGCAAGTAAGAGTTAAGTGTATTTAGAGATTTAATGCAAGGTATAAAATTTTTTATTTTATAAGGTTTTTTAAACTATCTTAAAACCTGTCAAGTACAATTTTAAACAAATTGGACACTCTAGTTTAGAACTTTTATAATATTTGACTTAGGAATAATTTAGTTCTATCGCTCTTAGGACTAGCAAAAAACTCTTTTGTTTCAGCTCTTTCAACTATCATTCCTTCATCCATAAAGATAACTTCATCAGCTACTTCTTTTGCAAATCCCATTTCATGAGTTACAACAATCATTGTCATGCCAGCTTTTGCTAAATTAACCATTGCGTCAAGAACCTCTTTAATCATCTCAGGATCAAGAGCTGATGTTGGTTCATCAAATAACATTATTTTTGGTTCCATACAAAGCGCTCTTGCTATTGCACATCTTTGCTGTTGACCTCCAGATAATTGACCAGGATATTTTAATGCCTGGTCAGCAATTTGTACTTTTTCTAAGTGCTGCATTGCAAGTGTTTCTGCATCCTTTTTAGGCATTTGTTTAACCCAAATAGGTGCAAGTGTGCAGTTATCTAGTATTGATAGATGAGGAAATAAGTTAAATTGCTGGAATACCATTCCAACTTCAGCTCTTATCTGCTCAATATTTTTTGTATTTTCACTTAATTCATTTCCATCCACAATTATTTGACCTTCTTGATGTTCTTCAAGTCTATTAATACATCTTATTAAAGTTGATTTTCCTGATCCAGATGGACCGCAAACTACAATTTTTTTATTTTTTTCTACTTCTAAATTAATATTTTTTAATACTTGAAAATCTCCAAACCACTTATTTACGTCTTTAATTTGAATTATAGTGTTGGACATATTTTATTATCTTTCTGTTTTGTATTTAATTTCTAAATTATAGCTATATTTACTCATAGCATAACAAATTATCCAGAAAATAATTGCTGCAAAGACATAACCTTCCATTGCAAATCCTAACCATTCTGGGTTAGTTTTGGCTAAATTTAGCATTCCAACTATTTCAAGCAACCCAACTACAAAAATTAATGGAGTATCTTTTACTAATGCTAAAAAGGTATTCGCAATACCTGGAATAACAAGTTTGAGTGCTTGTGGTAAGATAACAAAAATATGCATTTTCCAATATCCCATTCCTAAAGACTTTGCAGCATCATATTGACCTCTAGGCAAGGCCTGAAGACCTCCTCTTATTACCTCTGCAACATATGCAGCTTCAAATAATGAAATTGCAATAATGCATCTAACTAATTTATCTACATATACATCTTGAGGAAGAAACATAGGGAACATCACTGATGACATGAATAAAACTGTAATTAAAGGGACACCTCTCCAAAATTCAATAAAGCCTATACAAATATATCTTATTAATGGGAAGTCAGACCTTCTACCTAAAGCTAATGCCATACCTATTGGGAAACAGAATATTAGACAGAAAAAAGAAATTATAAAAGTTAATGACAGTCCACCCCATGCTCCGGTTTCAACCCAAACAAGTCCTTCTATCATACCAAGTTCAATATATTCCTCAAAGAAAAAAACATATTTTAGAAGAATGTAAAAAGTTATAGGTACAATTAGAAAATAGTATAATTTAAATTTATTAGGTATAAAAAATCCTAAAATTATCGATATTGCTGCTGCAATAATTCCATAAGAAAAATCAAAGAAAATTCTTCCGCCAGAAATAAAAAAATAAATAAACAAAAATGATATAAAAGGATAAATAACAACGTAATATAATGTTAAGTATTTCTTATATTTTTCAGTAGCAAAGAAACCTACAAGACCCAATGCTGTTAGTGATATAAATGATAAATTAATTCTCCACTGTTCTGCATTAGGATACATTCCATAAACAAATCTTCTTAACCATATTTTAATATAAGTCCAGCAAGCTCCTGTGCCTGTACACGCTTCCTTTGTATCACCTGCTATAGTTGCATCTATTATAAACCAGCTTAAAAATGGAGGTAAAGATTTAATTATAACAAAAATAATTAGCAAAGTTAGAACAGCATTAAAGTTATTAGTATTTATATTTTTATTTATGATATCAAGATTTTTAATACCTGAATGTTCAATCCTAATAATATAAAGACCAATAAAACCAATAATTAATGGTAGAACAAAACTTAAAAAACCAGGCAAGAACGCGGTAAAATTTATTGAAAAAAAAGAATTTAAAAAAACATCTAAAATAGATACAAAAATTAAGAAAACTCCTAAATATAAGTAGTTATTAAAATTATCTTTAGTGATTTTCACAAAACTCATTTTATTTCTCTTTAATTGCTATTTTTTTATTATACCAATTCATTAAAACTGAAATTGATACACTCAATGTTAGGTAAGTAAGCATTGTTATTGAAACAATTTCTATTGCTCTTCCTGTTTGCATCAATGCTGTTCCAGCAAATACAAGAACGAGGTCGGGATATGCTATAGCGGCAGCTAGAGACGAATTTTTTGTTAAGTTAAGATATTGGTTAGTAGTTGGTGGTATTATTATTCTTAATGCTTGAGGCATAATTACAAGTTTTAAGACTTGATTAGGTGTTAATCCAATCGATGCAGCTGCTTCTTTTTGGCCTTTACTTACACCTTGTATACCCGCTCTTACACACTCAGCAATGAATGTTGCGGTATACAGTGCTAAAGCTAGGGTTAAAGCTATTAATTCTGGTGGTAAACCTAGTCCTCCATTAAATCTAAAAGATGTTTTGGCCAATTGAACCAATTCAGGAATTTCGAAACTTAAAGTTACCCCACCCATTAAAAAAGTTAACAAAGGTAAGATTATTATTAATCCTAACGAAATATATAAAAAAGGTATTTGTTTTCCATGTTTTTCTCTTAGTCTGTTTGCATACGATCTAATAACAATTATTGAAATTATTGCAGCTAGTAGAGAATATAAAAAAATATCTAAATTATTCCATACAAAGGCTGGAATAAATAATCCTTTAATAGTTAAAAATATAACGCCAAATATTGGTTCAGCATTTTCTGGCAAAGGGAGTGCTCTCAAAGCAGCAAAGTACCAAAAAAAGATTTGTAACAGAAGAGGTATATTTCTAAAAAATTCTACATAATAAGCTGCAGCTTTGTTAATTAATAAATTTGTAGATAGCCTTGCTATACCAACAATTACTCCAATTATAGTTGCAAAAATTATACCTATAACAGAAACTAATATAGTATTAAGTAATCCAACTAAGTAAGCTCTAAAATAAGAATGTGATCCATCATACTCTATTAAAGAAAACTGAACATCAAAAGATGACTCTTGAGATAGAAAACCATAACCGAAGGAAATTCCTCTATTCTCCATATTGAGTTGCGCATTATAACTAAAGAAACCAAACACTAATGCTACAAAAGTTAGTGTTAGTAACTGAGGAATAATTTTTTTGAGTTTAGCGTTCACAAAGGCTTTATAAATCTTTTAAAAAAAAAGGGCTAGAAGAATCTAGCCCTTTTTAATCTATTTTTTTAAGCAATTATCTTGCTGGAGGAGTATATAATAATCCACCATTGGTCCAAATTTCATTTGGACCTCTGTCTGGTAAAATTCCAGTGTCAGCAATATTTCTCTTATAGCTTTCACCGTAGTTACCAACTTGTTTGATAATTCTTAAACTCCAGTCATTGTCTAGACCTAAAGCTGCACCCATTTCACCTTCAGCACCAACTATTCTCTTAACAGCTGGATTATCTGAAGTTTTTAGTGAGTCTGCATTTCCAGAATTGATTCCGTACTCTTCAGCTTCAATCATAGTATTTAAAGACCATCTTACGATATCTTCCCATACTGCATCACCTTGTCTAACAACTGGTCCTAAAGGCTCTTTAGAAATTGTTTCTGGTAATACTATATGATCATCGGGGTTAGACATTTTAGTTCTTTGTGCTGCTAAACCAGATTTGTCAGTTGTGTAAGTATCACATCTTCCAGCATCATAAGCAGCTACGACTTCATCGGCTTTTTCGAAAGCAACTGGCTCATAAGAAATTCCTTTAGAATTAAAGAAGTCTCTCATGTTTAACTCAGTTGTAGTTCCAATGTTTGTACATGCAGAAATACCATCTTTGAAATCATTCACAGAAGTCATTCCTGAATTTTTTCTAACCATGAAACCTTGACCATCGTAAAAGTTTACACCTACGAATGTAAGTCCAATGTCAGCGTCTCTAGACAAAGTCCAAGTTGTGTTTCTAGATAAAACATCAATTTCACCAGAAGTTAGTGCAGTAAATCTTTCTTTAGCACTTAATGGTGTAAATTTAACTTTATTTGCATCACCTAGTACTGCGGCAGCTACTGCTCTACATACATCAACGTCAACACCTGTCCAATTTCCAGACGCATCAGCATTTGAAAATCCAGGAAGACCTTGAGAAACACCACACTTAACAAAACCTTGTTTAATTGTGTTTTTTAGAGTTTTTGATTTCTTTGCTGCGAAAGTTTCGGTAGCAAATCCAAAAAGGACAGCCACTACAGCAAGCAAAGAAGTGATTTGTTTGATTTTTAACATTATCTCCTCTTAATTTATATTTATTTGTTAACAAATAATTCAAAGTTAATTTTTGAATTAATTAAATTAAAACAGAAACTGTAATACTGATCAATCTAAAATTAAGCAAGTAAAACAAGAAAAAGTATGACTTTATGGCGCGCCCTGAAGGATTCGAACCTCCGACCCACGGTTTAGAAAACCGTTGCTCTATCCAGCTGAGCTAAGGGCGCAAAGATTAGAATTATTACAACATTTAATTTTTAAATACAAATTTTTTAATTAAAATTAAAATTGAAATAAACTCTAAGCGACCAATTATCATAAATATAATTAAAAATAATTTTAAAGTAAGTGAAAATTCAGCAAAATTTATATTATCTAGTCCATGCAAGCTTGAGTTGACTGTATTCATTAAAGTTAAAACACCTAATTTAAAAGCATCATCAAAGTTAATATTAAATAATGTCAATATTGATGTAAGCAATGTAAGAGATAAGATAAATATTATCACGGTAAAAAAATATTTATTGATATCATTAGAATTAATTTTTACCTTTGAAAATAAAACTTTGTTTAATAGCACATGTTTTGGTTTTGAATGTGATACTAGTTCATTTAATGAAAATTTGGTTAATAAATAAATTTTCAAAAATCTTAATCCTGAACTTGTAGAAACTAAAGATCCACCAACAATAACTAAAATTAGGTAGACAATAT
>CACFTE010000013.1 GCA_902569105.1 uncultured Pelagibacteraceae bacterium | reverse complement strand
GTGCAACAACCGAGCCACCTTTATGACCAGCTTCAGGACCTAAATCAATTATATGATCTGAATTTTCCATTGTTTCAGTATCATGTTCAACAACGATAACTGTATTTCCAAGATCTCTTAATCTCTTAAGTGCATCAATTAATTTTATATTATCTTTTTGGTGCAAACCAATTGAAGGTTCATCTAAAACATACAAAACTCCTGTTAGACCTGATCCAATTTGAGATGCTAATCTTATTCTTTGAGACTCTCCACCAGAAAGTGTTCCAGATTCTCTTGATAAAGTTAAATAATCCAATCCAACATTTAACAGAAAGTCTAATCTTTCGTTGATCTCTTTTAGTATGTGTTGTGCAATTTTTAGTCTGGTTTGATCAAGTTTTGTTTCCAATGAGGAAAACCAATCTTTTGCATCTATTATTGATTTCTCTGCAACTTGACTAATATTTAAATCATCTATTTTAACACAAAGCGCTTCATCTTTTAACCTATAGCCATTACATTTTTCACATTTAGTATCCGATTGATATTGAGATATTTCTTCTCTCATCCAATCACTATCAGTCTCTAAATATCTTCTTTCTAAATTATTTATTACACCTTCAAAAGTTTTCTTATGTGAATATTTTTCATAACCATCATCATACGAAAATTTAATTTCTTCATCATCTGATCCATATAAAATTATATCTTTAACTTTCTTGGAAAGATTTTTCCATCTATCATCTAAAGAAAATTTAAAATGTTTTGCTAACGAAGATAATGTTTGAGCATAATATAGTGAAGTAGATTTAGCCCAAGGAACTATAGCTCCTTCAGAAATAGTTTTTTTTTCATCAGGGATGACTAATTTTGGATCTACATTAAGTTTTATTCCTATTCCCTCACATTCCTCACATGCTCCATATGGACTATTAAATGAAAATAATCTTGGTTCAATTTCTTCAATAGTAAATCCACTTTCAGGACACGCAAATTTTGTAGAAAAAATTATTTTCTCTATTTTTCTGAATTGTTTAGGTAATGTTTCATCTTCATACTCAACAAATAATAAACCGTTTGAGAGATTAATTGCACTCTCAACCGACTCTGCCAATCTGTTTCCCAAAGAAGAATTTATTACAATTCTGTCTACAAGAATTGATATATCGTGTTTAATTTTTTTATTTAATTCTGGTGCTTTATCTATATCATAAATTTTATTGTCAATTTGAATTTTTCTAAAACCTCTTTTTTTGTAAGATAAAATTTCTTTTTTATATTCACCTTTTCTACCTCTAACTACTGGTGAGTAAAGATATATAGTAGATTTTTTAGGAAGTTGTTTGATTCTATCTACAATTTGACTGATTGTTTGTGACTCGATAGGTTTACCTGTAAATGGTGAGAAGGGTATCCCAGCTCTAGCGTATAGAACTCTCATATAATCATATATTTCTGTAACAGTAGCTACAGTTGATCTAGGATTTTTAGATGTATTTTTTTGTTCAATTGATATTGCTGGACTTAAACCTTCAATAAGATCAACGTTTGGTTTTTTCATTTTATCTAAAAACTGTCTTGCATATGCTGATAAACTTTCCACATATCTTCTTTGCCCTTCAGCGTATATTGTATCAAAAGCTAAAGAAGATTTTCCTGATCCTGAAAGGCCCGTTATGACAATAAAATTATCTTTAGGAATCTCCAAAGAAATATTCTTTAAATTGTGCTCTTTTGCTCCTTTTATGACTATCTTTTTAAGCATTATTTAGTTGCTTTAGATTAATAAAATTAATATTCAAGGTAAAATGTGTTATATTAAAAAATCACAAAATTATTAAATTATGGCAGGAAGTTTAAATAAAGTACAATTAATTGGCAGACTTGGAGCTGATCCTGAAATTAAACAAATGGTTAATGGTAAAAGTGTCGCTAGACTTAGTCTAGCCACTAGTCAATCTTGGAAGGATAAAAATACAGGAGAAAAAAAAGAAAAAACTGAATGGCACCGTATAGTTGTATTTAATGAAGGCCTTGTGAACGTAGTTCAACAATATCTAAAAAAAGGTGCGCAAGTATATATTGAAGGTCAACTCACAACTAGAAAATGGAAAGATGAACAATCTGGTCAAGATAAATATTCGACAGAAATAATCCTTCAGGGTTATAATTCAACCTTAACAATGCTGGGAGGATCAAATTCTAATAGTATTGCAAATTCAAACCAAGACAGAAATAATGATTTTGATCAAACAAATCAACAAAATAACAGTGATTTAGATGACGAAATTCCATTTTAATGAAAAAAGATCAATTAACAGAGACAAAAAAATCTAAAGTTACCCCTATATCAATGTATGATGAAATGAGTTCATCATATTTATCTTACGCAATGAGCGTAATAATTAGTAGAGCGTTACCAGATATTAGAGATGGATTAAAACCAGTTCATAGAAGAATTATTTATGCTATGCATAAGGGAGGATTTGATTGGGCAAAGCAATTTAGAAAATCAGCAAGAATAGTTGGAGATGTCATCGGTAAATACCATCCACATGGAGATCAAGCAGTTTATGATGCTCTTGTTAGAATGGTTCAAGATTTTTCGATGAGCTTACCTTTAATAGAAGGACAAGGAAATTTTGGATCAATAGATGGAGATCCACCAGCTGCAATGAGATATACAGAAACAAGACTCTCAAAAGTATCTCAATATTTAGTAGATGACATTAATAAAGAAACAGTAGAGTTTAAAAGTAATTATGATGAAACAGAAAAGGAACCTATAATTCTACCAGCTCAATATCCAAATCTTTTAGTAAATGGAGCTGGCGGAATAGCAGTTGGTATGGCCACCAGCATACCTCCACATAATTTAGGTGAAATTATAGATGGTACTTTAGCATTAATTGACAATAGAGATATCAAAATAACAGAGTTAATGAAAATTATACCAGGACCTGATTTTCCTACAGGAGGATTAATAATTGGTAAGGATATAATAAAACAAGGTTATAAAACTGGTAGAGGTTCATTTAAAATTAGAGGAGAAATTTCAACAGAACAGATCAAGAATGGAAAAGAAAGATTGATTATATCCTCCGTACCATATCAGGTAAACAAGTCAGTCCTAAACGAAAGAATTGCTGATCTTGTGAGAGAGAAAAAAATAGAGGGTATTAGTGATATAAGAGATGAGTCAAATCGGGAAGGTATAAGAGTTGTTATAGACCTCAGAAGAGGTGTTGAGCCAGAAACAATTAAAAGACAACTTTATAAATTTACCTCAATAGAAAGTTCATTTGGATTTAATACTTTAGCAATTGTAGATAGAAAGCCAAAAACTTGTACATTAAAAGATTTTTTAGACAGTTTTTTAATATTTAGAGAAGAAACAATTATAAAAAGAACAAAATATGATCTAAAAAAAGCAGAAGATAGAGCGCATATTTTAATTGGTTTATCTGTAAGTATAGACAATCTAGATAAGATAATAAAAATTATTCGTAGTTCAAAAACACCAGATGAGGCAAAAGAAAAATTAATTAAAACTTCCTGGTCAGTCAACAAATCACTAAAACTAATAAAATTAATTGAAAATAATAAAACAAAAAGCAGTTATAAATTATCACTAGATCAAGTTTTGGCTATTTTAGATTTAAGACTTCAAAAATTAACTGCTCTTGGCATAAATGAAATAGAAATTGAATTAAACAAATTAATTGAATTAATTGTTAAATATAAAAAAATCTTAAATTCAAAAAAAGAATTATATAAAGTTATAAGTCATGAACTTAAAGAAATTAAAGAAAAATTTTCATCCCCACGAAAAACAAAAATTATAGATGCTGTTCTAAATTATGATATTGAAGAAACAATTCAGAAAGAGTCAGTAATAATTACTGTGACACTTCAAGGATATATTAAAAGAGGTGCTCTTAGTAGTGTTAAACAACAAAAAAGAGGTGGAAAAGGTAAATCAGGGATTAAAACTAGAGATGAAGATTCTGTTGTTCAAACCTTATCTGTAAATACTCACACACCTGTATTATTTTTTTCATCTGAAGGCCTTGTTTATAGGTTAAAAGCCTGGAAAATTCCTGAAGGTACGTTAACTTCAAAAGGTAAATCTGTTTCAAATTTGTTACAATGGAAAAACCATCAAAGTATAAGTTCAATTATGGCTTTTCCAGAAAATATATTAGAAAAAAAAGATTATCATTTAATTTTTGTTACTAGCAATGGCAAAATAAGAAAAAATAACTTGGAAGATTTTAATACAATAAATGCAGCTGGAAAAATAGCTATGAAGCTAGATCCAGATGATAAAATTGCAGGTGTACAAATATGCAGAAATGATCAAGATATTATCCTAAGTACTAAATCAGGAAAATCTATAAGATTTGAGTCTAGCAAATTAAGAGTATTTAAAGGAAGATCTTCAAAAGGCATTAGAGGAATCAATCTTTCGCAAAACGATAAGATTGTATCTTTATCAATAATTGATCATATAAAACAGAGCACAAAATTAAAAGATATTGATAAAAAAACTGCGGATAATTTTATTTTATCAGTTACAGAAAATGGATATGGAAAAAGAACACCTCATTTTGATTATAGAGTCACTAATAGAGGTGGTAAGGGCATCATAAACATTGTTACTTCACAAAGAAATGGTAATGTATCTTCGTCTTTTCCTGTTTCTCCTGAAGATCAAATAATTATATCAACTGACAAAGGGAAAGTAATTAGAACTAGTGTTAAAGAAATTAGAATTGCAGGGAGAAATACTCAAGGTGTGAGAATAATTAAACTTTCAAATAATGAAAAAGTAGTATCTGCTATAAAATTAGAAGACAATTTTGTTTAAATCAATGAAAAATATTGCAATTTATCCTGGTACATTTGATCCAATTACATATGGTCACATAGACGTTATTAAAAAAGCAATAAATATATTTGATAAATTAATAGTTGCGGTTTCAGAAGGAGGTGACAAAAACCATTTGTTTTCGACAGAAGAGAGAATTAAATTAATAAAAAAATCTCTTCACAATGACATGCGTATATCTCATAATAAGATTCAAGTTATTAAATTTTCAACTTTAACAACCACATTATGTAAAAAATATAAATCAAAGATTATATTAAGAGGTTTAAGAGCAGTTTCTGATTTTGAGTATGAATTCCAACTTGCCGGTATGAACAGAAAACTTAACGAAAAAATAGAAACTCTTTTTTTAATGTCAGATGTAGATAATCAAGTTATCTCATCCCGCTTGGTTAAAGAAATTGCTACGTTAAAAGGCAATTTAAAAAAATTTATAACAAAAAGTGTTATTAGAGAAATCAAAAAAAAAGTATGAATTTTTTTATAAAACTTTTTTTTATTTTTATTTTAATAAATATAACAAACATTAATGCAAAGGAGAATATTATGATATTAAAACTAAAAAATGGAGATGTTAAAATAGAATTGTTTCCAGATGAAGCACCTAATCATGTTAAAAGGATAAAGGAGTTAGCAAATTCTGGCAAATATGAC
Source organism: uncultured Pelagibacteraceae bacterium (assembly GCA_902569105.1). Lineage (GTDB taxonomy): Bacteria > Pseudomonadota > Alphaproteobacteria > Pelagibacterales > Pelagibacteraceae > Pelagibacter. Next base: position 22,920 of record CACFTE010000013.1, on the reverse strand, counting down.
AATGTAGTATTCCACAGAGTTATTGAAGGTTTTATGGCTCAAACTGGTGATGTCCAATTTGGTAACTCTCAAAACAATAATTTTAATCTACAAAGAGCAGGAATGGGTGGATCCGATCTTCCTGATTTAAAAGCTGAGTTCAATGATATACCACACGAACGTGGCACTTTATCAATGGCTAGATCTTCTGACCCAAATAGTGCTAATAGTCAATTCTTTATTTGTTTTGAAGCTGCTCCTCATCTAGACAGACAATATACTGTATTTGGTAAAGTTATCGAAGGTATGGATAATATTGATAAAATTATGAAAGGTGATGGACCCAATGGTTCTGTTTCTAACCCAGATAAAATTATAAGTTTTAGATCCGAGTAAAAAAATATTTAATGTCATTAAAAAAATTCTCTTTTAATGTCATTAAAAAAAATGGATTTGCAAGATTAGGACAAATTCAAACACACAGAGGTAAAATAGATACACCTGTTTTTATGCCTGTTGGTACTCAGGCAACAGTTAAAGGTGCGTATATTGACGATATTATTGATACTGGAGCTCAAATTATATTATCAAATACTTACCATTTAATGATTAGACCTGGTGTTGAAAGAGTTAAGTCACAAGGTGGACTACATCAATTTATGAACTGTCCTTTGCCTATTTTAACAGATTCTGGTGGTTTTCAAGTTATGTCACTTTCTAAATTAAACAAAATCGATCGTGAAATCGGAGCTATTTTTAACTCACATATTGACGGAAAAAAATTCATATTGAGTCCAGAAGAAAGTATAAAAATACAGCTAGGATTAAATTCTGATATTGTTATGGTCATGGATGAATGTCCAAAAAAATCAAATGATTATGAGTTAATAAAAAGATCAATGGATCTCTCTACTTATTGGGCAGAAAGGTCAAAAAAGAAATTTGGCTCAAATCCGCACAAAGCACTATTTGGAATTGTTCAAGGTGGTTTATTTGAAGATTTACGTGAAAAATCTTTAACTAATTTGAAGAATATAGATTTTAATGGTTATGCTATTGGAGGATTAGCTGTAGGAGAAAGTCAAAACGAAATGTTTAATGTATTAGATTGTTTAAAAGATCTTATGCCTGTTGATAAACCTAGATATTTAATGGGAGTAGGGACCCCGTCGGATATTTTGGGAGCTGTTAGTAAAGGAGTTGACATGTTTGATTGTGTTTTACCGACAAGATTAGGTCGAACAGGATTAGCATTTACATGGAAAGGTAAAATAAATATTAAAAATGCAGAGTTTAAAACCGATAATTCCCCATTAGATGAAAATGTCTCTATATTTAACCTTAATAAATATTCTAAAAATTACCTGAATCATTTATTCAATACTAATGAAATGCTTGGATCTATGCTTTTGACTTTAAATAATATCAATTTCTACCAAGAGTTAATGTCAGAAATAAGAAAACATATTAAAAATGGTACTTTTGATGATTTCTATAATAAATATATACATATTTTATAATATTTCGCGTTGATTAAATAAAAAAATTCATTATAAGAACCCGCTTCGGGCCGTTAGCTCAGTTGGTAGAGCAATTCCCTTTTAAGGAATGGGTCGTTGGTTCGAGTCCAACACGGCTCACCATTGTTTATGTAATTGGTGGATATTTAATAATAATTTCGTTCAACCATCCTTGGATATTTTTGATTCTGTTGTCTGATGAAGGGTGTGTACTCATAAATTCTGGTGGCTCTTTACCTTTATTGGCTTCTTTCATTCTTTCCCAGATTTTTTCAGTTTCCCTTATATCGTATCCTGATAAAGAAGAAAATATCATACCAAGATAATCAGCTTCACTTTCTTGTTTTCTGTTAAATGGATTCATTATTCCAATAGAAGATATTAGACCAACGGTGTCCATTCCAGTAGATCTGTTTATTTGGGATAATGCACCGCCACTAAAAATATCAATTAAAGTAGTACCAGTTTGAACTAAAGCACCTCGACTTGCTCTTTCAACGGAATGCTTTGCAACAGCATGGGCAATCTCATGTCCCATTACAGCAGCTAACCCATTTGTATTTTTTGTAACTTTAAGGATACCCGAATATACAGCTATTTTGCCACCTGGCATACACCATGCATTTTTAACTTTATCATTATCAATAAGAATATATTCCCAGTCAAAATTTGTAGTAGGGTTAATCAACTTTTCATTATCAAAGTATGAATTTATTGAAAATTCAATTTTTTTTCCAATTTCTTTTATTTGATTTAGAGCATTTAAATCTTTGCTCATTTTCTCTTTTTCTTTGACTTTTTCATATATAGCTGCTGCTTGAGCATTTAATTTAGATTCAGGGATTAATTTTAATTGTTTTCTATCAGTAATTGGCGCTGTAGTACAAGAATGAAGGCCAAAAGATAAGCAACTACAACCAATTAGATTAATAAATTTTCTTCTATTCATTAATTGATATTTTTAATATAGATAAATATAAATTCAACCATGAACCTAAATAATAAAATCTTAATTGCACTATTTATTATTGCTGTTTTATTTGTTATTTACTCTAGTTATAGTTAATATGTCTACATTTAGAAGAAAAAGAATTTCATTTTTTGCAAGATTAAGAAATTACTTTATTACTGGTATTGTTGTTCTTATTCCGATAGGTCTTACCTTATACTTAACTAAATTTATTATAGATGTCTCATCAAAATTATTACCTAAAGAATTAAATCCAAATTTTTATTTACCTTTTAAAATTCCAGGTTTAGAAATTATTGTTACTGTAATATTTATAACAATTATTGGTGGACTATCACTTTCCTTTTTGGGGAGAAAAATATTACAAATATTTAATGATTTACTTAAACGTATACCAATACTAAGAACAATTTACTCTGCTATAGGTCAATTAACAGAAACCTTTGCACCTCAAAGAGGATCTCAGAAAAAAAGTGTTGTGTTAGTAGAATATCCTAGGAAAGGAATATGGGCTGTAGGTTTTGCTACAAAAGACAATGAAGGAGAAATATCACAAAAAACTAATTCTGAATTAGTTAATGTTTTTGTTCCAACAACACCAAATCCAACAAGCGGTTTTTTACTTATGTTTCCAAAAAATGAAATAAAGTATTTAGATATGTCCTTTGAAGAAGCTTCTAGATTTATAGTTTCAGCAGGAACAAGTGAAAAAAAAAATAATAATTAAATCAACTCATTTATTATATCTGCGCGATCGAACATTTTTAATAAAGTATTATATTTAGACAAATTTCCATTATTTTTTTCAATTGTTTTTATCTCTTTTTCAGCTAAAATAAATAAATCTTCGTTCAATATTGGATCAGCTAGTCTGAATGTTTTTTGACCACTTTGTTGAAAACCTAAAAGGTCACCATAACCACGTAGTTTGAGATCCTCTTCAGCAATAAAAAAACCATCATTTGATGATTTAAGAATTTTGAGTCTCTTTCTAGCATTTTCACTTAGTGATGATCTAAATAAAAGAATACAGGACGATTCTTTGTATCCTCTTCCAACTCTACCTCTCAATTGATGTAGTTGAGATAATCCAAATTTATTTGCGTCCTCAATCACAATACAAGTGGCATCAGGAAAATCAATTCCAACTTCAATAACCGTAGTCGAAACTAAAATATTAATTTTTTTGTTTAAAAAATCATTTAGAACTCTATCTCTTTCATCTTTAACTACTGATCCATGCAATAAACCAATTTTATTTTTAAAAAATTTAGTAAGATAATTATATCTTACAATTGAAGATTGGTGATCAACCTTTTTAGATTCTTCAATTAATGGACACACCCAAAATATTTGATTGTTATTATTAATTTCTTTTTTTATAAAATTTACTACATCATTAATTTTATTTACATCTTTTGTATAAGTTTTAATTTCCTTTCTATTTTTAGGTTTAGATTTTATTAGAGTAACATCCATATCTCCATAAAGTGTCATCATCATAGTTCTTGGTATTGGGGTAGCTGACATAACTAAAACTTCACAGTTTGTTCCACCTTTTTCAGATAATTTTTTCCTTTGATTTACCCCAAACTTATGTTGTTCATCAACAATAATCATTCCTAGTTTCCTAAATTTAATTTTATTTTGAAATAGTGAATGGGTACCAAAAACAATATCAATTTCATTATTTGCTAATCTTTTCAATATTTCTTTTTTTTCTTTGTATTGTGTTTTACCAGTTAATAATTCAACATTTACAGATTTACCAAAAATTTTTTTAAATAACTTAAAATGCTGTTTAGCAAGAATTTCTGTTGGCGCCATAAAAGCAACTTGGTATTTATCTAAAATAACATTCTGTGCACTAATTAATGATACTATAGTTTTGCCGCTACCAACGTCACCTTGGAGAAGTCTGAACATTCTTTTTTTAGATGAAATATCGCTATTAATTTCAAAAATTGCTTTATTTTGATCGTTTGTTAAGTTGAAGCCAATCTTATTCTCTACAAAATGAACTAAATTTGAATTGATTTTTTTTGGTATCTTAATATTCTTTTTGAAATTCTTTCTAATATTTGAATTTATTAAAAAAGTTGACAAAATTTCGTCAAATATAATTCTATTAATATATTTTTTATCAATACGTGTTTTATTTGGTTTGTGCAAATTAATTATTGCTTCATTCCAACTTACATTGCCAAGTTTTTTTAAAATATTTGGACTTAACCATTCATTAATTATTGGAATGTTATTTAATGCCTCAGTCATAATTTTATTAAAAACATTATCCGATATTCCCTCTGTAAGACTATAATTTGTGTGAATTTTTTTTATTTTATTTTTATCAGAATTAATGTGTGTCGGATTTGTAATTTGATATCTACCTCTAAAGAAATTAATCCTTCCACTTATTGTAACTTGTTTATTTATAGGTAAAATTTTCTTTATATATCCTTCATACGAATTAAAAAATATACAATCTAATTTACCAGTGTCATCTGAACAAATAACTTTATTTGGTAAATTCCTTAATCTAGGAAAATTATATTTTTCAACGTTTACTGTAATTGTTTGAATTTTCCCTATATGTAAGTCTTTTATTTTACTTTCATTAGATCGATCGATGTATCTAGAAGGAATGCTTAAAATTAAATCGAAGATTGTATTTATATTTTTTCGTTTAAATCTAGCTTGTAAAGATTTACCAACCCCTTTTAAAATTGAAATATCTGATAAAAGATATTCATAATTATTCATAAATAAAATAAATATAGAATTATGAAAATAAATAAAGATGATATTAAAAAAAGAATTATTTATAGAGCATCTTACAGAGGAACAAAAGAGTTGGATGTGCTTATTTCATCGTTTGTCAACAAAATTATAAATAATTTAAATGAGGATGAGCTTTTGGAGTTAGAGAAATTTGTAAATCTCAGTGATGAAGATTTAATAAAGATGAATAATAACTTTTACAAACACAAAATTAAAAGTGTAAACAAGATTTATAGAGAGTTTTATAATTTTAAACCTCTTTAATGGCGGAGAGACTGGGATTCGAACCCAGGAAAGAGTTGCCCCTTTGCCGGTTTTCAAGACCGGTGCTTTCAACCACTCAGCCATCTCTCCGTTTTGATAATCTTTTATTGTTAAAAAATTAATATGCAAGAAGAAAATCTAACTATATAAACAAATCCTATTTATATTTATGTCATCTTTAAACAAAGGTATTCTTTTCATTGTCATAGGTTCGTTTTGGTGGGGTGTTATTGGTGTGATATATTTTAGATCATTATCATTTGTAGGAAGTATTGAGTTAGTTTTACATAGAGTAATTTGGACTACTGTGATGTTAATAATAACTACGACATTCTTATCTAAGTGGAATAAAACTATAAATATTTTAAAAAATACAAAGAATATATTTTATTTAGTTATTACAGGTATTTTAATTTTTATTAACTGGTCTGTATGGATCTATGCTGTTTCTACAAATAAAATTGTTGATGCAAGTTTTGGATATTTTATAATGCCTATATTAAGTGTTTTATTTGGTTATTTTTTTTTCAAAGAAGCTCTTAATAAATTAAGAATTTTTTCAATATTTTTAACTTTACTATCTATAATATATCTTTTTTATTTTCATAAAGATTTTCCTTTGATCGGTTTAACAGTTGGATTTTCTTGGGCCCTATATAATGTATTTAGAAAAAAATTAAATATAGATGTAGATCTGGGATTACTTATTGAATCTATTGTTATTTTACCTATCGCTCTGATAGTTTTTTATTTTGTATATGTTTCTGGCAATTTAGATTTTGGATTAGATTCACCACAGTTATCATTAATATTAACTGTTGCAGGTCCAATGACAGTGATTCCATTGTTTTTCTTTGTTAAGGGAGTTCATCTTGCAGGCTTAGGTGCATCAGGCATGTTATTTTTTATTACACCTACTTTTCAGTTTATTTTAGGACTATTTTTATATAACGAACCATTCAATACATATAAGCTAATAGGTTTTATTTTAATTTGGGTTGCTGTACTAATATATTTATTTGATTTATATGAAAAAAATTAAACTGATATCACTTTGTATTTTGTATCTCCTTATATTTCCAGTCAATGTTCAATCACAAACTTTTGAAGATTGGAAAATAAATTTTACTAAATATGCAATCTCACAAGGAGTAACTGAGCAAACATTATTATTAGTCATTAATAAATTAAAATTTTTACCTAAAGTAATTGAATATGATAGGTACCAACCTGAATTTTATGAAGATACTTTAACATATATTGGTAAAAGAGCTAATTCAAAAAGAGTGAAACTTGGAATGGAAACTTATAAAAAAAATACTGAATTAATAAATCAAGTCGAGGAAAAATATAATATAGAGAAAGAACTATTACTTTCGTTGATGGGTATAGAAACAAACTTTGGTAAATATCTTGGTAAAATGGATATTCTTTCATCTTTGGCAACCTTAAGTTTTGATAAAAGAAGAAGTGAATTTTTTACAAAGGAATTGATAATAGCTTTAAAATTAATAGATAAAAATAAAATAAGAGCAGATGAATTATTTGGATCCTGGGCTGGAGCTTTTGGTAATTTTCAATTTATGCCGTCAACTATTTTAAACAATGCTATAGACTATAATAATGATAATTTAATTGATCTAAAATCTAACGAAGATTCTTTTGCATCAGCGGCAAATTATTTATCAAACATGGGATGGAATTCAAAAGATAAGTGTTTTAAAAAAGTCATTTTAGATGAAAAAATACCTCTTAAATATTTAAATTATTCAGCAAGAAAAATTAAACATAAGAAAAAACTGTCTTTTTTTAAAAAATATATAATAAATTATAGTAATGCACTTGGTAGTGGTAATGAAATTGTTGCTATAATTACTCCGGATAAGGAAATTGTTGAAAATTCAAATTTATATTCACCAGCATATGTAATTTATGATAATTATGAAATAATACTTAGATGGAATAGATCTCTACGTTTTGCATTAGCAGTCTGTACACTAAAGGATAAATTTATCGATGAATTTTAAAATCTTTTTTATATTTATTTTTATATTCATAATATCCTGCGTAGATAAGGATTTTAGTGGGAAGCTTTCTAATCCAAAAGTTTTTCATAAATACTCAAATAATGGTTTTACTTTGGTTTATAACGATAAATTATTCAAAGATAGAATAGTTGGTAAAAAATTAAATGATAGAGATTTGTTTGTTTTTCAGAACAATCTCAAAAAAGATACAGCTGTTATTATAACCAATCAACTTAATAATAAATCTGTAATAGCTACTGTAAAAAGTAAGTCTAGATACCCAAACTTTTATAATTCTGTTATAACCAGCAGAATTGCTAATGAAATTGATTTAGACTTAGATGAACCATTTATTTCAATTGAATCTATAGATCAAGATTCAGTATTTTACGCAGGCAAAGCAAAGATGTTTGATGAAGAAAAAAATGTAGCTGATAAAGCTCCTGTTGAGGGTGTTAACATAATTAATATTTCATCATCAAATGAAAATAAAAAAAAGGACATAAAATCAACAAGAAAATTCAATTATGTAATCAAAATTGCAAATTTTTATTATGAAGACTCTGCAAAACTGGTAAAAGAAAGAATTATGCTAGAGACAAATATTAAAAATATAAATATTGATAAAACTTCAATAAATAATTTTAGATTATCTATTGGTCCATACAAAAATATTAAAAATTTGCAGGAAGACTTTGAAAAAATGAGTAATTTGTATTTTGAAAATTTAGAGCTTATAAGACAATGAAAACTATACGTATATTTCTTTTTACTTTTTTAGTTGTCACATCTTTAAAGGCTGCTGAATTTAATATAAATGCAAAGACAGCAATATTACAAGATTATTTGTCAGGCGAAATTCTTTATGAAAAAGAAGCTGACATGTCTATTTATCCAGCTTCCATGACTAAAATTATGACTTCAATAATTGCATTTGATTTAATTAAAAAAGGTCAGTTAAGCATGAATGAAAAATTTATAGTATCAGAAAATGCTTGGAGATTAGCAAACGCTGGTTATTCATCAATGTTTATTATGGTTGGTGATGAAGTGTCAGTTGAAAATTTATTAAAAGGCATAATCGTAGCTTCAGGAAATGATGCCTGTGTAACGTTAGCTGAGGGCATTGCTGGAACTGAAGAAGAGTTTGCAGTTATGATGACATCAAAAGCTAGAGAAATTGGTATGGAAAATACCAATTTTTCAAATGCCTCTGGAATAAATGATCCTGATAATTTTTCAACAGTTAGAGATATTTTAATAATGTCAGATTATTTAATTAGAAATTTTCCCGAATACTATTCATACTTTGCAGAAAAAGAATTTACATGGGATAGAACTGGTGGAGATCCAATAACTCAAGGAAATAGGAATCCGCTGTTGTATAAAAACATGGGTGTTGATGGTATTAAAACAGGATATCTTGCAGTTGAAAAATATTCTCTTGCTTCTTCTATATATAGAAATGGAAGAAGGTTAATTGCTGTTGGAAGTGGATTTAATTCAAAAAACTCAAGATCAAAGCAATCATCAAGACTTCTCACATATGGTTTAACAAATTTTGATACGGTTGAAATCTATAATCAAGGAAATTCTTTTATTGAATTAGATGTATGGTTAGGAAAAAAAAATAAACTTAAAACTCATTTTAAAAATAATGTTTATAAAACCATAAGAAAAGCTAGACTTAGAAATCTTAAAGTGGTTCTTAATTATAATGGTCCTATAAAAGCACCAATTTTGATTGATCAAAAGGTTGCTGAAGTTAAAATTTATTATAAAGACGATTTAATAGAAAGTTTAGACCTATTAGCTTCAGAAAATATTGATCAGGTGAATAAATTTACAAAATTAATTAGATCAATAAATTTTTTAATTTGGGGCGATGTCTAGAAAGAAACCTCTGATTGTTTTTGAGGGAATAGAAGGTTCAGGTAAAACAACCTTAATAAATCATGTTTCAAAATATTTAAAAAAAAAAAAGATTAGATTTATCAAAATAAGAGAACCTGGGGGAGATAAAAACTCTGAAATTATTCGTAAATTGATATTAAATAAAAAAAATAAATTTAATTCATTTACAGACCTAATGCTTTATTTTGCTGCCAGAAGTGAGAATGTTGAAAACATAATCAAAAAAAATTATAAAAAAAAAATTATTTTATTAGATCGATTTACCGACTCAACTATGGCTTATCAACATTATGGTATGAGATTAAATAAATCATTGATTAACACTATCAACCGTCTTTTGTTAAAAAAAATACAACCAAATATAGTTTTTCTAAATGTTGTTAATATGAAAAATCTTTCTAGTAGATTAAAACTAAGAAAAAATAAGAATAGATATGATTACTTTAATATTAAATTCTATAAAAAAGTTCAATCAGGATATCTAAAAATGTCAAAAAATAAATCAAACTATGTGATTATTGACTCAAATAAAGATCTTATTAAAATTAAAAATAAGGTTTTAAATAAAGTTATTAACTTGTTGAATTAATGATTAATATTGCAAATAAGTTATTTGGATATAAAGAAGTATTTAATTATTTAGTCAATTTAGATAAAGTAAACAAATTGCCATCTAAAATATTATTAACTGGACAAAATGGTATTGGTAAGACCACTTTTGCATTACATTTCTGTAATTATTTATTTTCAAAAAAAGAGTTAACAAAGTATGATATTTTAAATAATACAATTAATCCAAATAGCATATCAAAAAATCTTTTATGCAATCTTTCTCACCCAAATTTCTATTTTATAAGTAAAAATGAAGATAAGAATAATATTGAAATTGATCAAATACGAAATTTAATTAATTTTATAAATAAATCATCATTTAATAATGATAAAAAATTAATTTTAATTGATGGCGTTGAAAACCTTAATGCAAATTCCGCTAATGCATTACTTAAAAGTTTAGAAGATTCAAACGAACAAAATATTTTTCTTTTAACATATGATGTAAGTCAAAAATTATTAGACACTATTAAATCAAGATGTATGATATTTAATCTAAATTTTGACTTTAAGCAGATAGAGAATGTAATTTCAGAATATTTTGCTTCTAATCTTTATAATGAACTTAATAATGATTTTAAAATGATAACTATTCAACCAAAATTTTTAATAAATCATATAATCTTCTTGCAAGAAAATGATCTTGGTTTGTCATCAACGAATGTAAAAGGTGTCATTCAGTACATTATTGACAATAAATCTTATAAGAATAATTTTTTTATTAAAAATAATTTTCAAAGTTATATTGAAATTTATTTTTCAAAAATGTATATGAGCACTAAAAATTACAATTATTATGTAAATTTAGTAAATTTAGTCACAGAAAATAATTTAATAAACAAACTGAATTTAGATTTAGATAGTTTCTTCTTAAAATTTGAAAAGAAATATCTTAATATTTAATATTAATAGGAATGAGTAAAAACTTTTATATTACAACACCAATATACTATCCATCTGCACGTCCTCATATGGGTCATGCATATTCAAGTATTGTTGCTGATTTTTTTGCTAGATTTAAGCGTATCGATGGATTTAATGTTTTTTTTCTTACTGGTACAGATGAACACGGTCAAAAAATCCAAAGAGCAGCTGAAAAAAACAATAAAGCACCTTTAGAATTTTGTAACGAAATAAGTAAAACTTTTAAAGAATTATCAAAAACTCTAAATCTTTCTAATAACGATTTTATTAGAACTACAGAAAAACGTCATTATGAGTCAGTACAAAATTTGTGGAATATATTAGAAAAGAAAGGAGAAATTTACCTTTCAAATTATTCAGGTTGGTATTCAGTTTCAGATGAAGCATTTTATTTAGATAATGAAATTGAAGAAATTAACGGTGTTAAAAAATCTAAGACATCTGGATCACCTGTTGAATGGGTAGAAGAAGAATCATATTTTTTTAAATTATCAAAATGGCAAGGTAAATTACTTGATTTATATAAAAAAAATGAGAATTTCATTCTTCCAAGGTCGAGAAAAAATGAAGTTATAAGTTTTGTTAAATCAGGATTGAAAGATTTATCAGTAAGTAGAAAATCATTTTCCTGGGGGATACAGGTACCAACAAATAAAGATCATGTTATATATGTATGGCTAGATGCTCTTACTAATTATATAAGTGCATTAAACTATCCAAATACAAAAGATAGCCTATATAAAAATTATTGGCCAGCAGATGTTCATATGATCGGAAAGGATATATTAAGATTTCATGCTGTTTATTGGCCAGCCTTCCTACTTGCAGCTGAATTACCAACACCTAAAAGAGTTTATGGTCATGGATGGATACTTTCCGGTGATGAAAAAATGTCAAAATCAAAAGGTAATATATTAGATCCGTTAGAAATAATTGATCAATACGGTTTAGATCCACTTAGGTATTATTTATTAAAAGAAGTTTCTTTTGGAAATGATGGAAACATATCAAAAGAAAAACTTATTTCATGCATTAATAGCGACTTAGCTAATAATTTTGGGAATTTATGTCAAAGAGTTTTGGCTTTTACAGAAAAAAATTTATCTTTAAAAGTTCCTAAACCTGATTTATTTAATAAAGAAGATTTAAATTTGTTAAATAACTTTACAAATAATTATAAAAATCTAATAGATTATATTGATAACCAAAATGTTAATCTTTATATGAACTTCATTGTAGACCAGATGTTCTTAGCAAATAAGTACTTTAACGATCAAGAGCCTTGGAAAAAAAAAGATAATATTAAAAGACTCAGTACTATAATATACACATCATTAGAACTAATAAGAAAAATATCTATATTATTATATCCAGTTATTCCAGGTAGTTCATTAAAAGTACTAAATATTTTCAATATTAAAGAAGAAAATTTAAATGTGAGTTCTATTAAAAATAATGATTTTTTAAAACCTAACCAAAAAATAAATAAAATACAAATTTTATTTAATAAAATAAATATTAATGATTGACTCACACTGCCATCTAGACGTTGAACCATTGTACAAAAATATAAATGATGTAATATCAAGATCAAAAGATGTAGGTATAAGCAAATTACTTACAATTTGCACTAATCTTGAAAGTTTTGAAAATATTAAAAAAATAATCAATCTCGACCCAATCATTTATGGAACTTTTGGTATACACCCTCACGATGCTGATCAAAATTTAATTTCAAAATCAGTAATAATTGAAAAATCAAAATATTCAAAAAAAATAATTGGAATAGGTGAAACCGGATTAGACTTCTATTACAATAATAGTGACAAAAAAAATCAGATCCAAAGCTTCGTAAATCATATTGAGGCATGCCTTGATACAAATCTTCCAATAATTGTTCATTCAAGAAATGCCGAAGTTGAAACTTTTGATGTACTTAATAATTATAAAAATACAAATCTAAAAGTTTTAATGCATTGCTTTACTGGTAGCCTAGAATTTGCAAAAAAACTATTAAATTTAAATAGTTTTTTTTCAGCTAGTGGTATCATTACCTTTAAAAATTCTTCTGAATTAAGAAACACATTCTCTTTTATTCCAATAGAAAAAATTATAGTTGAAACCGATAGTCCTTTTTTAGCACCTATTCCAATGCGAGGAAAAAAAAACGAGCCTAGTTTTATTAAATTTACATTGGAAAAGTTGGCTGAAGTTAAGGGAAAATCTTTTTTTGATATGGATAAAATTACATCCGACAATTTTAACAATTTATTTTCATTATAATGAAACTTGCTTTTACAATATTAGGAAGTGGCAGTTCTCTTGGAGTTCCTAGAATAGATGGTAATTTTGGTAAATGCGATCCAAAAAATAAAAAAAATCATCGAACTAGATGTTCTGCATTATTAAGTACAAAAAATTTTAATTTGTTAATTGATTCATCTCCTGACATAAGACAGCAATTTTTGTATAATAAAGTTAAATCATTAGATTGTGTTTTTTATACACATCAACATGCAGATCAAACACATGGTATTAATGATTTGAGATTTTTTTATCTTAAGCAGCAAAAACAAATACCTGTTTTTGCAAATAAAAATACTTCAAAATATTTACTTAACTCATTCAAATACTGTTTTAAAAATACAAGTAATTTTTATCCGCCAATAATGAAGTTGAAAAATTTAAAAAAAAAACATACTTTTTTAAAAAATAAAATAAAAATTAGATCATTTGAAGTAAGTCATGGTTCTATTAATAGTATTTGTTATATAATAAATAATAAATTGGCATACGCAAGTGATGTAAGTTTTATAAGTAAAAAGAATTATTCAAAGATTTATAAATTACAATATTTTGTAGTAGATTGTTTAAGAGAGGAACCTCATCCATCTCATTATAACTTAGATAAAATTTTGAAATTAATTAATATAATTAAACCAAAATATACGATTTTAACTAACCTTCATAGCTCATTAGATTATCAAAAATTAAAGGAAAAATTACCAAAATTTGTTTATCCAGCTTATGACGGAATGAAATTAATTTTTAATTAATTCCTCTATTTTAGTGATAATTTTTTTAGATTTTGGATTTGTTAAAGAAGAATAGGTGTCTACAATTTTTCCATCCTTATTAATTAAAATTTTGTGAAAATTCCATTTTGGTTTAGCGGCAGATCCATAATTGTCACTAGCCCATTTAAAAATTGGGTGTGCAAAATCACCCTTAACTTCAGTTATTTCTGTTATAGGAAAAGTTATATTAAAATTAAATTCACAGAAATCTTTTACCTCATCATTTGTTTTTTTTTCTTGATTAAAGCTATTTGATGGAACAGCCAGAACTATAAAATCTTTATCTTTATATTTTTCCCAAATATATTGTAAATCATCATATTGTTTGGTAAAACCACAGTAACTAGCGGTGTTAACTAATAAAACTACGTTACCTTTAAAATTTTTAAGGTTTAATTGATTTCCAGAAATATCATTTATTTTAAAATCGAAAAATACCTTTTCGTAACTTGCAGATGAATTATTTTTAAAAAAAATCATTAATAAAAAAAATAAAATATATATTTTTACTTTCATTAAAATTATTTATTTGGAGTAAGTAATATCAAGAAATAACCAAATAATGTTGACAATAATGACCCTGTTAAAACTCCTATTTTAACTCCATCAATATATTGAATATTTTCAACAAATGCTAAATTTCCAACAAATAAACTCATTGTAAAACCAATTCCAGTCAATACTCCTACTCCATAAAAATTATACCAATTTGAATTGGTGGGTAATTGCGCAAATTTTAATTTTATTGAAATATAAGAGAATAAAAATACACCTATCTGTTTACCTAAAAACAATCCTAGCAAGATACCTAATGGAACTTTATCTAATAATGAACTAAAAGATAGTCCCTCCAAAGAGACACCGGCATTTGCAAATGCAAATAAAGGCATTATCCCAAAAGCAACATAGGGACTAATTCCATGCTCTAATTTTATTAATAATGAAAAATCTTTTTCTTTTTTTCTATGAGGAATTGTCATTGCCAACAAAACACCAGCAATTGTAGCATGTATTCCAGAGTTATGTGTAAAATCCCAAAGTAATATTCCAACAACTAGATAGGGTAGAAATTTTTTTATATTAAATTTATTTAATATCAATAAAGCTATAAATGAAATTAGCATTAATGATAAATATTTTATATTTAAATCTCCTGAATAAAATATTGCAATAATAAGAATTGCACCCAAATCATCAATTATAGCTAAAGCTGTTAAAAAAACTTTTAATGAGAGTGGAACTCTAGATCCAAGTAAAGATAATACGCCTAAAGAAAAAGCAATATCGGTTGCTGAGGGTATAGCCCAACCATTTAATGTTTCAGGGTCATTTATATTTATTACAACATAAAATAATGCAGGCACTAGCATGCCACCTACAGCACCAATTATTGGTAACATAGCTTGTTTAATATTAGAAAGTTCACCTTGAATAAATTCTCTTTTTATTTCTAAAGTTACAAAAAAGAAAAATATAGCCATTAAGGCATCATTTATCCAATGTAATACGCTTAATTTCAAACCGACTTTATTTATGCCTATGAATAAATATTGATTAAGCGTATCAAAATATAATGATGAATAATTTGAATTGCTTATTATTAATGCAATGATAGCCGAAAATAATAATACAAGACCACTAGCTGCTTCTAATTTAAAAAACCATTTAAAAGAATTGGATATATATCTAATCATTTAATTAATAAGATCTTTAAAAAATAATAAAAGATCTTTTAATGATTCATAAAGATTATTCAATATAGAATCTAATCCTGGTAAATAATTATTTAGTTGAATTTTAAAGGTATCTAATAAAACAATTATTGAGATTAAAGATATAACAAAAACTAAGCTATTTTTTATTATTTTAGGATTTTTCTTAGTTTTTTTTAATTTATTAAAATTTTCAGACTTTTCGTTTTCAATATCGATAATTTTTTCTGTCTTTTTTTTTATTTTTTTTTGAACGTTGTCACTAACACCAGACGAATTGTCTTCAGGTTGGTTTTGAAAAGTTTCATTTTCTAATTTAATAGTTTTGTTATTTTTTATGAAAAACCACTTATGATTACAACTTCCACATTGTAGTTGTCTTCCTTCATCAGGAATTAAATTATCTTGAATGCTAAATTTTTTTGAACAATTTTCACATGTTATAATCATCAAACAAATATATAGCAGATTCTCTTAAAAAAGCTTTAATTTACCTCTTTATATAGTTTGAAATTTAATATTTCTAATGTATTAGTACACTCTTCGGGGCGTAGCGCAGCCTGGTAGCGCATCTGGTTTGGGACCAGAGGGTCGCAGGTTCAAATCCTGCCGCCCCGACCATTTTATGAAAAAAGCAAAAATTTATAAACCAACCAAAACCGCTATGCAATCAGGTCTTAAAAAATTTGAAAAATGGATTTTAGAATATATAACCAACGATCCAACAATAAATCCTTTAATGGGATGGGAAAGCTCAAACGATACATACTCTGAAGTCAAGATGGAATTTAGTTCTAAAGAATTAGCAATTGAATATGCTAATAAAAATAAAATTAAATTTGATTTAATTGAGCCTAAGGAAAGAAAAATTGTTAAAAAATCATACTCTGACAATTTTATAAAATAATCATGTTTAGATTTTTTACTTTAAAACATTGGTTTTTATGGTCATGGATAGGATCTTTCATCATTCTGTCTTCACTTTGGATACAAGTTAAAATTGATGTTAAAATAAATGAATGGTTTGGTGAATTTTATGATATGATACAAAAAGCTTTAAGTGCACCAAATGCAATAACAATTGAAGAATATTGGACTAGTTTACTATCATTCATAACTTTAGCAGCTTTATATGTTGGTGTGGCTGTTTTAATTAGTTTTTTTACTTCTCATTATTTATTTAGATGGCGAACAGCGATGGTAGAATGGTATCACAGTGTTTATGATAGGGCTCGTAAAATTGAAGGTGCATCTCAACGTGTTCAAGAGGATACAATTAAATTTTCCAGAATCATGGAGTCACTTGGAACAAGTTTTATAGAGGCATTAATGATTTTAATTGAGTTTATGCCAATCCTTTTTGGTTTAAGCGTTTCAATACCTATATTCTTTTTTGGTGATTGGGATTATGGTTTGATTGTTGGAGCTTTAATATGGTCAATTGGTGGTACAGTTTTTCTGATTATACTCGGTTTAATTTTAAGATTAGTAGGCGTTGAGTATGATCTTCAGAAAAAGGAGGCCGCATATAGAAAAATTCTGGTTATCGCCGAAGATGATGGAACAATAAGACCTAAGTCATTAGATGAATTATTTGACGGAGTAAGAAGCATACATTTTTTAAGTTATTTAAGATATTTGTATTTTAATATTGGAAGAATAGCTTATTTGCAGGCCAATGTATTATCTGCGTATGTATTTTTAGCTCCTGCGATTGTAGCTGGTGCTGTTACATTAGGTGTAATGCAGCAGATTATTAGGGCCTTTGGTAGAGTAGAGGGTTCTATGCAATATTTGTTAAAAGCTTGGCCAACTATCATAGAATTAGCTAGTGTTTATAAGAGATTACGTGAATTTGAAGCTAAACTAAAATTTGTAGATGAAAAAGAACATGCTATAGATTAATTGATGTCATTAGATAAAAATCTTATAGAAAATTTAATTGATATAACCTCAAAAGCAGCAATTTCTTGCTACGACTATTTAGGCAAAGAAAACAAAATTAAAGCAGACCAAGCTGCTACTGATGTTATGAGAGATAATTTAAACAAATTAAATATTAATGGAGAAGTTGTAATTGGTGAAGGTGAACTAGATCAGGCGCCAATGTTATACATAGGTGAAAAACTTGGGAATATCAAAGGTCAAATGATTGATATAGCAGTAGATCCAGTAGAAGGAACTAACTTTGTTGCAAAAAATTTACCTGGTGCGATTTCAGTTTTAGCTATATCGGAAAAAGGCAATTTATTCAAAGCTCCGGAAACGTATATGAATAAAATTGCTTATGGTCAAAATATACCTAAGGGGGTTTTAGATTTAGACAATTCAATTGAAAAAAATATAAAAAATTTCTCGGATTTTAAAAATAAAAAATTTGAGGATATTTCTGTCTGTTTACTAAATAGAGATAGACACAATGAAATAATTAAAAAATTAAAAAAATTAGGTGTGAAAATAAAATTAATTTCTGATGGCGATGTTACTGGGGCCTTGTTAGTTTCAAATGAAAAATACAACGTAGATATTTTTCTGGGAATTGGAGGAGGTCCTGAAGGAGTTATTGTTGCATCAGCACTAGATGCTATGAATTGTAATTTTCAAGGTCGATTTATTTTTGAAACAGATAGTGATAGGCGAAGAGCAAAAGAAATGGGTATTAAAGATTTTGACAAAAAATATGAAATTAACGAAATTATAAAAGGTGACTCAATTTTTTGTGCTACAGGAATTACATCAGGTGATTTAATTTCAGGTATAAAAAAAGAAGATAATTGCTTCCATACTGAAACTCTTGTTACACATAAAAGTCAAAAATTAGTAAATTTAGTCCACAAAAAATTTACAATAAAATGAAATCTGTAAATGGAATAAATTGGAAAATTAACAAAGTTCCAGAACGTTTAATTCTCAGAAATAAACAAATTTTTAATATTTCATATTTGTTATCAAAAGTTTTTTTAGATAAAAATTATTCAGATCAAGAAATCAACAATGCAATGAATAATTTTAACGAAACCGATCTAAAATATAAAAATAAAGATTTTGAGTATGGCAGTATTATTATTGAAGAATGCTTAAAAAATAATGGAAAAATTTTAATATTTGGTGATTATGATGTGGATGGATACTCATCAACTTATTTACTATACGATTATTTTACAAATCTTAAAATAGATTGCGATTATTATATACCGGATCGTATAATAGATGGATATGGCCCCAATATATCTCTTTTAAAAAGGTTAATATCAAGAAAAAAATATAGTTTAATAATTTTTGTTGATTGTGGATCTAATTCTTTTGATGAAATAAATTATTTAGAAAAAGCTGGAATTAATATTTTAATTATTGATCATCACCAGATACATGAACATAAAAAATTTAAAAAAACTATAATTATCAATCCTTTAAAAAATCCATTGTTAGATAAATATAAATATTTTTGCGCAACTACTTTAGTTTTTTTTTTTATTTTATTTCTAAGTGATAAACTTAAAATAAAAATAAATAATGTCAAAAGTAAATATTTATTTTTTGCAGCTATAGCTACTATTTGTGATCAAATGCCATTAAGAAATATAAATAAAAAAATTGTAAAAATTGGTCTTGGAGATTTTAATTTAAGTAAATTTAAGAATTTAAGCAAAATTATAAATACAAAAAAAAAAATTAGATCTACGGATATTTCTTTTTCTTTAGGACCAATTATTAATTCAGCTGGCAGATTAGGTCATTCAAATTTACCTTTGTCACTATTAGTTGAAAAAAAAAATGAAAATATAGAAAAAATTTCTAAAAAACTAATAGTTTTAAATGAGAAAAGAAAGATAAATCAAACTGAAATATTTAATTTATTACAAATAAAATTAAATGAAAAAAAAAGTGGAATTATTTTTATGTTCAAAAGAAATATTAACCCGGGTTTGATGGGCATAATTGCAGCAAACTTTGTTGAGTTATATAATAAGCCATCATTTATACTTACAAATTCAGGAAATTTTATTAAATGTTCATCAAGATCTATTTTTGGATTTGACATAGGAAAAATTTTTTATTTAGCATTAAAAAAAAAAATTATTGTTAATGGTGGTGGTCATTCAATGGCTGGTGGTTGTACTTTAAAAAAAGATAATTTAAATGTTTTTGAAAATTTTCTTAAAAACAATTTCAATAGTATGTTTAAAAATTTCGATAACATCAGATATTACACAAGTGAGCAAAATCCAGTGTCTCTTTTAAACTTTTCAAAAAATGAATTTAAGTTTTTAGAACCTTTGGGTCATGATAATATAAACCCTTTTTTTTTAGTTAAAAATAATACAGTTATAAAATTTAAGATTATTAATAATAAGCATCTCAATCTTATTGTTAGAAACAAATATAAAAAATCTTGTATATGTTTTGCATTTAACGTTATTGGTTCAAAATTAGGTAATATATTAATGAATAGTAAAAATAAAATTGATTTAATTGTTCAAATTAATAATAGAATTATTGAAAAAAACAGTGATTTTAATTTAATTATTAAAGACGCAATAGCCTGATAAAACTTGATTAAATTATTATTTTACAATAGAAGAACGATTTCTGGTCCCTTCGTCTATCGGTTAGGACACATGGTTTTCATCCATGAAAGAGGGGTTCGATTCCCCTAGGGACCGCCAAAATGCCTTATTTTGTATATTTATTAGTTTCTAATCTTAAAAATAACAAAATATTTTCATACGTAGGATATACAAATAATTTAAAAAAAAGACTTAAGTTACATAACACTGGAAAAGGTGCAAAGTTTACACGAGGAAAAAAGTGGAAGTTGGTTTATTATGAAAAATACGATTCAAAAAAAACAGCTATGAAAAACGAATATTTGCTTAAAAAAAATTATAAACTAAGAAAAAAAATAATTTCTAATAGATGAAAATTTCAATTTTACTACCTTTTAAAGAAAATTTTTCACCAGACTATGCTGGGGCTGTATCTTTATTTATAAATGATACAATTAAACTTAGTAAGTTTAAAAATACTAGTACAGTATTTGGATACACTCAATATAAAAAAAAATTTAAAGGATCATATGTAAATATTGAAACTTCTAAAAGATTATTTTCAAGTTCGAATAGAGATTATGTAAAAAAATTTATTTCTTTAGAAAAAAAAAATTCATCCGATTTAATAGAAATACACAACAGACCTATATATTTAAATTATCTTGTTAAATATCTTACTAAAAAAAATTATATTCTTTATTTTCATAACGATCCATTATCAATGAATGGTTCTACATCCAAGAATGATAGAATTTTTTTATTAAAAAATTGTTTTAGAATAATATTTAACAGTAATTGGTCTAAAAAAAGATTTTTAGAAGGAATGAGTTCTGATGTAATAAACAGTGAAAAACTAATCGTTATTAATCAATCAGCTTCAAAAAATAAATTAAATATTAAAAATAAACAGAAAATTATATCTTTTGTTGGTAAACTTAACAGATCCAAAGGGTATGATTTATTTGGTAAAGCTGTACTTAAAATACTTAATAAACATAAAAACTGGAAAGCATTTGTTGCTGGTGATGAACCACGTGATAAAATTGATTTTAACCATAATAGATTAGTAAAATTAGGGTTCGTCAAACATTCTGAAATAATTAAACTTTATAAGAAATCAAGTATTGCTATTGTTTGTTCAAGATGGGAAGAGCCTTTTGGTAGAACGAGCCTTGAAGCCTCTGCAAATGGATGTGCTGTTATTATTAGTAATAGGGGAGGTCTACCTGAAACTTTAACTAATGGGATTATTTTAAAAAAGCTTTCTGTAAATGAAATTTATGAAAGAATTGATAAATTAATAACAAATAAAAACAAAAGGATTTCTTTACAGAAATTATCTTATAAAAATTTTTATTTAACACACAAATATGTTTCTAAACAAATTGATAGTGTTCGTGAATTATTGCTTAAAAAGTATAGTTTTTTTAATATCAACAGAGATAAAAAACTAAGGATTTTGCATATCACCAATTTTAATGAAAGACATAATGGTAGGCTTTTTTTTAATACTGGTAGAAGACTAAATAATGGCTTCATCAGACTTGGTCACAGTGTTTTAGAATTTAGTGATAGAGATATTGTTAGTAGAAGTAAAAATTACAGAGATTTAACTGGTTCAAAAACATTAAATGATAAATTAATTAAGACATGCTATCATTTTAAACCAGATTTATTGGTGTTAGGACACGCTGATATGATTTCTCTTGATATTATCGATAGTTTAAAAAGTGAATATTCAAATTTGAAAGTTGCTCAATGGTTCTTAGATCCGCTAAATTCAAAAGGGCCAGATTATGAAAAAAATAAAAAAAGAATCTTAGATAAGATAGATGTAATCGATGGAAACTTTTTGACGACATCACCAAATGTCTTAAATTTTCTGAATAAATCAAATAGTTATTTTATTCCAAACCCATGCGATGATTCTATTGAAACATTGGCAAATTATAAAAACAATTGTTCTAACGATGTTTTTTTTGCACTTAGTCATGGTGTACACAGAGGAAAACTTAAAAACAGAACTTCGGACGATAGGGAAACATTTATAAATAAATTAATTAACAGATGCAATAATGTAAGATTTGATGTTTATGGAATGAATGGTGTGCAACCAATTTGGGCTGATCAATATTTTAAAAATATATCAAACTCTAAAATGGGTTTAAATTTAAGCAGAGGTACACCAATTAAATATTATAGCAGTGATAGAATTACGCAAATAATAGGAAATGGACTAGTTACGCTTATTGATGAAAAAACTTATTACAGAGATTTTTTTAATGATAAAGAAATGATCTTTTATTCAAATATTGATGACTTAGCAGAAAAAATCCAAAAAATAAGTAAAGATGAAAAATTAAGAAAGCTTGTAGGTAAAAATGGTAAAGATAAATATATGAAACATTTTAATTCTACAGGCGTAGCTGAATATATTATTAACAAAACATTTGATGATAACTATAAAAAAAAGAATTTAATTTGGGCAAAAGAATAATAAGTGAGCGAAGTCTTAATTTTAAAAAACGATAGAACTGGTGATTTATTTACTTCACTTGAAACTATTAATCTTATTTTTAATAAACATAAA
>CACFTE010000012.1 GCA_902569105.1 uncultured Pelagibacteraceae bacterium | reverse complement strand
AATAAATTTAAATAAAATAAAAACAAACAGTGTTTTTTCATGGTTAAAGAAAAATAAAATTCGTGAAAGTGAAATGTTAAAAACATTTAATTGCGGTGTCGGATTTATAATAATCATTAATAGAAAAAATTTGAATAAAATAAAAAAACATTTCAAAAGTAAATATGCTCCATACATTATTGGAAATATAATAAATGGTAAATCTAAAGTATTACTAAATGGTAAAATTAACTGGTAGTAATAAAATTTATTGTGCTGTTTTTATTTCAGGCAGAGGAACAAACTTAAAGTCAATTTATAATTATTCAAAAAAACGATATTCAAAAATTATATTAAAATTAGTTATAAGCAACCGGTCTAATGCAACAGGTATAATTTTTGCCAAAAAACATAAAATAAAAACTATAGTAGTAAATTATAGCAATAAGTTAGAGGCAGAAAAGAAAATCTTAAAAAACCTAAAGAATAATAAAATAGAATTAGTTTGTTTAGCTGGATTTATGAAAATATTAAGCAAGAGTTTTTTAAAATATTTTAAACATAATATTATAAATATTCATCCATCCTTACTGCCCAGATATAAGGGATTAAAAACACATGAAAGAGTTATAAGCAATAAAGAGAAATTTTCTGGCTGTACAGTTCATTTTGTAAGTGAAAAATTAGATTCTGGTAAAATTATACTTCAAAAAAAGGTAAAATTATTAAAGTTAGATACTCCTAAAAAGTTAGCAAAAAGAGTATTAAAAGAAGAAAATAAACTTTACCCAAAAGCTATAGACAAAATTCTATCTAATGCTTAAAGAAAAAATCTATTTCGATTTTAGCATTTTCATAGGAGTCTGAACCATGAACAGAGTTTTTATCTATTGAAATACCATACTTTTTTCGAAGTGTTCCCTCTTCTGCTTTCAAAGGATCTGTTGCACCCATTAATTTTCTATTTTCAAGAACAGCATTTTCTTTTTCTAGTATCATTACAACTATAGGTCCTGATGATAAATAATTACAAAGGTCTCCATAAAAAGGTTTAGATTGATGAACTTTATAAAATTCTTCAGCCTCACTTTTAGAAATTTGAATTTTTTTTTCTTTTTTAATAATAAAACCGTTTTCAATAAAGTTTTTTTTTATTTCATTTTGTAAGTTTCTTTCAACTGCATCAGGCTTTACTATTGATAATGTTTGTTCTAAATTATTCATAATTATCCTCCACTAACTTATTTAATAATCTAACACCATATCCTGTTGCTCCACTTGAGTTTAAAGCCCCTCCATATTTAGAAAAAGCCATCCCTGCTATATCCAAATGTGCCCACGGAGTATTGTTTAAAATAAATCTTTGTAAAAATTGAGCTGCAGTAATTGAGCTAGCACCCCCAACATAATTTATATTTTGCATGTCTGCATTTTTTGAATTCATTAATTTGTCGTAATTTTTATTTAAAGGTAATCTCCAAACTTTCTCATCAACTTGAATTCCTGCATTATACAATTTATCAGACAACTTATCATCATTAGAGAATAAGCCTGCATGTTCTGAACCTAATGCTACGATAATTGCTCCAGTTAAGGTTGCAAGATCAATTATAATCTGAGGTTTAAATTTTTTTTCTGTAAAAGTTAATGCATCAGCAAGTACTAATCTTCCTTCTGCATCAGTATTTAATATTTCAATAGTTTTACCACTATAAGATTTTACAATATCGCCAGGTCTTTGTGCATTTCCTCCAGGCATATTTTCAACTAGACCTACTACACCAACTGCATTGATTTTAGCCTTTCTCAATGCAAAATTTTTCATCAGTCCTGCAACGACTGCTGAGCCTGCCATATCATATGTCATATCTTCCATAAATTTTGCAGGTTTTAAAGAAATTCCTCCGGTATCAAAACATACTCCTTTTCCAACAAAGGCTAGTGGTTTGGATTTTGTTTTATCTCCATTCCATTCCATTGTTACCAAATATGAACCTCTTATACTTCCTTGTCCAACTCCAATTAAAGCGTTACATCCTAATTTTTTTAATTTTCTTTCATCATATATATTAACCTTTAATCCTATTTTATTTAATTTTGACAATCTTTTAGCATATTCATCAGGGTGCAAAATATTTCCTGGTTCTGAAACTAGATCTCTTGTGAAGTTAACTCCATCTAAAATAGCATTTAATTTTTTTGTTTTTTGGGAAATATTGTTTTTAGCGACAATTAAATTTATTTTTTTTTCTGATTTTTTTGTTTTATATAAGTTAAACTGGTAAGATTTAAGTTCAATACCATGCAGAAAAGAACTAAAATAAATTGAATTTTTACTTTTTATATTATTGATATAAACTTCATTAATTTCATTATTTTTTAAAAAATCATAAAACTTTGCACCTAATTTTTCAAATTCTAACTCACTTTTTGATTTTACAATATAAATAAGTATGATTTTTTCATTAAAATTTTGATTTAACAAAACTATTTTATCATTTTTTAAACCACCACTTTTTTTGAAAAAATTAATAATTTCTTGATTTGTTTTAGCTTCAAATTCCCCTTTAAATTCATTAGTTTTTGTATTTTGATAAATAAAATAGGCCCTGTTCTTAATGGTGCCTTTTTTTGTATCTAAATAATTTATTTTTAAAGTCATTTATAATAAATATAGTATAGGTTGTAGCTTATATGTTTCAAAAAAGAAAAATTCAATGGAAAAAATAATCTTTAGAAAGTTTTTGTTCGACTTAATTAGCTTTTTTTTGATTGTATCATTAAGTTTGTCTTTAATTACATGGATAATTCAATCCGTGAATTACCTTGATTTTATTTCAAAAGATGGCCACGGTTTTAAAGTATATTTTGCATTTATATCACTTAATTTCCCAAAAATTTATTCGAATTTAATAATTTTTTCCTATTTTATAAGTATTTTATATATAATCCATAAATATCAGTCTAATAATGAAATATTAATTTTTTGGACAAATGGTATTGATAAAATAAAATTAGTTAATTTTATTTTCAAAGTTTCAATATTTTTCACAATTTTACAAATTTTAACTGTTTACTTTTTAATTCCTAAATCTCAGGACTATTCAAGAGATTTTATTAGAAATTCTAATATTGATTTGTTTACCTCTTTAATTACTGAAAAAAAATTCATAGATACTGTAAAAGATTTTACGATTTTTGTTGAGAGTATTGATGAGTATGGAAATATGAAAAATATTTATTTAAAAGATAGTATTAACAAAGTAAATACTCAAATAATTACAGCTAAATCTGGAAAAATAATTGAAGATGGTGCAGAAAAATTTTTACATTTAAATTTTGGACAAATATTAGATATCACAAACAATAATTTTAAAGAGTCGAAGGTAATAAAATTTAATGATACTATATTCAACCTCTCAAATTTTAAAACAAAATCAACTACATTTCCAAAACTACAAGAACTTGAGTCAAAGACTTTAATAGAATGTATAAACAATTATTTAATTGGCAATAAAGAAAAGTATAGTCTTCCTTATTTTCATTGTTCTGAAGACTCTGCCGTTAAAGGTGGTAAGGAAATATTCGATAGGTCAATTAAACAGATATATATTTTAATAATTGGTCTCCTGGCTTCAATATTAATTTTTATTAATGAAAAAAATCCAAAATATTCAGTTTACAGAATTCTTATTTTCTTCATTGGAATATGTTTAATAGTACTGTCTGAAATAAATTCACAATTTTTAAGTTTTTCTGTTATTAAAAATACTTCGCTTGTATTACTGCCGTCTTTAATATTATTTTTAACTTATATTTGTGTAATTAATTTAAATAAAAGAAATATATAAATATGAATACTAAAATTTATGTGAGATATATTTATAATGTATATACAACTAGGTTTATATATATAACATTAATTTTTGCATCGCTTATTTTTGTTCTTAACATTTTAGAAGAAATAAAGTTTTTTAGTGATAATGAAAATATCGGAATCGGTTATCCAATTATTTTAACTCTGTTAGCTATGCCGTCTATTTTATTTGAAATTTTTCCGTTCATTATTTTAATTACGACACAATTTTTCTTTATTAAAATTCAAAATAATAATGAAATACTAATTTTTAAAAACAATGGAATAAATAACTTAAAAATAATTTCTCATCTATCTATTTTAGTTCTACTATTTGGTTTATTTATAATTTCTATTTTTCATTTTTTATCTTCAGGTATGAAGCACACATATTTGGATTTAAAAAATAAGTATACTAAAGACAATAAATATTTAGCCGTAATTAATGAAAATGGATTATGGATTAAAGATAAAATAAATGAAGAAACATTGATCATACATTCAGATGAAATAGATAAAAATATTTTGAAAAATGTAGTGATTACAACATATAATTCAGGTTTAGAAAATGAAAATAATATAATAGCCAAAGAAGCGATAATAACAAATCAAAATTGGATACTAAAAGATAGCTTTAAAATAGATAGTTCAGGGAAAAGAGAAAGTTTAGAAATTTTAGAAATTCAAACAAACTTTGACTATATAAAAATTAACTCATTATTTTCAAACTTAGAGTCTCTCAGCATCTTTGAGTTATACAAACAAAAAAAAGACTTTGTTTCAGTTGGTTTAACTATTTCTGAGATAGATATTTATATTAATAAAATCTTCTCTTTACCTGTAAGTTTAGTTATTTTTCTAATATTGTCTTCAATTCTAATGTTAAATGTCGATTTTAAAAAATCAAAAACAATGGTCATAATTTCTGGAATTTTGCTATCAGTAATTATTTACTATATATATTATTTTTTTGGGTTGTTGGGATCAAATAATAAGGTGCCAACATTGGTTGCTATATGGATGCCAAATTTAATTATATTTTTGAGTTGTATGATAGGAATAGTGAACATCAATGAAAAATAAATCGAATAAAATAAAAAACTTTATAATTTTTCTATTATTTTATTTTAATTTAATCAATTTATTTGCAGAAGATATCGTAATTAATGCTGAGGTTGTAGATATTAAAGAAAAAGGAAACTTAATTTTAGCAACTGGTTCTGTAGATATAGTTGATGGCAAAAGTATAAAAATTACTGGTAATAATGCGAAGTATAATAAAACAAATCAAACCTTAGAAATTGAAGGCGATGTAGTCTTTTATGATAGAATTAAAAATTATCGAGCTACTAGCGATAAAGTTATTTTTAATAGATCAACGAGTACGTTATCATCATCTGGAAATACTTTGTTCAGATTGTTTGATAATTTAAATGATAATATTATTTTTGAAATAAATAGCGAAAATTCATTCTTTGATCAAAATAAACAAATATTAAAATTAACCGGTGATGTGATACTTAATGATTTATTAAATGATTATAGATTGTATTCAAAAAAAATAATTTATAATTATTCTAAAAATTTAATTGAAAGTTATGATGCTACTAAAATAAACTATAAAGACGAAATTTTGATAAATACACAAGATATTTCTTTTGATAATAATCAGAAAATTTTTTATACAAAAAACAAAACTTCGATAACGGACAATTTTGAAAATAATTTTGAATTATCTAGTTTAGAATTTAATTTAATTAACAAAATTTTTAAAGGAGAAAATATTACATTAAGAGATAAAGATAGAAATATACTGGAAATGACAAATGGTTTTGTAGATCTTAAATCTAATGAACTTACTGGTTCAGATTTTAATATTAATTTCAATAAAAACTTATTTGGGAATTCTGAAAATGATCCAAGATTAATAGGTAGATATATAATTTCAAATAAATCTAATACAAAAATGAAAAAAAGTAGTTTTACAACTTGCAAAAATATAGAAGGAAGATGCCCTGCATGGTCAATATCTGCTGATGAAGTGATCCACAAAAAAAAACAAAAACGTATAGAATATAAAAAAGCTTGGGTAGAAATATATGACGTTCCAGTGGCTTATTTCCCATACTTCTTTCACCCAGATCCAACTGTAAAAAGACAGTCTGGATTTTTATTTCCTCAATTTAATAACAATAGTAACTTAGGATTTTCAACACAGATACCTTATTATAAAGTAATCGACTCAGATCAAGATATGACTATATCACCTAGAGTATTTACAAATAACAATTTATTTGTTCAAACAGAATATAGACAAGTTTATGAAAAATCTAATCTAATTACTGACTTTAGTATAAATAAAAAAGGTAGTTTTAATTCACATTTTTTTTCTACTTTATCAAGCGATTTTGATGACTCATTTTATCAAGTAAAAATTGAAACAGCGACTGGTAAAGATTATCTAAAAAAATATCAAATACAGTCACCTTTGGTAAAAAGTAATTCAGTTTTAAATTCATCTGTTTCTTTTAATAAATATACTGATGATTTTAGTTTTTCATCTTCTATTGAAATAATAGAAGACTTATCAAAAAGTGATAGTGATAAGTATGAATATATATTACCCACATATGAATTTAATACAGATACTTATTTAAATGAGAGTTTATTTGATAGTTTAAGTATTTCATCAAGTGGAAATTTTCGTAAATATGACACAAATAAAGATGAATTTGACGTTATTAACGATTTTAAATTAAATTCTAATCAAGATTTATTAACAAATCTTAATACAGATTTAAATATTTTATTTAGAAATCTAAATACTTATGGAAATTTATCTAGTTCCTACAAAGAAAAGGAAGATTATAAATTATTTGGAGCAACTATGTTAAATGTAAAATATCCACTTATAAAAAATTATAATAATGGAATAAATTATCTAACCCCAATTGCATCACTAAGATACAGCCCTAATAAAGGACCAAATCTACAAAATGATGATAAACATATTAAATATGATGATCTTTTTAAACTAGATAGAATTAATAATAAAACAATAGAGTCTGATATTGCGGCTACAATAGGACTAGAATTTAAAAATATAGATAACTTTAATTCAGAAAATTTAAAGTTTGGCTTCGCAATGAATTTTAGAGATAAGTATGATGATAATCTTCCATTAAGTTCATCTCTAGGTAAAAGAACATCAGATATAATTGGATATTCTGGCATTAATATTACTGAAAATCTCTCCTTCAAATATAATTTTTCCCTAGAAAAAAATTTAAGTGAAACTAATTATAGTTTAGTTTCTGCTGATTATTCTGGAAACAAATTTAAAACCTCTTTTGAGTATATGGAAAAAAGTAAGTATATTGGGGACGAAAGTTATTTAACTAATTATACACAATTTGATTTTGATGGGAAAAATTCCTTAGCTTTTGAAACAACTAAAAATATAGATAAAAATATAACTGATTATTATAATTTAATTTATAAATATAAAAATGATTGTTTAGAAGCATCTGCTGTATTTAACAAACAATTTTATGATGATAGTGATGTAAATTCTGGTAAAAATATTTTCTTTAAAATATCTTTTATTCCTTTTGGAACAGTTAACACACCAAATTTGAATGATTAATAAAAAAATTACAAATTCAATAATTATTTTTTTATTATTATTTAGCACATTAAATACAAACGCAAGTATAAATATAGAAATTATTTTTAAAATAAATAATCAAATAGTTACAAATATAGACTTAGAAAATGAAAAAAAATTTTTACTTTTTTTAAATCCAAATTTGAAAAGTTTGTCGAACGAACAAATAGAAAATATTTCATTAGATTCTTTAAAAAATAGAAAAATTAAAGAAATTGAACTAAATAAATTTACCGATTTAGGTAAAGAAAATTTAGGTACAGCCTACATAAATAATTATATTGGTAATAGTCAATTAGTTGACAAAGACGATTTGATTAACAAAATTAAACAAATAAATTTAGAATACAAGTACTTTGAAAAAAACTTTATTATTGATAACGTTTGGAGAGAATATATTTTCAGCAAATTTAAATCTCAGATTAAAATAGACATAGAAAGTTTGAAAAGTAATATTCAAAATAAAGAAACAGAAGTCGAAGAATTAAATATTAGTGAAATTTTATTTGAGACTGAACCTAATAAATCGGTAAAGGATTTAACAAAAGAAATTTATGAAGAGATAGATAAATCTGGTTTTGAAGTTGCAGCAAGTATTTATAGTATATCGGACTCTAAAAACTTTGGTGGTAAATTGGGCTGGATAAGATCAAATCAATTATCTAAAGAAGTCTATTCTGAAATTGCTAAAGGAAACAAAATATCTTCGCCAATACAGATTAATAATAATTACCTTATAATCAAAGTTAATGAAAAAAGATTAATTACACAGGAAATTGATTATAAAAAAGAGCTTCAAAAGCTTATAAATTTAGAGACAGAAAGAGAACTGAATAAGTTGGGGTATATTTATTTCAACAAAATTAAAAAAAGGATATTTATTAGTGAAAACTAAAAAACCAGTATTAATTGTTTTAGGAGAACCAAACAGTGTTTTTATTGAGATATTATCAAATGTAATAAATAAATTTAAACGTCAAAAAAAAATTAAATACCCAATAATATTAATTGGATCAAAAAAATTAATTATCTCTCAACTAAGATTTTTAAAAAAAAAATTAGAATTTGAGGATATACATAGTAATTATACCAAGAATCAAAAACTAAAAAACCAAATATACTTAATTGATGTAGATTACAATTTTAAGAAACCATTTGATAAAATTTCAAAAAAATCTAGATCCTATATTTCAAAATGTTTTAAGACAGGATTAAATATTTTAAATATGAAACATAGTGATATCATAATTAATGGACCAATTTCAAAAAAGGATTTTTTAGGAGGTAAATATCCTGGAATAACTGAATATATATTTAACAAATCTAAAAAAAAAATTTCAAAAAATTCCGTGATGTTAATATTTAACAAAAAAATATCTGTATCTCCCGTAACAACTCATATTCCATTAAAAAGAGTAAGTAAATTTATTAAACAAAAGACAATAATTAACAATGTATTAAGCTTAAATAGTTTTTATATAAAAAAACTTAAAATAAAACCTAAAATTGCTTTACTTGGTTTAAACCCTCATTGCGAAAATAACTTAAAATTTAACGAAGAAAGCTCTGTTATAAGACCAGCTTTAAGAAAATTAAAAAAAAGAAATATAAATATTAACGGACTATTTTCAGCTGATACATTTTTTTTGAAAAAAAATATCGAAAAATTTGATGCTGTAATAGGAATGTATCATGATCAAGTTATAGGCCCATTCAAAACAATATTTGGATTTGATGCATCTAACATTACTTTAGGTCTTCCTTTTTTAAGATTATCTGTTGATCACGGACCAAATGAAACAATGATGGGTAAAAATATGTCAAATACACAATCACTGGAAAATATTTTTAATTTTATTAAGTCTATAAAATGAAGATTTATCCAAAAAAATCTTTAGGACAAAATTTTTTATTAAATAAAGAAATTATCCACAAAATTGTAGATATAGGAAAAATTAATAATCAAAGTATAATTATAGAAATAGGTCCGGGAACAGGAAATCTAACAGAGGAATTAATTAAAAAGAACCCCAAAAAATTTTATGCAATAGAAAAAGATAATAACTTATTTTTAAATTTGAAAAATAAATTTGGTACAAATTTAGATTTGATTAACAAAGATGTACTTGAAGTTGATTGGGAATTATTTTCTAAAGATCAATGTATAGTATTTGGTAATTTACCCTATAATATTTCATCCAAAATTTTAATTAATTGGATAAATTTACATAATTTAAATAAAGTGTTTGTAAGATTTATTTTAATGTTCCAAAAAGAAGTGGCTGATAGAATTATTGCTAATGTAAATTCAAGTAAATATGGCAGACTTTCTGTTTTAACCGAATGGAAAATGAATGCAAAAAAGATCATGGATATTAATCCTGAAAATTTTTTTCCAAAGCCTAAAGTAAAAAGTTCTTTAGTTTATTTTGAACCTAAACAAATATTTGCAAAATTTAAAAATTCAAAAAATTTGGAAAATGTAACAAGAATTTTTTTTCAAAATAGAAGGAAGATGATAAAAAAACCACTTAATATTTTATTTAAGGACCCATCAAAAGTAATTAAAAAACTTAAATTAAACGAAAAGGTACGACCTCAAAATATTGATACTGTTACTTTTTATAAAATAACTAAGGAATATGAAAACGAGTTATTATTAAATTAATTTTTTTATATGACTCTCAATTTTTGTTTTATTATAAACAAGAGTTTTTTCTAAATATCCAATGATTTCTTCATAACATTTGTTTAAATCTTCGTTTATGACTACATAATCATAATCTACCCAGTGTAAAACATCTTTATCGAATTGTTTCATTCTCATATCAATTATTTCATTATTCTTTTCTCCTCTAGAAATTAATCTCTCATTTAAAACTTTTTTCGAAGGTGGCAGAATAAAAAAAGATACAAGTTCAAAACTTAAGGTTTGGTTTTTAATTTGTTGTGTACCTTGCCAATCAATATCAAATAACACATTATAACCATTTCTAAGATTGTTAAAAACTTTTTCCTTAGTTGAGCCATACAAATTTTGAAAAACTTTAGCATGTTCTAAAAACGCTTTTTTTTCTATAAGTTTTTTAAATGTTACTTCAGAGATAAAAAAGTAATCTACACCATCAATTTCATTTGGTCTTGGCGCTCTAGTTGTATGAGATACAGATATTTTATAATTTTTTTCTTTAGAAATTTTTTTTGCCAGTGTTGTTTTTCCGGCCCCTGACGGAGATGATAAGATTATCATTTTGCCGTCTTTGGATGAAAGCATTAAATTCTAATTTGCTTTACTCTCTATAAATTTAATAGCATCCCCAACAGTCAAGATTTTTTCTGCTTCACTGTCAGAAATTTCAGAACCGAATTCCTCTTCAAAAGCCATTACTAGTTCTACTGTATCTAAACTGTCAGCACCTAAGTCATCAATAAAACTAGACTCTTCAGTTACTTTTGCTTCATCAATTCCTAAGTGATCAGCTACAATTTTTTTTACTTTGCTTGAAACATCATCTGCCATGGTATTTTTCCTTTTTCATCGTTAATAGTTATTTACTTAAGTTTGTCAACTAAAATACATACCTCCATTAACATGTATTGTCTGGCCAGTAATATAATTTGATAAATCAGAACTTAAAAAAGCTGCACAATTAGCTATATCCTGAGGTGTTCCAAATTTATCCATTGGTATTCTTGATTTGAGCTGATTTTTATAATCATCATTAACTTTATCAGTCATTGCTGTCTCTATGAAACCTGGTGCAATACAATTAATCGTGATATTTTTTTTTGCATACTCAAGGGAAAGACTTTTTGACATAGATGAAATTCCTCCTTTTGAAGCAGAATAATTAGCTTGGCCAAGATTTCCTGTATGACCCACAACTGAGGTTATATTAATTATTTTTCCAAATTTTTTCTTTAACATTTTTTTAATAACATATTTAGATAAGAGAAAGGTCGATGTTAGGTTTATATTAATAACTCTGTGCCATTCTTCATCATCCATTCTTATTGTTAAATTATCTTTAGTTACTCCTGCATTATTTATTAATACATCTATTTTATCACCAAATTTCAAACAGGAATCATTTATGAATTTTTCTAGTTCATTGTGAGCAGAGATATCTTGTTTAATTACAACAATATTTTTATATTTATTTTTTAGTTCATTGAGTTTTTGTTCATTTGTTCCTGTGGCTAAAATATTTGCTTTTAAAGAAACTAATGTTTCGACAATTGATTGTCCAATACCTCCTGTCGCCCCTGTTACAATAATGTTTTTATTTTCTAAATTAATCATACCTTTACATCCTGAATATCCTCAACTGCATCGATATTCAATACCTTTACTTCTTTATTTATCCGCTTAATTAAACCAGATAGTACTTTTCCAGGTCCTATTTCAACAAAAGTATTAGTTCCTTTGGATATCATATAATTTATGCTTTCTCTCCATCTTACTGGACTTTCAATTTGCTCAATTAAAAGTTTTTTTATACTTTCAACGCTTTCATATTCTAATGCAGTTACATTTGAAACAACATTATAGTTTGGTGCATTAAAATTTTGTTCATCTATTATTTTGCTCATTTTGATAGTAGCAGATCTCATTAATTCACAATGAAACGGTGCGCTAACTGGTAATTTAATATTTTTAATTTTTTTTTGTTTTAATAATAACGCAAATTTTTCTAAATCATGATTGTTGCCACTAATTATTAGTTGTCCAATAGAATTATCGTTGGCAAGATAACATTTTATATTATTTAAATTATCTTTAATTATTTGTTTAATTTCTTGAACTTCTGCCCCGAGAACTGCTAACATACCGCCTTTACCTAATGGTACAGCAGATTGCATTGCTTCACCTCTATGTTTTAAAAGTATTAAACCTTGTTTTAAAGTAATTGAATTTGCAGATGTAAGTGCCGAATATTCTCCTAAAGAATGCCCTGCCAAAAAATTAATTTTATTATTAAAAAAACTTGTCTCTCTTTTTAAAATTTCACATATGACATACCCTACAAGATATATAGCTGGTTGTGTAAAGGTTGTTTGATTTAGTTTTTCTTGAGGTCCATTTAATATTATATCAGAAATATCATATTTTAGTATTTCATTTGCTGAATTGAATATGTCTTTAACATAACTGAAATTCTGATATAAATCATTACCCATACCTACTTTTTGAGATCCTTGCCCTGGAAAAACTACTGAAATCATTAATATTTTTAACTATTTTTTATGTTGATATTAAAAATTTATAATAGTATATCCTGCTTTTTTTTAAACAATGAATTTTTACGAACATACAATAATTGCAAGACAAGATATCAGCCCAGCACAACTCAAACAAGTTGAAGATAAGTACAAAAAGGTTATTGAAAGTAATGAAGGTAATTTATTAAAGACAGAAAAATGGGGATTAATGAACTTATCTTACATAATTAAAAAAAATAAAAAAGGTAACTATATTCATTTTAAAATTGAGGGTAGCGGTAAAACTATAGTTGAATTAGAGAAAGTAGAAAAAATTGACAAAAATTTACTTAGATATCTCACGATAAGGGTAAAGAAGATAGATTTAGATACTAACTACTTCGAAAAGAATAAAGAAGACAAAGAAACAACTAATTAAGGGGCTTAATTAATAAATTATAAATCAAGAAAATGAAAAACAAAAAATTTAAAAGAAACTCAAGCCAAAATAACTTTGCAAAATTAAGTGTATTTCAAAACCAAAAATTTAAATTTAAAAAAAAATGTCCCTTATCAGGAAAAGGAGCTCCTAAAATTGATTACAAAAACATAAGATTGTTAAAAAAATATACCTCTGAAAATGGAAAAATCCTACCATCTAGAATTACATCGGTAAGCTTAAAAAAACAAAGAGAACTATCTCTATCAATTAAAAGAGCTCGAAACTTAGCATTAATATAATTTTATGAAAGTTGTTTTGCTTGAAAATTTAAGGAAGTTAGGAACAATAGGAGACATAATCAGTGTTAAAAGAGGTTATGCTAGAAACTTTCTAATACCACAAAAAAAAGCTTTATTTGCATCTGATAAAAATATTAAAGAAGTAGATAAAATTAAATCAGAATTGAATAAAAAAGATCAAGAAAAAAAGAAATTTGCTAAAGATATTTTAGAAAAGCTAAAAAATAAAACATTTGAAATAAAGAAACTTGTAACTGAAAATAAAGAGCTTTATGGCTCTGTTAAACCTAGTGAAATTTCAAAAGTATTAAAAGAAAGAGAAAATATTGAACTAAGTTCATCTTTGATTCAACCTATCAAAGAAATTAAAACTGTTGGAGATTTTAAAGTTATACTTAGTTTACACTCTGAAATAGAGTGCAATATAATTATAAAAGTAATACCTGAAGAAAATATTAAATAGTTATACAATTTTTTCCCCATACAGAATATTAGTTGTTTAGTTTGAAAATCTGTCCTATTTTATTTCATGGAGAAACTAAACTTAGTTAAATCTTCCTTTGATGAACTTCCAAATAATATAGAAGCTGAACAAGCTGTTTTAGGGTCTGTACTAATTTCGAACGAAATATTTGATGATGTATCGCCTATAATTAATAGTAAAAACTTTTTTGACCCTTTGCATCAAAAAATATATGCCGCAATTGAAAAACTAATATTTAGTGGAATGTTAGCAAATCCAATAACTCTTAAAAATTTTTTCGAAAATGAAAATGATGATTTAAATATACCCGACTATTTAGTTAAAATTACAAAATTTTCTTCTTCCTCTAGACAAACATTAGAATATTCAAAATTAATTTATGATTTATTTGTAAAAAGAGAACTAATAAAAATATCCGAAAACCTTGCCTATACAGCTAAAGCTAATGACTTAGATAAAAATGGAAGAACGATTATAGAAGAAACTGAAAAGACACTATTTGACTTAGCTGAAAAAGGTAACTTTAATTCTTCATTAGTAAAGTTTGATGAAGCAATGAAGCAAACTATAGAAATGGCATCAAATGCTTTTAAGAATGAAGAAGGAATAGTTGGAGTTCCAACTGGTCTATCTGACCTAGATTCTAGACTTGGCGGGCTACACAAATCTGATTTAGTAATAATTGCAGGAAGACCTTCTATGGGAAAGACTGCACTAGCAACCAATATCGCATTTAATGCAGCAAAAAAAATTCAAGAGGATGAAAAAAAATCTTGTGTGGCTTTTTTTTCTTTAGAAATGTCATCTGAACAATTATCGACAAGAATTATTTCTGAACAAGCAAAGATAAAGTCAAATGATATCCGTAGAGGAAAAATCTCAGAGGAGCAGTTTGATAAATTTATAGAAACATCAAAAAATATATCTGAGTTGCCTCTTTACATTGATGAAACACCAGCAATATCAATTGCTGCTTTAAGTAATCGTGCAAGAAGAATAAAAAGACTTTTTGGACTTGATCTAGTTGTTATTGATTATATTCAGCTCATGAAAGCTTATTCTGCACGTGAAGGGCGTGTTCAAGAGATTTCTGAAATTACTCAAGGGCTCAAAGCTCTGGCTAAGGAATTGAGTGTACCAGTACTAGCTTTATCTCAACTATCGAGAGCTGTTGAACAAAGAGATGATAAAAAACCGCAGTTATCTGATCTTAGAGAGTCAGGATCAATTGAACAGGATGCTGATGTTGTTATGTTTGTATATAGAGAGGCATATTATTTACAAGGAAAAGAGCCAAGGCCAGCAACAGTTGAGCATGCTGAATGGCAGGCCAAAATGAATGAAGTATCGCATTTAGCTGAGTTAATAATTGGAAAACAAAGACATGGCCCAACAGGTAATATTATGGTTGAATTTGAAGCTATGTTTACCAAATTTAAAGATCTTCAAAACTCTTAATTATAATTATATAAGCTAATAATTAATGTTAGCACAAATTTATAAAAAAAATATTATAGAAAAACCAAAATTTATTTTTTTTATTTTAATTAGTCTTCTTATTATATTTGGATATTACTCTAAAAATTTCAGATTAGATGCATCTTCAGAAACTCTTCTCATTGATGGAGATCCTGATTTAAAATATTTAAATGAAGTAAATCAACGATATAGTTCAAAAGAATTTTTAGTTCTTACATACACTCCAAAAGAAGAAATGATTTCAGATGTCTCAGTAAATAATTTGTTGAGTTTAAAATATAAAATTCAAAGCTTAAATTGGGTTCATAACGTAATCACAATACTAGATATACCTTTATTAAATACTAAGGATGAAACATTAAATGAAAAGCTTCAAAATTTCAGCACACTTAAAAGTGAAGGTGTTGATAGAGCGGAAGGTTTTAAAGAAATATTAAACAGTCCTGTTTTTAGAAACTTTGTTATTAGTGAAGATGGAAAAACCTCAGGGATAATTGTGTATATTAAGGAAAAGAGAACTGAACCGATTTTTAAAAATAAAAAAGAGAAAGATAATTTTAGAGATAAAATTAAAAAAGAGAATCATGATAATATTATAGAAATTCGAGAGGTTATTAAAAGTTATGAAGATATTGGGACAATTCATTTGGGAGGAATTCCAATGATAGCTGATGATATGATGACTTTTATAAAAAATGATATTGTTGTGTTTGGTGCGGGTGTTTTAATATTTATAATTGCAACACTTTGGTTTGTATTTAGAAAAATAACATGGATAATAATTCCAATCTCAAGCTGCCTTATGTCTGTGATAGTGATGATGGGTACACTGGGAGTGCTTGGATGGAAAGTAACTGTCATATCATCAAACTTTATTGCTTTGATGTTAATATTAACAATGGCAATGAATATACATATAAGTACCAGATTTCTTCAATTAAAAAAAAATAATCCAAGTTTAAAAAAAAGTGAATTAATTTTAATGACAAGTCAAAAAATGTTTTTGCCAATTATTTATACTGTACTAACAACTATTTGTGCTTTTCTCTCATTAATATTAAGTGGAATAAAACCTATTATTGATTTTGGTTGGATGATGACTATAGGACTTTTAACATCTTTCTCAATAACATTTACTTTACTTCCTACTTTATTAAACTTTTTAGAAGACTCAAAAATATCTGTTCAAGAAAATGATAAATCAAAAATTACATCTTATTTAGGAAACTTTACTTCAAATAATAAAAATAAAATATTTTTAATTACTTTAATTATTGTAATTTTAAGTTTTTTCGGGATTAGTAAACTTGAGGTAGAAAATAGTTTTATAAATTATTTTAAAAAAAATACAGAAATTTATAAAGGAATGAAATTGATTGATGACAAATTAGGGGGCACAACTCCTTTGGATATTATAATTAAATTTCCAAAGACAGAATTAAATTCAAATGAAACTGATGAAGAAGATTGGGGCGATTTAGGAGAAGAAGATGATGAAAAATATTGGTTTACTAAAGATAAGGTAGATAAAATTGATAAAGTGCATAAATATTTAGAAACTTTACCTGCGGTAGGAAAGGTATTATCTTTTTCATCGATTGTAGAAGTTGCAACAAAATTAAATAACAATAAACCTCTTGGCACACTCGAAATGGGTGTTCTTTACTCAAAAGTTCCTGACTCAATTAAAAAAGAAATTGTTGATCCATATATCTCTATTAAAGATTCTGAAGCAAGGATTAGTCTCAGAGTGAAAGACTCTCAAAAAGATTTGAGAAGAAATGATCTAATTAAGCAAATAAATACTGATTTAGAAAATAAACTTGGATTTAAAAAAGATGAGTTTAAACTAACTGGTGTTCTGATTTTATTTAATAACCTACTTCAGAGTCTATTTAAATCACAAATATTAACTTTAGGTTTTGTCATGATTGGTATTTTTGTGATGTTTTTTATCTTATTTAGAAATATTAAACTTTCTTTAATTGGTGTGGTGCCAAACTTTATAGCTGCTTTTTTTATTTTAGGAATAATTGGTCTTTTAAACATACCACTAGATATGATGACGATAACCATTGCCGCTATAACAATAGGTATAGCAGTAGATAATAGTATTCATTATATTTATAGATTTAAGGATGAGTTTATAAAAATAAAAAACTATGAAAAAACACTAAATTATTGTCATACGACTGTTGGAGTTGCAATTTTGAATACTTCGATAACAATAGTATTTGGATTTTCAATTTTAGTTTTTTCTAACTTTATTCCAACTATATATTTTGGAGTATTTACAGGGATAGCTATGTTGTTAGCCATGATATCTGTTCTAACTTTGTTGCCAGCATTACTTTTAAAATTTAAACCATTTAAATTAACTTAGTTGTAATGGAAAATTTTTTAAATTTGATTAAACAATTTTCATCATTTGATATTATTTACATTATAATAACAGTTCTATCATTAATTAAATGTTATAAAAAAGGATTCGTTTTAAGTTTATTATCAGCCTCAAAATGGTTATTGGCATATGTAATTACTTTATTTTTATTTCCTAAATCTAAGCCCTATGTAGAGGATATAATTGATAACGAATATGTTTTAGATATAACGCTTGGAATATGTTTATTTATTGTAATTATTTTTATTATTTTGTTAATAAACAAAGGAATCAGTAAGGCAGTAACTTATACCGGAATAGGTGGTTTAGATAAAATTTTCGGATTTTTTTTTGGTTTTGTAAGAGGTTATGTAATTTCAGTTTGTATTTTTGCAACCATAGATATAATTTACAATTCAGATAGGTGGCCAATTGACTTGGATAATTCCTTAAGCTTTCAATTAGTTGAAAAAGGAAGTAACTATCTTATAAAAGAATTTCCAGACAAAAAAGAATATGAAGATGCTAAAGAAAAAGTTCAAGAGTTATAACCCAAAATTAAAGGAAGAGTGTGGAGTTTTTGGAATTAGTAATTTTGAAGATGCATCTGCATTAACTGCTCTTGGTCTACACGCGTTACAGCACAGGGGTCAAGAAGGATGCGGAATTGTTTCGTATGATGGAAAAAAATATTATTCTGAAAAAAGATATGGATTAGTTGGCGATAATTTTAATAACGAAAAAGTATTAAAAAAATTGCCAGGGAATTTTGCGATTGGTCACAACAGATATAGCACCACAGGTGGTACAACTTTAAGAAATATTCAACCTTTTTTTGCAGATACACATGCAGGTGGTATTGGGGTTGCTCATAATGGAAATCTCACAAATGCTTTAACTATAAGACAAAAGCTTGTTAAAGATGGAGCTATTTTTTATTCAACCTCAGATACAGAAGTAATTATTCAACTAATTGCAAAATCAAAAAGAAATACAACTGTTGAAAAAATAACAGATGCAATTTTTCAAATTCAAGGAGGATATGCTTTAGTAATGATAGCACAAAATAAATTGATAGGGGTAAGAGATCCCCTTGGAATAAGACCTTTAGTAATTGGTAAATTAAAAAATTCATATGTATTAGCCTCAGAAACATGTGCTTTAGATATTATTGGTGCAAAATTTTTAAGAGAAGTTGAAAATGGTGAAATAGTTGTAATAGAGAATAATGAACTCCAAAGTATTAAACCCTTCCCTTCTAAAAAATCAAGACCGTGTGTATTTGAATATATTTATTTTTCAAGACCTGACAGTATTTTAAATGGAAAAACAACATACGAATTTAGGAAAAAATTTGGTGAACATTTGGCATTAGAAGACAATGTGAATGCTGATCTAGTTGTACCAGTGCCAGACTCGGGAAATGCTGCAGCTTTAGGTTATAGTCAAAAAAGAAAAATAAATTTTGATTTAGGTTTAATAAGAAACCATTATGTAGGTCGAACTTTCATAGAACCTGCACAAAAAATTAGAAGTTTAGGTGTAAAACTTAAATTAAATGCAAACAAAAGCTCAATAGAAAATAAAAAAATAATTTTAATTGATGATTCATTGGTTAGAGGAACCACATCCTACAAAATTGTTAAAATGTTATATGACGCAGGCGCAAAAGAAATACACGTTCGAATAGCTAGTCCCGAAATCAAATATCCAGACTTTTATGGTGTTGATATGCCCACAAAAGATGAGCTTCTTGCGGCAAATAAGTCTGTCAATGAAATTTGCAATTATATTGGAGCTAAATCTTTAAAATTTTTATCTATTAATGGATTATATAAAGCTATGGGATATGAAAAAAGAAATAATACTTATCCTCAACTAACTGATCATTATTTCACTGGTGATTATCCTGTTGAAATTATTGATGAACTAGGAGAGAATAAAATCACTCAATTATCATTATTGAGCACAGGATCAAATAATTAGTATGAAAAAAGTTAGTTTTACAGAAATGAAACACGGAACTAAGGAAGATTATTTATTCCTAGACAAGCATGAAAAGGCATATGCTGCTGAAACAGCTGATAGAATACTAAAATTTATGTCAGGACTTAATGAGACGCTCGAAGGTTATCAAGTTTCACGACTGGAGCACTCACTTCAAAGTGCAACCAAGGCATTTAAAAATGGAGAAAATGAAGAAATGATTGTTGCTGCACTTCTTCATGACATAGGTGACGAGTTAGCACCAATGAATCATTCTGAGTATGCGGCCGCTGTTTTAAAACCTTATGTAAGTGAAAAAACATATTGGATAGTTAAAATGCATGGATTATTTCAAACATATTATTACGCTCATCATCTTGGAGGAGATAAGTATCAAAGAGAAAAATATAAAGATCATAAATATTATCAAGCAACAGTAGATTTTTGTGAAAACTACGACCAAGGTTGTTTTGATCCAAATTATAAGTCTTTACCTTTAGACCACTTTGCTCCAATGGTAAAAAGAGTTTTTTCTAGAACACCTTTTAGCGTCTAAGCTTTATCTCCATAGTTAGTCATATGTTTTGGAATTCTTTTATTTGTTCCATACATAAAATGATTAGACATATTCTCTCTATATTTGCTTGCGGGAACTTTTAGCCCAACTGCTTCCGCTGTTTCTCTTATTAGCATTGGATTTGCGCCACAACAAACGCCTATATAATTAATACCAAGATCATAAGCTTCTTTTGCAAATTTTCCCATTTCATATCTATTGCAAAACATTGGATCTAATGCTGTAGGAAAAGTTCTTCCATGAGGTGCGTCACAACCACATCCATTGTTGTCTGGTAAATTAAAAAACGTTGGGCTTTCTTTTGTTGTTCTGTAAGGAATAGGAAGAGCTCCAACATGACATTTAACAGCTTTTTTAATTTCCTTTAAATATGGAAGCATTGTGTTTGGACCTCTGAAACAGTTCATGCCAACAACATCTGCACCTCTTTGTTCTAATTCTTTACAAGTATCAACAACTGATTTTCCATCTCTCATAATATTTTCGCCCATTGGAGAAATAGT
The DNA here is from genome assembly GCA_902569105.1 of uncultured Pelagibacteraceae bacterium. Lineage (GTDB taxonomy): Bacteria > Pseudomonadota > Alphaproteobacteria > Pelagibacterales > Pelagibacteraceae > Pelagibacter. The sequence continues at coordinate 8,686 of CACFTE010000012.1, read as the reverse complement.
TAGAACAGTTTGCAAACCAGATTTTTTCATTACTTCCAATGCTTTAAATGCCTCTTCCGCATAATAGAAAGTTTCGCCAACTAAGATATCAGCTCCTTCATCAACTGCCCATCCTATCATTTCATCAAACATTTTTTCTACTTCAAGCTGAGATTCTTTGTCTCCATCTTTCCAGATATTAGAATTAGAAATGTTACCAGCCATTAAGTTTGGCTTCATCCCTTTTGGTGTATTAAGTGCAACTTTTTTAGCTATTTTTAAAGCGGCTCTATTTAAAGGTTCAAGCAACTCTTCTTTTCCAATCACTCTCATTTTTTCTCTGTGACCATTGTATGTAAAAGCTTCTACAATATCAGATCCTGCATGCTGAAATTCTTTATGCAAATTTTCTAAAACTTCAGGATGATCTAGAGAAACCATTGGAACAAATTCACCTGAAGCCATGTATCCCCTTCTCTCAATTTCAAATAAAAAACCTTCTGCACAAATTACTGGGCCTTTATTTAATCTGTCTTTTAAACTTTCATTTGACATATTCTTCTCCTTTAATATTAGGAGAAGAAGCCCATAAATTAAATGAGGGCAAATAAATACGAAACCCCTTCTCCTTTTTAGTGCTTTAGCTTTATGCTGGGTGCACAATATGGTTCAAATCACCCGGTTTTTTTCTATTTTTGGTAAAAAAAAACCACCTACTAATGCGGTGGTTCTAGAAATCGCTTTAGCAGGATTTGTATAGCGCCTGCAATTTGATATAAATCAGCGCTTGTCATTACACTACCACGATATTAAATACATTCAACAATTTTTTTTATGGAAAACCAATTAAAAAACGAACAAAGCCCTTATCTAAAGCAACACAAAGATAATCCTGTTGATTGGTTAGCTTGGAATAGTGAAAGTTTAAGGAAGGCAAAAAATGAAAAAAAGCCAATATTTTTGAGTGTTGGTTATGCAAGTTGTCATTGGTGCCATGTTATGGCTCATGAAAGTTTTGAAAACAATGAAACGGCAAAAATAATGAATGAAAAATTCATTAATATTAAAGTAGATAGAGAAGAAAGGCCTGATCTTGATTTTATATTTCAAAAAAGTTTATCAATTTTAACAGGTGCCCAAGGTGGCTGGCCACTATCAATGTTTTTAGACGAAAATGCAGTACCTTTTACAGGTGGTACTTATTTTCCACCAAAAGAATTATCGGGTAGACCAAGTTTTAAGAATGTTTTAGAAAATGTTTCAAAGGTATATCAAGAAAATAGAGATAAAATTTTAAATCAAGCAGAACAAATGAAAGAGGTTTTTAGAAACCTTAATCAAAAAAACTCAGTTCTTAAACAAGATTTAGAGCCATATGTTCAAAAAATTGTTAATTACACTGACGAAATAAATGGAGGTTTAAAAGGTGCACCTAAATTTCCACAATTTTATATATTTGATACAATTCTACACTTTTATAACAAAACAAAAAATAAAAAATATTTAGAGGTTGTAGAAAAGTTATTAAAAAGTTTATCTTCTAAAGGTATCTACGATCATTTAGCAGGAGGAATTTCAAGATATACAGTTGATGAAAAATGGATTGTACCTCATTTTGAAAAAATGCTTTATGATAATATTCAATATGTAAATTTGATTAATAATTACTTAATCAACAAAGAAAATGAGTATTTTAAACAGAAATTAAAACAAACTATTAATTTTATTAATTCTGAATTTTTGTTGAAAAATAATTTACTTGGCTCAGCTTATGATGCCGATAGTGATGGAGTCGAAGGAAAATACTATGTTTGGAAATATAAAGAACTAAAAGATAGTTTAGGACACCACCTAGAAACATTTAAAAAAAAATATCAAATATCTGAACAAGGAAATTTTGAAGGATCAAATATCTTAGTTGAAAAATTAAAATCGCAATTTATCCATGAGCCAAAAATTATAGAATTAGAGCAAATACTTTTAGGAATTAGGAAAAAAAGAAACAAACCATTCTTTGACGATAAATCACAAACTGATTTAAATGCATTTTGGATATATGTAAATTTATATTCATCAATAATACTTAATGATAAAGCTTTGTTAGAAAAAACCATAAAAAATTTTCAAAATCTTAACAAAGTTTATGAGAATAAATTAATTCATTGCTATAATGACAATAAGCAAATAGATGTTTTTTTGGAGGATTATGCATATTTTTCTTTACTTTTAATATGCAATTACGAGTTTACAAAAAATCGTACTTCATTAGAGAAATGCATAAAGTTTATGGATGAGGCTTGGAAAAACTTTTTTAATTCTAGTGAGGGAATTTTGCAAAAAAATAAAGTTCAATCCAACGATTTATTTGTAGAACCAATAGATCTTAATGATAATAACATTCCAAATGGTAATAGTATTTATTTACTAGTTTCTAATAAATTAAATAATATCGTTTCAGACAATAAATGGAACGAAAGAATTGATATATTATCAAAATCTTTTCACCCACATATAAACTCAAATTTTACTCAAATGTTTAGCTATATAAAAATTTTGGACATATGTGATGATAACATTACGGTCACAGTTAATTCAAAAAACACTGATGCTATTGAGAAAATAAGGGAGCTAACAGTTAAAAAATTTATGGATAAAGCAACAATTATATATAAAGAAGATAATAGTGAAGATTATTTTATAATTTGTAAGAAACAAATATGTTCTCCTAAATTAAAAAGTTTAGAAGATGTAAGCAATTATTTTAATAATTTATGATTACAAAAGATAGTTTTATAAATTACTTTATATCTGGAATTAAAGATACTAACGATTGCGGAGTTGGTATTGAACATGAAAAATTTATTTTTTCTGAAAAAAAAAGAGCGAACTATAAATCTATATTAAATTTATTTAAAAAACTTTATGAATTTGGATGGGAACCAATAAATGAAGGTAAAAATACAATAGCGCTAAGGAAAGGAAATAAAAACATAACTTTAGAGCCAGGTAATCAGATTGAATTATCAGGAGAGAGATTAAAGAATATTCATCAAACTTGTGGTGAATCGCAAGAATATTTATTTGAGTTAAATCAATCATTAAGAAAATTAAAATTAAATTTAGTTAGCTCTGGCTTTGATCCAATATCCAAAATTAAAGATATTCCTTCTAATCCAAAAAATAGATATGAGCTAATGACAAAAATTATGCCATTATTTGGAAAATCAAGTTTAGATATGATGTATAGAACATGCGGAACCCAAATAAATATTGATTATACCTCAGAAAAAGATTTTAGTAAAAAATTTTTTGTAGCTAATAGATTAGTCCCAATTACAATCGCTTTATTTGCAAATTCAGGAATTGTAGAAAAAAATAAAAGTGGTTATTTATCTTATAGATCTTATGCGTGGCAAAATACTTATAGAGGCGGTTTACCAAAAATATTTTTGGAAAATATGGACTTTGAAAAATATGCAGATTTCAGTTTGAATTATCCAATGCTATTTGTAAAAAGAAAAGACAAATATTTAGACGCAAAAAATAAAACTTTTCAAAATTTTATAGATGGTGATATTGAAAAAATATCTCCAAATGAAGAAGATGTTGGTGACCATTTAAGTACAATCTTTACAGAAAATAGATTAAAAAAATATATAGAGATACGTTCTATGGATGCTTGTGGATGGGATTGTTTATGTGCCGGTCCAGCATTTTTTATCGGATTATTATACGGAAACCTCGATGAAACTTTCGATATTGTAAAAAGATGGAATGTGAGTGAGATAATTTCAGCTTATAAAGACACACCAAAAAAAGGTTTGAAAACTGTTTTAGGAAAGAAATCAATTTTGGGTTGGTCTAAAGATTTATTTGAAATTTCAAAAAAAGGCTTGGAAAATAGAAATGAATTGAATAGAAAAAAACAAAACGAAGTCAAATTCTTGGATCATATTAAAAATATTATTGATAATAATAATACAAATGCAGAGCTAATCATAACTAAGTATCAAAAAGATAAAAATTTCTTTTACATTAATGAAAAATAAAATTGTAGCTATCCAAGGAGATAATTTAAAAAAACTCAATTTTAAAAACGATACAACAATTTTTTTAGCAATAGAAGCACAAAGACAGGGATCAAAAATTTTTTATTACGAACCAAAAAATATATTCATTAAAAAAAATCAAATATGTGCTGAGGGGTATTTTATAAAACTTTATAATCAAAAAAGGTTTTTTAAATTTATCAGTAAAAAAATAATAAATTTAGAAACATCTAGTTATTTACTTATAAGGCAAGATCCACCTTTCAATATGAATTATATAACATCAACATATTTTTTAGATAGGTTAAAAACAGTTAAGATAATAAATAATCCTACTGCGATTAGAAATATCTCCGAAAAATTATACTCTTATGAATTTAAAGAATATATGCCTCCATCAATTTTTACGTCCAGAATTTTGGATATAAACGAATTTTTAAAAAAAAATAAACTTATAGTTATTAAGCCTATTAATGGGCATAGTGGAAATAATATAAAATTATTAAAAGGTAGGATTAATAAAAACTTTTTAATTAAATATTTAAAAAAACATAATTATGTTATGTGCCAAAAATTTTTACCAGGTATTATCAATGGAGATAAGAGGGTTTTTATTATCAATGGTAAAGTAACAGGCTCAATATCAAGAGTACCAAAAAAAGGTTCTATTTTGAGTAATTTAAGTAAAGGAGGTACTGCGGTGGTTTCAAATATTTCTAAAAAAGAAAAAATAATATCAAAACTTATTGCGAAAAAATTAAAAAAAGCTGGAATTTACTTTGCGGGCATAGATTTTATATCAGAAAAAATAAATGGGGATATTAATGTCACTTCACCAACAGGATTAAAAAATTACTTTGATTTAACTGGTATAAACTTAGCAAAAAAATTTTGGAAAGAAATTAGATAATGAATAACCTTACAAATCAACAAAAAGGTTCCTTGATGGCCTTTGTGGCTGTAATGTTTATAACACCTGACTCACTGTTTATAAGACTTTCAAATTTAGAAACATGGGGTTTGGTATTTTACAGAGGGGCAATACCTTTTCTATTAGTTTTATTGGGAATGTTAATTATTTACAGATTGAGTTTTTTTAAATTACTTTTGGGAAACTCTTTTTATGGTGCAGGATATATTGTAACTTTTTCTTTAACTAACATAACTTTTGTTTTATCTATTCAAAATACAAATGTCGCTAACACCTTAGTAATGATTGCATTGGCTCCGATGCTTTCAGCAATTTTTGGAACTATATTTTTAAAAGAAAGACCAGACAAAAATACAATTATTGCAATACTTATTACATTTATAAGTGTTCTTTATATTTTTTATGACTCATTAAAAGTTGGAAATATTTTTGGAGATATTCTTGGTTTTGTTACAGCCGCAGGTTTAGCAGCTGGGGCTACTATAATTAGAGCTGGCAAGGAAGTGAGTCTTGTCCCTTCAGCTGTTATTGGAAAATTAGTAGTAGCAGTAGTAGCTTTATTCTTTATTGACAGTTTTGAATTAACAAATAATGATATCTATATAATTCCAGCAATGTGTATACTTTGTGTGGCTATACCATTTGTTTTGGTAACTATTGCTCCGAGATACATTACAGGAGCTGAAGTAAATTTATTTTTTCTTCTGGAAACTATATTTGGACCAATTTGGGTTTGGTTTGTTATTAAAGAACAGCCATCTTTAGAAACAATTCAAGGAGGAGTAGTTATTATTTTAACTATTGCAATTCATTCATTTCTAGCCATTAAAAAAACACAATTAAAATCTACTTAGCGCTCAAAATAGTTTTATATGCAAAAAGAAGTTAAAAAATCTTGGGCTTTATTCCTTGGTATTGGAACAATGATGATCGCACATGGTCTTCAAATGCAGATAATGGGAATAAGGTCGGTGTTAGAAGAATTTAGTGTACTTACTACTGGTATATTCATGTCTGGATACTATGTAGGATATTTCGTAGGCTCCAAAACTACACCTAATTTAGTACAAAAAGTTGGACATATAAGGGTATTTGCTGCTTTTGCTTCTCTGGCGTCACTTAGTGCTTTAGTCGCTGTTGCATACGTCAATCCAATAATGTGGACATTAAGTAGATTTATCACTGGCATTAGTTTGGTCAGTTGTTATGTAGTATGTGAAAGTTGGTTAAATGACAGAGCTACAAACAAAAATAGAGGCCAACTTCTCTCAGCTTATATGATTGTACTTTATTTTGGATTGGCTTTAGGAATGTTATTATTAAATTTCAGTGAGCCCAAAGCTTATGAACCATTTATTTTAGTTTCAGTATTGTTGTCCTTGGCACTTGTTCCTATACTATTGACTAAAAGACCAGCGCCAAAATTTAAAAAAATTGGAACCATAAGTGTGAAAGAGTTATATGAGATTTCACCTCTCGGAACAATAAGTTCATTTGCAACTGGAGTAATACATGCTGCATTCTTTTCATTAATTTCGGTTTATGCAACAAAAGCGGGTTTTACACTTTTAGAAACATCTATTCTTTTATTTATTGCGACTATCGCTGGAGTAGTTGGTCAAGGTCCAATTGGATATTTTTCAGATCTTTATGATAGAAGAAAAGTAATTGTTATTACTACTTTTGCTGGATCAGTTTTAGCACTTCTTTCAATTTTATCATCGTCAGATCCTTTACAAAACACATACTATATGAGTGAGTTTGCATTTAAAAAAATTTTATTTTTTCTTTTTGTAGGGGCATATACCTCTCTTTGTTTACCTTTATTTTCATTAAACCTTGCACACACAAATGACTTTGTACCTAAAGAAAAATTTGTAGCTGCAGGTGGAGGTCTTCAATTAATTTTTGGAATAGGTGCAATAAGTGGTCCAATAATATGCTCAATTTTTATGGGATGGTTTGGTTTAAATGGTTTTTTTATATTTTTAATATTGATACATGCTTTTATTGGTTTTTTTGGTCTACATAGAATGAGGGTTAGAAAAACTGCAGAAAACCCTGATTCGACATTTACACCAATGCCTGCAACAATAACTCCTATGGGCCTTGAACTGGATCCTGATACTCCAGAAAATATAGAAAGAAATTTAAGTCAAGAAAATAAGCAAACTTAAGAAATTATTTAGAACTCAATCGATATCTAAGTTATAATCATATTAATGTCATAAAAAAATGATGTGAATCATTATGTAAGCTTGCTTAAAAAAAGTAATATTTATTTTAAAAGGAAAAATTAACTCATATTTAATTATAGTGAAAAAAATTAACAAAATTTTCATCTGGTCACCATTTACCTCTAAGGTGGGGACTGTTAACAATGTATTAAATTCAGCAAATAGTATATTGAAATATTCGAAAAATAATAATTTTGACATATCTTTTATAAATAGCTTTGGAGAATGGAATGAGTATAAAAATGAATTATATGGAAAAAAAATAAATATGTATGATTTTTTTCATTTTGAAAAATTTAATAAAATTAATAAAGAAGGGTTTTTTAAAAGTAGAGTATCTTATATTTATATTTTTTTGAAATCATTCTATCCATTGGTTAAATTGATTAGAAAAGAAAAACCAAAATATTTAGTTTCTTACTTGATTACTTCATTGCCAATTATACTATTTCTTATATTTAAATTTGAAACAAAACTAATTATAAATATCGCCGGACAACCTAAACTTAACTTTTTAAGAAAATTTCTTTGGAAAAAAATATCAAAGACGGTTTCATATGTTATTTGTCCATCAATTGAATTGAAAAACAATTTGGTAAAATATAATATTTTTGATGAAAGTAAAATATTTGTAATTCAAGATCCTCATATTAACATTCAAAAAATAAATTTTTTAAAATCTCAAAAAATTGAAAGTAATTTTTTTAAAGAGGGCAAAATTATTTTATCAATAGGAAGACTTACAAAACAGAAAAACTTTGCTTTTCTTATTAATAACTTTTTAACAATCTATAAAAAATATAACGACTTTAAATTAGCAATTATTGGAGATGGAGAAGAAAAAGAATATTTATTAAAATTAATAAAAAGAAATAATTTAGACTCTGTAGTAAAAATTATTGGTTACAAGGAGAATATCTATAATTATTTGCGTGCATCAAACTACTATATATCAACATCCAATTGGGAAGGATCAAGTTTGGCTATGATAGATGCAGCGGTAATAGGATTGCCAATACTCTGTAGTGATTGTCCTACAGGCAGAAAGGAATTTATTGGAGATAATGAAAGAGGATATATGTATTCAAGAAATAATCCTCAAGATTTTTTAATTAAATTTGAAATGATGATAAACGATGGAGAAAAAAAATTATTCAAAAAAATAGTTAGCGCAAAAAAACAAACTAAAAAATTCACTTTTTTTAGACACTATTTGAATTTATCAAAAATCATTTAAAAATCATGATTATTTAAAATAAAAAACAATTTTTAGTTGAACTCAAAATAGTCATAATTAAAATAATTTATAAAAAGCGGCGTTGCAAACATTTAAATTCTTTGATCAAATAAATTTTTTATAAAAATATTAAATGACTAAAATTAAAAATAAAACTAAAAAGAAATCTATTTCAAAAACATTTTTATTTTCATCGACAGGCATAAAGAAAGCGCTTAGCAATTACAAAAAGAATAAAGAGCAAAAAAAAATT
>CACFTE010000011.1 GCA_902569105.1 uncultured Pelagibacteraceae bacterium | reverse complement strand
TTTCACTTTTAAAATCAGTTATAACAAAGTTTACTTGATCTGAACTCATAAAAACAGAATTTTTTTTTACCATACCTCCAACTCTATATTTTTTGTTATAATCAACTTCACCTAACTCTTTAATATCTGTTGGAGAAATAAAATATACAACATTATCCTCTAGAGACTTAAGAACTAAATAGATGGTTAATATTAATACGGCTAGTACGAGTGAAAGAAATAAAAACCTTAATTTAACTTTTTTACCATACATGAAATATTAAAGTTAAATTTTTGAGCCAGAATGTTTTAAAATTTCTTTGTGAATATTTTGACTAATTGCAACGTTATATTTTTCTTCGGTAAGCGTTGAGAAATTTTCTTCAAATCTTTTTTGCTCTTTTTTTAACTGAAAACTTATAATTAAATATAAACTTAAAAAACTTACTAATGTAAATGCGAAAGCAGACCAAACATAAGCTCCATAACCATTCATTAAAATTAGTTCTGATATCATAGTCTTTTTAATCCCTTATTTTTAATTTTTATCAGTTCTGTATTATATTTCATTAAAAAAATCAAAACTGAAAACAGGGCAAATGCCGCAGTCATTATAATAAGCGGTATTAACATTGATGTATGTATGGCAGATTTTTCTGTTAAACTAATTGATGCAGGTTGATGTAAAGTATTCCACCAATCTACAGAGAATTTTATTATAGGTATATTTATCGCTCCAAATATTGCAATTATGGAAGATATTTTATTTGATTTATCTTGATCTTCAAAAATCCTAAAAGATAAAAGGTAAAGAGTATAAAGAATAAATAATATTAACATGGAAGTAATTCTTGCATCCCATGCCCACCATGTTCCCCAAGTAGGTTTTCCCCAAATTGATCCTGTTACTAAAGCAATTAAAGTAAAAAGTATGCCTGAAGGAGCTAAACTTTTTGAAATCAAAATCAAATTTTTATTTTTAAAAATAAAAACTGAAAAAGATAGCAGCGCTATTGTAGAAAAAATACCTAAAGATATCCATGCCGCAGGGACATGTACATACATAATTCGAACTGAGTCTTTTTGTAAGTAATCCTCAGGTGATAGAAATAATGCTTCAACTAAACCAACACTTAAAACAATTATAAAACAGAAAAAAATAATTTTCTGTAATGTAGAATTTATTCTAAAAATTTTGTAAGGGTTAAAAAACTCAAACATATTTTTTTATAACATATTTTTTGGAAATTTAATTTTAAATCACTTTGATCAAGAGCTCTGAGGGAGATAAATAGGGAATGTTTGAACTCCTGATCAAAGTAGAATTAATATTAGAACTAATATTTGTCTATGTTTTGTATTAAATGTGTTTAAATATTGGCTGATAATTTAATTTGATGGTTTAAAGTAGCTAGACCCTTTTTTCCCACTAAAAATCTCGTTAATCAATGGATGTTGGATTGGCTCGCCTGATTCATCAGCTAATAAATTTTGCTCAGATACGTATGCTTCATATGTAATATCCTCATTTTCTGCAAGCAAATGATAAAAAGGCTGATTTTTTCTAGGTCTAACGTTCTTAGGAATTGATTGGTACCATTCTTCTGAGTTATTAAACTCAAAATCTACATCGTAGATAACACCTCTAAAATCGAAGTGCCTGTGCTTAACTACGTCTCCAATTGAAAATTTTGCTTTTTGTACTGACACACTAATAGTATGGGTATTTGAAAAAAAAAATCAATAGAAAAAATCACAACGATTTGTTAAGTTGTTAATAAAAATAAAGTGAATAAATCTTTTGTAAAATTTGTCACAGATTTTGGACCTCTAGCTATATTTTTATACATATATTATAGTAGTGGTAAAGATATTAAAGTTGCGTTAGTTCCATTTATAATAGCCACAATAATTGCCTTAATTTTAGTCTGGTTGTTAGAAAAAAGAGTTCCAATGGTTCCACTGTTGGGTGGCGTTTTAATAACATTTTTTGGTGGATTAACAATATATTTTAATAACCCAATTTTTATTTATATAAAACCAACAATAATAAATATTCTTTTTGGTTTAGCTCTTTTGTTTGGAAAACATTTTACTAAAGAACCAATACTTAAAAAAATTCTTGGAAATGCTCTAAAACTAACTGGGGATGGATGGCAAATTTTAAATACTAGATGGATGTATTTCTTTTTTTTGTTAGCATTGTTGAATGAAATTGTATGGCGAACTCAATCAGAAGAGTTTTGGGTAAACTTTAAAGTTTGGGGACTTTTGCCAATTACTTTTATTTTCACTGCTTTTCAGGTTGGATTAATTAACAAATATAAAATAAATGAATAAACACTTGAAGTTAGTCGTTAATAATTCTCAATTAAATGAAAAATCGAATTATTTTTTTGAAAAAGAGGAGCTTAAAATAATTTTAGATCTGTATGCAAAAATGGTGTCAAACGGGTCTTGGAAAGATTATGGGCTGAAAATATCTAGCAAACAAGTAGCCTTTAGTGTTTTCAAAAACTCTTCTGAAAATGCTGTTTACAATATTTGTAAAAATTTTAAGCCGGTAAATAAAAATCTTAAATATTTAATAACTGATACTAAGGGCACCGTTTTAAAAAATTCTTATCTTTTAGAAAATTTGCTTAAAAAAACTAATTGGAAAAAACTTTAAAATTATCTTCTTTGACCGAATAACCTTAGTAACATAATAAATAGGTTAATAAAGTCTAGGTACAATGTTAATGCACCCATAACTGCTTTTTTGCCCATTACTTCCCCACTATCTGAAGAAGCATACATATTTTTAATTTTTTGAGTATCGTAAGCTGTTAAACCTACAAAAATTAAAACACCTAATATTGATATTACGAAATACATCATTGGGGACTTTAAGAATAAATTTACAAGAGAGGCTATTATAATTCCGATTAAACCCATAAATAAAAATGAACCAAGTTTTGTAAGATCTCTTTTAGTTGTGTAACCATAAATACTCATTGCTCCAAATGTTGCTGAAGTTATAAAAAACACTCTAGCTATGCTTTCTCCTGTATAAACTAATAATATTGACGACAAAGAAATACCCATCAGTCCAGAAAAGATCCAAAACACAGTCTGAGCCTTAGCAGAACTCATTTTATTTATTCCAAAACTCATGTAAAAAACTATTGCAAGTGGTGCCAACATTACAACCCATCTTAATGGAGAAGCAAAAATTGCATATCCAAATGAATTCAAACCTGTAATTCCAAGACTTGTAACTTGTATATTATATCCTCCAGATAATTGAAAAAATAGTGCAGCCAAAACACCCGTTAGTAAAACACCAGAAGCCATGTAATTATAAACTTTTAACATATAGGCTCTTAGACCTTCATCCATTACAACAGATTTCTTAGCTGTCGTAGATTTATTCAGAATATTTTCTCTATTGAATTCCATAAAGGTTATATAATAATATTTTAGTTTATTTTCAAGCGGTCAAAAGATAAGTAACAAATACAAAATAATTATGAATTACAAGAAATTAGGCAATACTGATCTGAAAGTAAGTACAATTTGTCTCGGTACAATGACTTATGGTGAACAAAACACAGAGCAAGAAGGATTTGAACAGATGGACTTCGCTTTAGATAATGGTGTTAATTTTTGGGATACCGCTGAATTATATTCAGTACCTCCAAGAGCAGAAACTTTTGGACACACAGAACTAATTATTGGAAACTGGTTCGAGAAAACTAAAAAAAGAGACAAAGTGATACTCGCAACTAAAGTTGCCGGACCAGCTCGCGACTATTTAAGAAATGGAGAGAATAGTTTTGTTGGAAAAAATCTTGAACAAGCCTTAAACGGAAGTCTAAAAAGGTTAAAAACAGAGTACATAGATTTATATCAACTACACTGGCCAGAAAGAAATGTGAATAGTTTTGGAAGGTTAGGTTACAAACATAATGAAGATGAAGACGAGTGGAATAAAATCGAAGATGTATTGTTGGAATTACAAAAATATATTAAGGCAGGCAAAATAAGATATGTTGGTTTATCAAATGAAACTCCTTGGGGAGTAAATAAGTTTTTACAATTATCAAAAGAAAATAATTTACCTAGGATGATGTCAATTCAGAATCCTTATAGTCTGCTTAATAGAAGTTATGAGGTTGGTTTGGCTGAGATTTCAATTAGAGACGAGATAGGATGTTTATCATACTCACCACTTGCATCTGGTTACTTAACAGGAAAATATAGAAATGGAAACCTTCCAAAAGGGTCAAGAATTGAAAGAGATGGTGATTTTTGGACAAGATATAATAAACCAAATTCTGAAAATGCAGTTGAGGAATATTACAAAATTGCAAAAAAATATAAGATAAATTTTGCTCAAATGTCTGTAAAATTTTGTGAAATACAGCCGTTTATGACATCTGTAATTATTGGAGCGACGACAATGGAACAGTTGAAAGAAAATATTGAAAGTGTAAATATAAATTTAAGTAACGATTTAATAAAAGATTTAAATGAAATACAAAAAATTTACCCAAACCCATGTCCATAATTAAAAAAACATTGTTTTTATTTTTAGTAACATCAGTTTTAAGTACAAACGTATTTTCACAGGAAGTTAAGAAAATTGGCAAGTATAAAGATTGGGAAACAATAGTTTTTATAGATGGTGAAAATAAAGTTTGTTTTGCTCAATCTGTTCCAGTTTTACAAGCTCCAAAAAAAAATCCCAGAGACGCAAGGCTTTTTGTAAGTTTTAGACCTAATGACAAAGTTTCAGATGAAGTAAGTATAACATCAGGTTATGAGTACAATAATCAAAACTCAATTATAGCCACCTCTGGAAAATCAAAATATAAATTTGATATTGCTCAAGAAAACTTTGCTTGGATCTCTGAAAATAAAGTTGAAAAAAAAATGATTAAAACTCTTAAAAAGGGATCTAGAATAATGGTTACAGGTTATAATAAATCAGGTTCACAGACTATTGATCACTATTCACTTTTAGGTTTCACAAAAGCATATAATTCTGCAAAGAAAAACTGTTCTTAATAAATGTCTAAAAAGATTGTTCTCGCATATTCAGGAGGTTTAGATACTTCTATTATATTAAAGTGGTTACAAGAAAATTATAAAGCAGAAGTTATTGCATATACCTCTGATATCGGCCAAGAATTAGATAAAAATAAAATTATTAGAAACGCAAAAAAACTTGGTGTTAAAAAAATAATTATTAATGACTTAAAAAATACATTCGTAAAAGATTATGTTTTTCCAATGATAAGAGGTCACGCATTATATGAAGGTGTTTACTTGTTAGGCACTTCAATAGCAAGACCGTTGATTGCTAAAGACCAAATTAAAGTTGCAAAAAAATATAAAGCATATGCTGTATCACATGGATCAACTGGAAAAGGAAATGACCAAGTAAGATTTGAATTGGGTTATCATTATTTTGGACCAAAAATAAAAGTAATTGCTCCTTGGAGAATTTGGAAATTAAAATCAAGAACTGATTTAATTAGTTATGCAAAAAAACATGGAATACCAATTCCGAAAGACAAGAAAGGAGCACCACCTTTTTCAGTAGATGATAATTTATTCCATACTTCGACTGAGGGTAAAGTTTTAGAAAATCCAAAAAACTCTGCTCCTGAATTTATATTCCAAAGAACTATTTCACCTGAAAAAGCTCCAAATAAACCGACATATGTAACGATAAATTTTAAAAATAGTGATCCGATAGGGTTAAATGGGAAAAAACTTTCACCATATAAAATTTTAGAAAAATTAAATCAATTAGCTGGAAAAAATGGAATTGGTAGAGTGGATTTAGTTGAAAATAGATTTATTGGAATAAAATCAAGAGGAGTTTATGAAACACCGGGTGGGACACTTTTATTAAATGCTCATAGAGCAATAGAATCTGTAACTTTAGATAAAGAAACAATGCATAAAAAAGATGCGATTATGTCTAGATATGCTGAATTAATTTATAATGGTTATTGGTATTCTAAAGAAAGACTTAAACTTCAAAAAATCGTTGATCTAAAAAGAAATAAAGTAAATGGGTCCGTTAAACTAAAACTATATAAAGGAAACATCACAATTCAGTCTAGAGTCACAAATAGTAGTGCTTATTCAATGAAAAAAGTATCATTTGAAGAAAATAAAACTTTTAATAAATCAAACGTTGAAAGATTTATTAACTTTCACAAAAATAAGCTTAGATGAGGCTTTTAAGTGGACAATTTGTCATTTGTATAAATCAACTTTTAAATTATTCATAAAATATGGAAGGTATTAAAAATTGGTTAAAAGACTCAGCTAATATACTATTTGATGATAGTAGAAATGACTTAAGAGCTTTGCCAAAAACAGTTAGACTACAGATATTGTTGGTCTTAAGTTTTATTTGGTCAACAGTTTTTAGTTTATATATATTTTCTTATACCACTTTTGCATTTGGTTGGGCTGGAACTTTTATCGCGCATATTGGTTTGATCTTTGCAGTTTACTACACTTTTAAACAATTTCACAAAGCTGAAAAAAGTTCTGTAAGTGTATTCAAATCTAAAAACTATGATCCCTCTAAAATTATGGTAATAGTATTTGTAATTTTATTTATGTTTGTATTTTCTAAAGGTGTTGAAGTTTTAACTAAAACTAATTCATACTCTATCCCATATGATGGACCAGCAAAGTCAGCAATTGAAAAATGGCTGCCGTTTACTAAAGGTGATTAATGGACAAAATAACAAAAAATTTACAATTTATTTTACTTAGTATTATTTTAATTAGTACTGTAATTGCTGTTGGAATAGAATTAAAGAGAATGATCTTAGAACAGTCTGTAAATTTAGCTGACCTTCTTTTAATGTTCCTTTATTTAGAGGTAATGGCAATGGTAAGAGTTTTTTGGAGCCAACAATCCATTAGTATCACTTTGCCTTTATTAATAGCAATTACTGCACTCGCACGATTTATAATATTACAAGGCAAAGAAATGGATGCATCTGCATTAGTTTATGAAGCAGTTGCAATAGTCCTTATTGCATCGGCAATTGTAATTTTAAGACTAAGGCATAGCGACAAGTTAGGACTTAAAAAGAAAAAATCAAAGTAACATTTATGAATTTTAAAGCGTCAAGAGCTTCGGCTGTTGAGAAATTAGAAAATTTTGTAGAAAATAATCTTTCAGATTACTCAAAACAAAGAAATTTTGATTACGGTCCAGATAAAAGATCAAATGTCTCATGTCTATCACCTTATATAACTCATGGTGTGATTAACGAACTAGAGGTTATAAGAAAATCATTAAAAAAATTTTCTTTCATAAAAAATGAAAAGTTTATTCAGGAGGTTCTTTGGAGAACTTACTGGAAAGGTTGGTTGGAATTAAGACCAAATGTATGGTCTGATTATTTAATAGAATTAAAAAAAATCAGAGAAGAGTTTAAAGATAATAAAATTTACATTAATGCAGTTGAAGGAAAAACCAATATCGAATGCTTTAATTATTGGATAAATGAGTTGAAGAATAACAACTATTTACACAATCATACAAGAATGTGGTTTGCAAGTATTTGGATTTTTACATTAGAATTACCATGGCAATTAGGTGCGGAGTTATTTATGCAACATCTTTACGATGGAGATGCTGCATCCAATACTCTTGGATGGCGATGGGTGGCTGGTGTTCAAACACAGGGTAAACATTATTTAGCAAGCGAATGGAATATTAAAAAATTTACTAATAATAGGTTCAATAATATTAAGTTAAACGAAAACGCCCCTCCAAAAATTTGTGAAAAAACTTACTCAATTATTAAACAAGATTTTAATAATCCAAAAAATATTGAGGATAAAAGTTTATTAATTTTTGAAAATAATTTATCTTTTGAAAACACCGATTTTCAAAATACCAAATTTAAAAAAATATATTTAGTTTCTAATAAAAACCAAAACAGATCTATTAAACTTAGTGAAAAAGTTGAGAAATTTAAATTACTTCTTATTAGTGACCAAGAGAAAAGATTAAAAGATCAATCTATTGATTGTAATTCTATCGATATTAGCGAAATTAAAAATATTAATGAAAATTATGTTGCATTATATCCAACAGTAGGTGAAAACCTAGATTACTTAAATTTAAATAGTTTAGAAATAAATTTTTTATATAGAAAGCTTGATCAATATTCTTGGCAATACTGTAATAAAGGATTTTTTAATTTTAAAAATTATATTCCAAAAATTATTTCAACATTTAACTAAGCTTAGAACACTTCTTTGAACAATATTTTACTCTTTCCCAATTAAGCCTCCATTTCTTACGCCAAACAAAAGGTCTTTTACAAACAGGACAAATTTTTGAAGGAAGGTTTTCTTTTTTCACTTAAAGTGTATTTTGTTTTATAAATTTATCAGCTGCTGATAAAATTAATTTTTTTCTATCAGTTTTCATTTTATCAAAAATTCTTACCATCATTGATAGTCTTGGGTTTTTTAGAAAAAACTTTCTGTTTCGGTCAATAAATCTCCAATATAAACCATCCATTATGTTACACCAATCACCTTTTTTAAAATCCATCATCTTCATAAAATAACTTGAACCACAAATGTATGGTTTGGTTGCAAATATTCCACCATCACTAAATAAACCCATACCATAAACATTTGGTACCATCACCCAATCTGAGGAGTCGACAAACATTTCCATAAACCATTTGTAAACAATAGTTGGTTTGATCTCGCAGAGATTCATTATGTTTGATAAAATCATTAATCTTTCAATATGATGTGACCACCCATAATTTAAGGCATTTTTAATTGCATGATCTAAGGGTGGAAGACCAGTTGATCCCTCATACCATGATTTTTTCATTTTTCGATTATGCTTGAAAAAATTTCTATTTTCCATTTCATCGGAATAACTTTGATAAATCCCTCTCATAAACTCTCTCCATCCAATAACTTGGCGAATGTATCCTTCTAAAGAATTTAATCTTATTTTGTGTTTATGATGAAAATCTAAAACTTTTTGAACTATAAATTCAGGTGTAATTAAACCTAAGTTTATATAAGGACTTAATGCGCTATGAAATAATATGTTATCCTTCTGATCAACTGCATCCTCATAATCACCAAATAAATTTGATTTTTCTTTGATAAAAAAATTTAGCAACTTCACAACATCTTCATACTCAGTAGCAAACCAGAATTCTTTTGTATTTCCAGGGTGATCTTTAAAAACTTTTTCTATAACCGGTTTAAGTTTTTTTGTATGTGTCGTTTCGTTTATTTTAGGAAACTTCGGAATTTTTATATTTTTAGGAAGTTTGTTTCTATTTTCTTCATCAAAACTCCATTTCCCACCCTCAGGATTTCCATCTTTTTTCATTAAAATATCTAATTCTCTTCTAGTTTCTTTGTAAAAAACAGCCATAAAAGGTTTTTTTGATTTTGATAAGTATTTTTTAAAATTTTCTCTTGAGTTTATGAACATTGGGGTTTGAATGACATTCCATTCAATTTTTTCTTTTTTAAAAAATTTTGTTATTTTTTTTTCAAAAAATTTATCTTCAATTTCAAAACTTGATACTTTTGAAATTTTTTGTGTCTTTATAGTTTTTTTTAATTTTTCTATATAATCTGATTTAAATGACTTATCCTCAATTGACGAATATTCAATTTTGAACTTATTTTTCTTTAATTTTTCTGCATGCGACCTCATAGCAGAAAGAAATAAAAGTATTTTCTGTTTATGGTGTTTTTCGTAGGTACATAATTGGTAATCTTCTGCCATAAAAAAGATATGGTCTTTTCTGAATTTTTCTAAGTATTTTTCAGAAAAAAGTTGATTTCCAAGTAGAAAAAATAATTTCATTGCCTATATATAACTTTTTAAAAAATTTATGTCAGAAAAATATTTAGTTGTTGGTGCCACAGGTTCAATAGGATCAAATTTAGCAGAGCAATTAACCGCCTCTGGTAAAGAGGTACATTTAGTAGGAAGAAACGACATCCAAACACAATCTTTAGCTAAAAAGTTAAATTGTAATTTCACTATTGCTGATGTTCTAGAAGATAATTTTGTTGACAAAATTAAGTCAAATATTCAAGATGTAAAGGGTGTTGCTTACTGTGTTGGATCAATAGATCTTAAACCATTAAGAATGGTTAATGAAAATGACTTCAACAAATGCATGAAATTAAATTTATATTCTGTAGTAAATTTAATTAAAGGTTTTCAAGAAAGTTTAAAAAAAAATAAAGGTTCTATAGTTTTATTTTCAACTGTAGCCGCTCAAAGAGGTTTCACAAATCACTCGATAATTGCTTCTACAAAAGCAGCTGTAGAGGGTTTAACAGTTTCTTTAGCAGCGGAATTTGCACCTAATGTGAGAGTAAATTGTATTGCTCCGAGTTTAACTAATTCTAAAATTGCAGAACCAATGTTAAAGAACAAAGTTTTAGCAGATGGAATAGCAAAAGCACATCCATTGAAAAGATTAGGTGAAGGAAAAGACTCTGCTTCACTTGCGAAATTCTTAATTTCTGAAGAAAGCTCATGGATTACAGGGCAAATTATTGCTGTAGATGGTGGTAGATCTAGATTATCCTAAAGTTAATGGATGAATTTCAGAAAGCGAAATCATATTTTGATAAAGGGGTAGAATTTTTTCAAAATAAAAACTTCGAAAAAGCAAAGATATATTTTTTAGATTGTCTTAAAATTGCACCTAAAAGCCAACCAACTTTGGAGAATCTTTCAAAAACATATATTGAGCTTGAACTTTTAGATGAAGCAGAAAAACAACTTCTTTATTTAATTTCTTTAAAAAAACAAAATGATGAAATTGCATATAAACTTTTGTTAAAAATTTATATCTTACAAAATAATTATTTTAAAGTTGAACAGCTATCACAAAAAGCAATAATTCAGAATAAGTTTGATGCTATTACTAAAGTTAAGAGTTGCCTTTTTTATCCCAATTTTTTTTTTTCAGAAGATGAAATTGATCAGATTAGAAAAAAATTTACTGAGAAAATTTCAAACCTCAAAGATGACAAAAAATTACCAGAACTAAATATTTCTGAATATATTTTAAAACCAGTGAATTTTGAACTGTCTTATGATGGATATGACAATTTAGAAATTAACAAGAATCTTCAAAATATTTATAGCGATATCTATCCAGAAATAAAAAAATTAAATGACAAACATTTTTTAAAAGACAAAAATAAAAAAATAAAGATAGGTTTCATATCAGAGTTTTTCACAGATCATACAATTATGAAACTATTCAGAGGAATTATTTACAAATTAAACAAAGATAATTTTGAAGTTTATGTAATTCACTCTGATAAAACACGCAAGGGAATAAAATTTGATGAAATAAACGAAAATGTAATCTTATATAATTATGAAAATATTATTTTACCAAAAAAATTTGAAGACAAAGTTAGAAATATTAGAGAAAAAAATTTAGACATACTTTTTTATACTGATATTCACATGTCGACAAATTTATTTTATTTAACCATGGTTAAGTTAGCAAGAATACATATTACATCATGGGGTCATCCCGAAACTACTGGAAACGAAAATATAGATTATTTTTTATCATCAAAATACTTAGAAACTGAAAATTATCAGAAGAATTATTCTGAAAAAGTAATATTGGCAAATTATTTGCCAATGTATTTTTACAAGCCAAATATTCACAACCCTTTAGCTAAGGATCAATTATCCCAAAAAAATATATATTTTTGTTCTCAATCTTTAATTAAAATTCATCCTAAATTTGATCAATTTATAAAAAATATTTTAAAAGAAGACAAAAAAGGAAAAATAATTTTTATAAAAAATAGAAATAAATATGTAACAAAACAATTTTTTGAGAGACTTAGAGTAAGTATCAAGGCAAACTTTGACCGCATTGAATTTATTGATCCTTTGATTACTGAAAATTATATCAATAAATGTGGATCAGCCTCAGTATTACTTGATACATTTTGGTTTGGCGCAGGAAATAGTTTCCATGAGTCAATGTACTATGGCACACCAACTGTAACTTTACCTACACATTTAATGAAAAGTAGAATTGTAACAGGTGCTTACAAACAAATGAAAATTACCGATGCACCAATTGTAGGCAACATTGATGGTTATGTAAATAAATGTATTGAATTAGCAAATTTAGAAATTAATAAAATGTTAGATCTTAAAAATTATTATAAGGAGCAAGCAGATAAATTGCTCTATGAAAATGAAAACATTATTCCAGATTTAGAAAGAATATTTAAACATTTAGTTAATCTAAAATTATGAATTAATTGATCTTTTAAAGCACTCAATAGTGTTTTTTAAAAGACAAGCAATCGTCATCGGCCCAACACCACCAGGAACAGGAGTTAAAGCTTTAGCTACTTTTGAGACTTCATCAAATGCAACATCTCCGACAATTCCTTTTTCTGTTTTATTAATCCCGACATCAATAACAATTGCATCTTTCTTAACCCAATCGCCTTTTACAAGTTCAGGAATACCAACCGCTGCAACAATTATATCTCCTTTTAAACACTCACCTTTTAAATCAGCAGTTTTAGAATGAGTTATAGTTACGGTACAATTTTCTTTGAGCAAAAGTTGTGTCATTGGTTTACCATTTAAATTTGATCTACCAACCACTACAGCTTTTTTTCCGCTTAAATTTGGTTCAATTTTTTTAATTAATAAATAGCATCCAAGAGGTGTACATGGAACTGAGCTCTCATATCCAGATGAAAGATTTCCCACATTCATTGGATGAAAACCATCTACATCTTTACCTGGAGAAATAGCTTCAATTACTTTTTGTTTATCAATATGTTTTGGAAGAGGTAATTGAACAAGTATACCTGAAACGGTATCATCATTGTTTAGGTCGTCAATTTTTTCCAAAACAGTTTTTTCTTCAACTGTTTCGGGGTAACGAATGACCTCTGACTTTAGGCCAACTTCGTTTGCAGACTTTTCTTTATTTTTTACGTAAATTTTACTTGGAGCAAACTCACCAATTAAAATAACAGTTAAACCTGGAACTTTATTATGTTTGTTTTTTAAGTTCGCAACTTCCTTTTTTAATTCTTCTCTTAGCTCTGCTGCCGCTTTCTTTCCATCGATTAAAATCATAATTTAGAATATCATTGGTGCAATGTAGAGCTTCATACACATTTCGATAAACCAAATCAACAAAAGAAGTATAATTGGAGATATATCAAAGGCTCCCAAATTTGGTAAAAATTGCCTAATCTTTCTCAAAAAAGGTTCTGTTAGACGGTATGTAAAATCAAGCACCATATACACAAATCGATTTGAGGTATTAATAATATTAAAAGCTACTAACCAACTAATGATAACATTAGCAATTACAACATAAGAATATAATTTCAAAATTTGTAATATTAAATAAAAAATTGCAATCATTTTTTCTCGACATAGATTGATTGACTAGGAAAAGCAAATGAAGCTTTATTATTTTCAACAATCTGTTTAATTTGTATTGCCAATCTCTCTTTTACAGCTAACCATTCATCCCAATCATCTGTTTTGGTAAAACAACGAACGTACATATCAATAGAGCTTTCAGCAAAACTATCTACTCTTACCGCGTAACCAAGTTCTGGTTTAAAATCTTCATTTGTTTTGATGTAATTTTCAATTTCTTCTCTTACTGTTTTAAGTTGATCAATAGTTGAATCATATTGAAGATTGATTGTCCAACTAATGATCCAATTCGTTGTTTGACTTATATTAATTACCGCATTTTCGGCAAATTGAAAATTTGGTATTATTGCAATTGACTTGTCGAATTTTCTTATCACAGTTGATCTGAAACCAATTTTTTCTACAATTCCTTCAATAATTCCCTCAACTAAAATCCAGTCTCCCATTTTAAATCTTTTTTCTACTAGTACTAAAATTCCAGAAATTAAATTTTTAAATAAATCTTGAGCACCTAAGGCAACTGCAACACCAAATAATCCTAATCCGGCAATAATTGGTCCTATTTTAATTCCCCAAAGTTCTAAAACAGCTGCGGTACCTAAGATAAAAATTAGAATTTTAATTGATTTAACTATCCAACTTATTAATTCTCTTGTTAGGATTTTGCCAAGGCCAGATAGAACGTATGAAACTGGTTCAATTATTTGGTGGATTGTCCAAAAAAGCAAAATGGTAATTAATGTCCTATTTATATCATTTACAAATTCACGTGTATCACTTTCAAATGTCATGTAATAACTAGCGAAGAAAAAACCCAGAACAATTGGTAAAAATCTTACGGGTCCAATTAAAGAATGAACAAATGTATCGTCTAATTTATTAGTAGTTCTTTTAGAAATAATCTCTAATTTTTTAATAATGAGTTTGCTTATAAGTCCTCTAAAAATTAAAAATAAAAGAAAAATTCCAATTCCAATAAGTATTTCATAAAAATTAATTCCTAGAATACCTTTTTCCCAGACTGACAAAAATAAATCTTTAAAATTTACGAAAACATCCATATCAAACCTTATATAATAAAAACTCTTCTTCTCCTGGACTAAATAAAAATATTTTTTTCCATTTTACTTCATTTAAAACAGAAGATGTTTTTTCTCCTATACACATTAAATTGGTATTCATCCAGCTGTCAATCAATTGATATTTTTTTATTATATTTAAGAAGCTTTTTGAACTATTTTCAGAGTATACATAAACGATATCTGGTATATTTTTTTTTAGCTCTTCAATAAAATCATCTTTAATCTCATCATTATGTTCAACGGTATAATTTATAATTCGGGTTATTTCATATCCTTCGTTGCTAAGATCTTTATCTAAATTAGAAGAAATGAGTTCACCACTTACATATAAAATCTTTCCGTTTTTTTTATCGTGATTTTGTAGTATTAATTCTTTGAGCACTCTTACGTTACCATTAGCTGCAATTACATTTTGAAAACCTGAAGCCCTCGCAAATTTTTCTGTATTAGATCCAACACAAAAACATTTAATTGTCTTATTAATGTTATCTAAGTTTAAATGTTTTATAGAATTTGAGCTTGTAAAGATAATTGCTGAAAAATCGTTAAAATTTATTTCTTTATATTCCATTTTTTTTATTTTAATTAATGGCAAATGTGAAACGGTATGACCTAATTCTTTTAACTTAATTATTAAATCTGAACAATCTTCTAAAGGTCTTGTTAATAAAATATGCATTATTTTTTATAAGTATCTTTTGCCTCTGATTTGAGATAATTTCCTAATTCTGTACTTACTTTTAAAAAATTTGAAGAAATATCTTTAATTGTTTTAAAATATCTCTTTTTACCATCTATTGAAAAAAGTTCACCAGAAATTTCAAAATTATCATTATTTACTTTTGAAAAAACACCAACAGCTGTATGACAATCACCCTCTAAGACTCTTAATACTTTACGCTCTGCCAAAGCAGAAATGCTTGTAACTTTATCATTTACTTTGCTTAGAAGATTAATGATATCTTCATCTTCTTTTCTGCATTGTATAGAAACTATTCCCTGACCTGCGCTGGGTATAATTTTTTCAGTCGAAAATTCTTCTGAAATCAAGTGGTCTAATTTTAAAGATTTTATTCCAGCTTTAGAAAGTATGACGCAATCATAATCTTTGTTGTTCAACTTTGATATTCTTGTATCCACATTGCCTCTTATTGTTTTGTAATTTAAATCATTTCTTATTCTTCTTAATTGAAACTCTCTTCTAAATGAAGAAGTGCCGATAATAGAATCTGAATTTAATTCTCTAAATTTTTTATTATCTTTTGTTATGAGTATTTCCTCTGGGAAATTTCTTTTCAAAAAACAATTTGTTATTAGACCCGCTGTTTCTTCTGAAGGCATATCTTTTAAGGCATGTACAGCGAGATCTATTTTTTTATCTATTAATTCTTCTTCTATTTTTTTTGAAAATAATCCTTTTCCACCAATTTCCGTAAGTCTATCTTTTTGGTTTTGATCACCTTCTGTAGTAATTTTAATTAGTTCAATTTCACCTGAAAAAACTTTAGCTATTTCGTCTTTAGCCCGATTAGCATAAATGAGCGCTAATTTGCTAGCTCTAGTCCCAATTAATATTTTATTTTTTTTCATTAATTGTTTTATATTTAAATCTTATAATCTAATTGTACTATCTAAAAAATTATGAATAAAAAAATTACAATTTTAGGCATTGAATCTAGTTGTGATGAAACTGCCGCATCTATCATCCAAGAGGAAAATGGACAAATAAAGATTTTATCAAACATAGTTTCAAGCCAATTCGATATTCATAGGGAGTTTGGGGGAGTTGTTCCTGAATTAGCTGCAAGGGCGCACGTAGAGAAAATTGATTTGATATCTGAAAAAGCAATTTCAGTAAGCAAAATTAAGCTTAATGAAATTGATGCAGTTGCAGCTACTGCTGGACCTGGTTTAATAGTTTGTTTAACAGTTGGATTAAATTTTGGAAAAACAATTTCAGCATCGTTGAATAAACCATTTATTGCAGTTAATCACTTAGAGGGACACGCACTAAGTCCAAAATTAAATACAAATTTAGAATTCCCTTATCTATTACTACTAATCTCTGGAGGACATACTCAATATCTTTTAGTTGAAGGTTTAGGAAAATATAAAAGACTTGGAACAACCATAGATGATGCACTTGGGGAAGCTTTTGATAAAACTGCAAAAATTATTGGTATTGAATTTCCTGGTGGACCAAAAATTGAGGAATATGCTGAGAAAGGAAATAAAAATAGATTTAAATTACCAAAACCAATAATAAATAGAGGTGGATGCAATTTATCTTTTGCTGGATTAAAAACTGCAATTTTGCGTATTCAGTCTGAAATAAAGACTGAACAAGATAAATTTGATTTAGCTGCTTCGTTTCAAAAAACTATAGTAGAAATACTTAACGAGAAAACAAAAAAAGCTTTTGAAATTTATTTAAATGAAAACACTTCTTTAAAGAAAACATTTGTTGTTGCTGGAGGTGTTGCTGCAAATCAAGGTATAAAAAATGCATTAATAAATTTATCCAATGAAAATGAATTTGAATGTCTATTCCCTGATATAAATTTATGTAGCGATAATGCTGCGATGATTGCACTTGTAGGATTAGAAAAATTTAAGAAAAAATTATTTAATGAACTAGATTTCAAAGTTAATCCAAGATGGCAACTTGATGATAAAGCTCAATTTCTAAAAGGTGCTGGTGTAAAAATTTAATTATGAATTATTGGTTACTTAAATCTGAACCAGACGTTTGGTCTTTAGATCAACAAATTGCCTCTGGTAAAAAAGGATCTATGTGGGATGGTGTAAGGAATTATCAGGCTGCAAATAATTTAAGAAAAATGAAAAATGGAGATCTTTGTTTTTTTTATCACTCAAATATTGGAAAAGAAATAGTTGGTATAGTTAAGGTTATTAAAGAAGCATATCCAGACCCAACTGATAAAACAAAAAAATTTGTTGCCGTCCAAGTTAGGTTTGATAAGAAATTAGATTATCCAGTACCCTTAGAAAACATTAAAAAAACTAAAGAATTAAAAGATTTGCCTTTGATTAAACAAAGCCGACTGTCAGTTATGCCTATTGATACTAAATACTGGAAAATTATTTTGAACATGAGTAAAATAGCTAAATAAAACATGCCAAAAAAAAAGAAAAAAAGAAAAACTAAAAAAAAAAATCAGAAAAGATCATCAAAAAAAAATAAATTTAATAGAATTTTAAAAAAAAAGGTAAAAAGAAGAAGAAAAAAAGTAAATTCTAAAAAGAGTTCTAAACAAACAGCAGAAAAAATTTACAAAACAAAATCTGAGTGGATAAAAAATTCAATAGTAAATAAATCTATGTATGAGAAAAAATATAAAGAGTCTTTAAGAAATAACAATGACTTTTGGGCTAAAGAAGGAAAAAGAATTACTTGGATTAAACCTTATACAAAAATTAAAGATGTTACCTATAGTAAAACAGAAGTAAATATTAAATGGTTTTATGATGGGACTCTTAATGCATCTGCAAACTGTATTGATAGACATTTAAAAAAGAATAAAGACAAAACAGCTATTATTTGGGTAGGAGATGATCCAAAGGTTCATAAAAAAATAAGTTATAAGCAACTACATGATGAAGTTTCAAAAGCAGCAAATGGACTGAGAAAAATTGGTGTTCAAAAAGGTGACAGAGTTACAATATATTTAACAATGATACCTGAATTAGCTTACACAATGCTTGCATGTGCGAGGATAGGAGCAATTCATTCAATAATTTTTGGAGGTTTTTCAGCGGATTCAATTGCTGACAGAGTCAATAACTGTAAGTCTGATTACATTATTACAGCTGATGAAGGTATAAGAGGTGGTAAAACAATTCATTTGAAGTCAATAACTGATGAAGCTCTAATACATTGTCCAAATGTTAAAAAATGTATTGTTGTCAAAAGAACAGGTAATAGAATTAATTGGGATGAAAGTAGAGATGTTTGGTATCACGAAATGACAAAAGGGTTACCATCCCAATGTGATCCAGAGGAAATGAATGCCGAAGATCCATTATTTATTTTATATACATCGGGATCCACTGGAAAACCCAAAGGTGTTCTCCACACTACAGGTGGTTATATGGTTTATGCATCAATGACACATCAATATATTTTTAATTATAAACCTAAAGATATATATTTTTGTACTGCTGATATTGGATGGATCACTGGCCACAGTTATATAATTTATGGTCCACTCTCAAATGGTGCAACAACAATTATGTTTGAGGGTATTCCTACTTACCCTGACTATTCTAGATGGTGGCAAATAGTTGATAAATATAAAGTTAATACATTTTATACAGCACCAACTGCAATCAGAGCTTTGATGGCTCAAGGGGATGAACCTGTTAAAAAAACATCAAGAAAATCATTGAAATTACTTGGTACTGTTGGTGAGCCTATTAATCCAGAAGCTTGGGAGTGGTATTATAAAACTGTTGGTGATAGTAAGTGTCCTATTGTAGATACATGGTGGCAAACAGAAACTGGGGGTATTCTCATTTCTCCACAAACCGGAGCACTAGACCTTAAACCAGGTTCAGCTACCAAACCATTTTATGGAATTAAACCTATAATAGTTGACCAAGATGGAAAAGAAATAAAAGGCGAAGGTCAGGGAAGATTATGTATGTCTCAATCATGGCCAGGTCAAATGAGAACTGTTTACGGCGATCATCAAAGATTTATTGATACATATTTTTCACAATTTGATGGAAAATATTTTACTGGTGATGGTTGTAAGAGAGATAAGGATGGTTATTACTGGATTACTGGAAGAGTTGATGACGTAATAATTGTATCAGGTCATAATCTTGGAACAGCTGAAATAGAAAGTGCTTTTGTTGCTCATCCAAAAGTTGCTGAAGCAGCAGTCGTAGGATATCCACATCAAATAAAGGGAAATGCATTATACTGTTATATAACTGTTAATAATGGAGTTATTGCAGACGGAGATTTGGAAAGAGAACTTAAAAATCATATTGCGAAAAGTCTGGGACCATTTTATAGACCTGAGTTAATTCAATTTGCACCTGGATTACCCAAAACCAGATCTGGTAAAATTATGAGAAGAATTTTAAGAAAAATTGCTGCAAATGAACATGATGAACTTGGAGATACCACTACTCTTGCAGATCCAAGTGTTGTTGATAATTTAGTAAATAATAGAAAAAATATTTAAAAATTAATTAACTGTACAAATTCTTTTTTTATTATATCCCATTTTAGAATCATTGAATTTAAAACAATCTTCCTATCTAAACTTTTAAGCTCTTCAGCAATTGGAGACCATTCATATAAGGCAAGAGCACTATTATTAAACGGTAAATTTTTGTAATGTTTTTCCCAATCAATTTTTTTAAACCTTTCATCAAATTCCTTTTTGGTCTTCTCTAAAATATCAGTTGGCATTTGATTTTTTTCCTCTTGAGATAGTATTTCCAAAAAAATTTCTTTCGCTTTTTCAATGTCATGCCTTTGTGATATATTTTTTAGATAAGAAATAGAATATAAAGATAGATCTTGAAGAGCTACTACATATATATTCCACTTTGCTTTATTAATTGATCCAAGAAATATCTCATCCTCAAACATCAAAACATATTTGGCACCCATTCTAGTTTTTAAATACCCGTATAAGGTGACTTGACTAATCCAAGCTGATTTTTTTTGTATAAAATTCTTTAAATCATCATAATTATTTATTTTTTGTTTAGCTTTGAAAAATTTTAAAATGGGTTTTAAATAGTCAATCAAGTATTCTAGCTTTAAGTCTTTCAACTTTAACTTGTATTTAATTGCCATATGCTGTTTTTTCCTTATTTTTAACGATATCTAAGACCATTTTAGGGCTTCCAATCCATTTTCAAATCAGTATGGTTTCTTTTTTTAACCTATAGGGAGGATTAAAAATGTCAAACAAAGAAAGACACTGGGAAAAAACCAAGGGGTTAATGATGATAACTCTTGCTATTTGGTTTATTTTCTCAATCGTCATCTTCATGTTTGGTGAAAGCTTAAACAATGGTAGCTTTTTGGGATACCCACTTGCTTATTACATGTGTGCCCAAGGGTCTATAGTAATTTTCGTTGTCTTAATATTTTGGTTTGCAAACAGACAAGAGAAAATTGATGAAGAGTTTGGCTTCGCTGAAAGAGGGGAGGACGAATAATGGCTGAAAAGTTTATAAATAGAAAAGACTTCATAAACAATCTACCTAAGATCTATGGAACATATACTGGTGGTTTCTTAGTATTCATCATATTGATGGCTATTGCGGAACAAGCAGGTATGACTGCAAAGACGATAGGTATATGTTTTGTTGCCTTTACAGTTGCGATCTATGCATTAATTGGATGGATTTCTAGAACTGTTCAGGTCGATGCTTATTATGTAGCTGGAAGACAAGTACCAACAGTCTTCAACGGAATGGCAACAGCAGCTGACTGGATGTCAGGTGCATCATTCGTTGCGATGGCAGGAGGTATTTACTTCGGTGGTTATACTTACATGGCATTCCTAGTCGGTTGGACTGGTGGATATGTGTTAGTGTCATCTCTAATGGCTCCATACTTAAGAAAATTTGGATGTTACACTGTGCCAGATTTCATTGGAACAAGATACGGCGGAAACCTTGCGCGTTTCATGGCGGTTGTTGTTCTTACTTTGGCATCTTTCACTTATGTGACAGCACAAATTAATGCGACTGGAACAATTGCTTCTAGAGCTTTAGGTATTCCATTTGAATTAGGAGTTTGGGTTGGACTAGTAAGTATTTTACTATGTTCAATGTTAGGTGGTATGAGAGCGGTTACCTGGACACAAGTTGCTCAGTATATCGTATTAATTATCGCTTACCTAATTCCTGTATTCTGGATCAGTAATAAAAATGGTTTTGGTTTCTTTCCGCACTTTATGTTGGCGGATGAGGTTGCAAGATTAAATGATCTAGAGGCTACATTTGGATTAGTTAAAAACGCTGCTGCGGACATAAAAGCTGCTGGTGTACCAGGAGGATTGAAATCGATTTCTGTTCCTCACTCTGACGTACCAGGTGGTGGAATGGCTGCATGGAAGTTTATATCATTAGCAATCTGTATGATGGTGGGAACGGCTTCTTTACCTCACATTCTAATGAGATACTTCACAACGCCTAGTGTTAAAGCTGCAAGAAAATCAGTGGCATGGTCACTATTCTTTATTGCATTGCTTTATACTTCAGCGCCTATGTTAGCAACATTATCTAAGATATCTCTTTTAGATCCTAACTTACCAACGGGTCTGATAGGAAAACCTATTGCTGAAATAATGCAAATTGAATGGGTTAATGCTTGGGTTAATGTTAAACAAGCCTTTATTGCAGACTTTAACGGAGACGGAATTCTTCAGTTAAATGAATGGTTCATGAGAGGTGACGTAGTGGTTCTTGCAACTCCTGAAGTTGCTGGATTACCTTACGTAATTTCTGGACTAGTTGCTGCTGGAGGTATGGCTGCTGCGATGTCAACTGCGGATGGTCTAATTCTTGCGATAGCTAATGCTTTATCACACGATATTTACTACAAAATCGTTGATCCAAAAGCAGATGTAAGAAAAAGATTATTAGTTGCTAGAGCACTTCTAATAGTGATCGGTGCTGCCGGAGCATATATTGCATCAATGAGAATTACATCAATTCTCGGTGCTGTTGCTTGGGCATTCGACTTCGCTATGTCTGGATTGTTCTTCCCACTTGTTCTTGGAATATGGTGGAAGCGAGCAACTAGAGCAGGTGCTGTTGCAGGTATGATAGCAGGTCTTGGATCGGGTACTGCGTACTTGATATATGTTGGCCCTAAATTCATGGCACAAACACCATGGTTAGGAATTGACCACCTAAGATTTGGTATTATCGGAGCTTCTGTATGTCTTGTTGTAATGGTTGTAGTAAGTCTAATGACTGAAGAACCTGATAGCGCCACCCAAAAAATGGTTGATGAAGTCAGGGTACCTAGCGGTAAGACTATTCTAGGAAAAGCACACTAAATTAAATTTTTTATAAGGGGCGTATTATACGCCCCTTATTCTTTAAAGAATATGCCAATTTATATTTTAATAATCGATTATATTCTAGGAATTATAATGTGGACGCTAATAGGTCGTACTGCAATGAATATATTTCAAAGAGAAGATTCAGAATTTTTCTTCATGAAAATATTTGTAAAATCTACAAACCCAATAATAAAGGTATTTAAGTTTATAACACCGAGCTTTATAGCACACCCAATCATACCACTATATGTAGCTTGGTTTTTTTATATGATCAGATTTTATTTAATCCCATATTTATTAGGATATTCAGTCATGGGAATGCTTTCCTTTCCATTGGAAAGTGAAATTGCAAATGAAATTTATAGAATATTCGGCAAATAATAATTCAAATTGCTCTAAAAATTGATAGTACTATAAATTGTATCTTCTATGAAAAAAATACAAATATCTCCATCAATTTTATCTGCTGATTTTAGTAAGTTGGGCGATGATATAAAAAGATTAGAGGATAGTGGCGCAGATATGATTCATGTTGATGTAATGGATGGCCACTTTGTTCCAAACCTCACGATCGGGCCTCCAGTAATTAAAAGTTTAAGGAAATATACCAAACTACCTTTTGATGTTCATTTAATGATTGATCCAGTTCACAAATATATTAAGGATTATAGTGATGCAGGCGCTGATATAATAACTTTTCATCCTGAGGCCACTGGAAATATTTTACAAACAATAGATCTTATTAAATCACTTAATAAAAAAGTTGGTATTTCACTAAATCCAGACACAGAAATAACAGCTGCTGAAGAACATTTGGATAAAGTAGATTTAATTTTAATAATGAGTGTTTACCCTGGATTTGGTGGACAAAAATTTATTAAAGATGTTGTTAAAAAAATAGTAAAGTTAAACCAAATAAGAGCTGATCAGAAATTTAGATTTAAAATAGAAATTGATGGTGGGATAAATTTTGAAACCTCAAAAATTGCAGTTGAAGCAGGGGTGGACATACTAGTTTCTGGAACAACAATTTTTAAAGAAAATAATGGAGATTTAAAAAAAAATATTCAAACTTTAAAACAAATTTAAATGTTTCTTAAAAATGTTTTTTTAAACTTTGGTATTATTTTTTTCCATTTAGTTCAACAAATAAGAAAGATTTATCTTAACTCACCGATTTATAATAAAAAAATTTCAAAAATTGATGACAAAACAATAATATATAAACCAAGCCAAAGTATTCTTAATTGTTTAATTAAAATAGATAAAAAAAAAAATAATATTGAGGATTTTTCATTAAACACTATATGGAAAAATTCCTCGGAATTAGATAAAAGAAATTTTAAAAAACTACATAGTTTTTTTTGGTTATTCACGCTAGATCTTAAATCATCAAAAAAAATTACTCAAAATGTAATTTTAAACTGGATCAATGAAAATTATAGTTACAAACAGAACGAATGGGATTTGGATATTTTATCAAAAAGAATTATTGCCTGGATTGCGAATTCAAAATTAACTTATGAAACTGCTGAAACTCACTATAGGTCTAGTTTTAATAATATTATTAAAAAACAAACCAATCATCTAGTAAATGAAATTAAAAGATCTGAAAAATTAGATGATAAAATAATTGGTAGCACAGCTATAATTTTAGTTGGTTTGTCTTACGGAGACAGCTATTACCTTAAATTTGGTGTCGACCTTTTAAAACAAATATTAAATTTTTCTTTAGACTCTGGCAAATTTCCTAAATCTAGAAATTTAAGACAATTAGTATTTTATCTTAAATATTTAATTGTGATAAGAGAACTATTAAAAGAGTCACAAACAAATATACCTGATTTTCTAATGGAAACTATTTTTTATATGGGCAAAGCATATAATCTCTTATGTGCAGATAAAAAAAGAGGAATGTTGTTTAACGGAAATTTTGAAGACTCTAATGAAGAATTTGATAAATATTTGAGCTTCCATAAATATAAATTTAAAGAAGACACCAAAGAAATAGGTGGATATGTATTTTTGAAAAATAAAAAAACATCTTTAACAATGGATATTGGTAGAGCTCCTGAAAAAAAGTTTTCAAGAGAATACCAGGCAGGAGCATTATCATTTGAATTTAATTATATAGGTGAAAAAGTTATTTCAAACTCGGGCTATTTTCAAAATTATAAACATCAGCTAAATATGATTTCTAAATCATCAGCTACTCAATCTACATTAGTAGTAGATAACACTTCTATAGTTAGATTTGAGAAAGATAAGTATAATCACATGTTAGTAAGTAAAAATTTTAAAATTCTAAATAAAGAGATAAAATCTGATAATAATTTTTGGTTTATAAAAGCTTCTCATGATGCATATTTAAAATCAAAAGGACTAATTCATGAAAGAGAATTAAGTTATTTTCATGATGATTGCAGGTTACAAGGATGTGATAAACTAATAAAAATGAAAAATTTTAAGTCAAGTAATTTTGAGATAAGATTTCACTTACAACCGGAAATTAACTTAACAAAATTAATAAATAATGAGACTATATTAATAGAAAATAAAAATGCTGGATGGAAGTTCACTTGTAAACACTATAAAATGGATATTGAAACTGGATTATATTTTGGGACTAAAAATAAGTATTTAGAAAATAAAAATATAGTAATATCTGGTTTGACTATTCCTAAAGAACAAAATATCTGCTGGGAAATAAGAAAAGTATGAGAGTGAAGTCTGCGTTAATTTCTGTATCCAATAAAAATAATCTTAATAATATTTTAAAAGTTCTCAAAAAGTTTAATGTAAAATTAATAAGTTCAGGAGGAACTTATCATAAAATTAGGTCACTTGGATATCGATGTGAAGAAGTTTCCGATTATACAGGGTTTCCTGAAATTTTAGATGGGAGAGTTAAAACACTTCATCCAAAAATACATTCAGGAATTTTATTTAAGAGAAACAGTAAATCACATAGAAAAGTACTAAGAAAACATAAATTTAGTAGTATAGATTTAGTTATTAGTAACTTCTACCCATTTGAAAGCACACTAAAAAATACAACTAATCTAGAAAAAATAATAGAAAATATCGACATCGGCGGACCAACATTAGTAAGGTCTGCTGCTAAAAATTATAAACACGTTGTGGTGATAACTAAAATTAACGACTATCAAAATTTAATCGAAGAACTTAATATTCATAAAGGCTGCACTACATTAAAATTTAGAGAGAACATGTCAAGAGTTGCATTTTGTGAAACTGCAAGCTATGACACAACAATTTACAAATATCTGAATTCTCGTACGAAAGAAATTATTCCTGAAAGATTAGTTATTAATGCAAAACTGTTTAAAAAATTGAGATATGGTGAAAATCCTCATCAAGTTGGAGCAATTTATGGTGATGAAGAAACCTTAAATCTGAATCAATTACATGGCAAAGAATTAAGCTATAATAATTATAATGACATTTATGCTTGCTTGAGAATGATAAAAACTTTTCCAAAAAACAAAGGCACAG
Source organism: uncultured Pelagibacteraceae bacterium (assembly GCA_902569105.1). Lineage (GTDB taxonomy): Bacteria > Pseudomonadota > Alphaproteobacteria > Pelagibacterales > Pelagibacteraceae > Pelagibacter. Next base: position 8,368 of record CACFTE010000011.1, on the reverse strand, counting down.
TAATAGTTAAACATACTAACCCATCTGGAGTATCAATAGAGAACGATCATTTAAAAAGCTATTTGTCAGCACTAAACTGTGATCCAATAAGTGCTTTTGGTGGAATTGTAGCATGTAATTTTAAAATTAATCAAAAAGTAGCTAAAGAATTAATAAGAAATTATTATGAAGTTATTGTAGCAAATGGTTTTGAACCCAAAGCTTTAAAATATTTGAAAACTAGAAAAAATCTTAGAATAATTAACTATAATAATTCATTGAACAACAATAATTTTAAGATTGTTTCAGGTTTAAACTCTTTTTTATTTCAAAATAATGATGATCATGTATTAGGGGGAAAAAACTTTAAAATTGTTTCAAAAGTGAAACCAACAAAAAAGATAATGAAAGAACTTATCTTTTCTTTTAATGTTTGTCGGTCTGTAAAATCTAATGCTATTGTAATAAGTCAAAATAATAAAACTTTGGGCATTGGCTCTGGCCAACCAAGTAGGCTAGACAGTTGTAAGATAGCGATTGAAAAAATGAAAAAATTTAAGCAATTCGACAACGAAGATTCTATTATAGCTGCTTCAGACGCATTTTTTCCTTTCACGGATGGGATTGAGGCTCTTGTGCAAGCTGGGGTGTCAGCAGTTGTTCAACCTTTTGGTTCTGTTAGAGATAAAGAAATAATAAGGTTTGCAAATGATATGGGAATTGTTTTAGCTTTTTCAAAAACAAGACACTTTAATCACTAATAACTTTATCAATTTTTGAAGCTAAAATAAAATCGCTCTCTGCCAATCCATTAATTGCATGAGTAAATATTTTGATTTTTGCATATCCCCATCCAAAAATAATATCTGGATGATGACCTTCCACCTCTGCAATATCTCCTACTTTATTTACAAACTTTTGGCTTTCTTTAAAGTTATTGAATTTAAATTCTTTGGTTAAAAAGTAATTGTTATTTTCATTCTTTTGTACATCCCATCCATCTACTTTTTTTAGATACTTATGAATTTCGCTATAATCAAAAGCGGGTATATTACCTTCGCAGGGTATACATTTTTTTTTTGATAAATCTTCTTCCATATTTAATCCTGGAGCGGGCAATGGGACTTGAACCCACGACCTTCTCGTTGGCAACGAGACGCTCTACCACTGAGCTATGCCCGCTTATTATTTGATTAATAAATAGCGATTTTTTAAAACGTAAGCAATAGAAATTTTTTAAATTCTTAAATATTTAGACAGTGGTATAAGAATTTATTAAAAAATTATAAATTAATAATGATTATTTGGATTGCATCATACCCAAAAAGTGGAAATACGTGGTTAAGGTCTTTTTTATCAACATATATTTATACAAATGATAATTTGTTTGAATTTGATCATCTAAAAAAAATAAAACAATTTAATCTAAAAAACTATACTTCGAATAATATTACAAATGTAAACGATGCAATTGCGAATTTGGAAAATGCACAAAAAAAAATAATATCTGAAGAAGAAAATATATTCTTAAAAACACATTCTTCTTTAATTCCTATAAATGGACACAGTTTTACATCAAAAAAATATACTGCTGGAGCAATTTATATAGTGAGAGATCCAAGAAATGTGATCACATCACTAGGTAATCATTACAATTTAAATTTTCAAGAGTCTTTAGAATTTATGTCAAATTCAAAAAAATATATAATAGATGACAGAAAAGATAAAAAATCCTTTTCATCTTTCCAATTTATAAGCTCATGGTCAAATAATGTTATGTCTTGGAAAAATTGCCAGGAATTTAAAGTATTATTTATTAAATATGAGGATTTAGAAAAAAACCAAAATAAAGTTTTTCTAGATATACTTTATTTTTTAAATAATATTTTAAAGAATAAAATTAAAATTTCTGAAATAAGAGTAAAAAATATTATTGATTCAATTAGTTTTGATTTGTTAAAAAAAAAGGAACTTGATAATGGATTTCCTGAGTCAGTCGAAAACAAAAATAAAAAAAAGGTAAGTTTCTTTTTCTTGGGCAAAGAAAATAAGTGGAATAAAATTTTTGATAATGAAAAAATAGATAAACTTAATAATTCTTTTAAAGAAAGCTTAATTAAATTAGGATATTTTTAAGAAGTTTGGTATAATTTTTTATGAAATCCAAAAATATTAATCTTAAAAATGATATACCTATTTTCCCACTTTCTAACTTTATAGTTTTTCCTAAATCAACTGTACCTCTGAATATTTTTGAACCAAGATATTTACAAATGGTAAATGATTGTATGTCTTCAGACAGGATAATTGGGATTGTTCAGCCAAGGAAGACTGGGGAGTTAAATAAACCAGATCTCTACGATATAGGTTGTGCTTGTAAAATAACTAGCTTTAATGAAACAGAAGATGGCAGATACATAATTTTAATTGAGGGAGTTTCAAGATTTTTAATACGTAAAGAAAAAAAAACAGATAAATTATATAGAACATTTGAGGTAGATTTTCATAAATTTGATTATGATTTAAATGATTTGGAAGAGAAAAAAGAAAATATAGACTTAAATTATATACTTAAAGAATTAAAACAATTATTTAAAAGCAAAGGGTATTCTATCGATTGGAAAAACTTAAAAAATCAAAGCAGTTATGAGATAATTAATTCACTTTCAATGGCATCTCCATTTACAATTGAGGAAAAACAGACACTACTAGAGGCAAGCGATATGTTTTCACGGAAAAAAATTTTCGAAGATATTTTAAAAATGTATACAGTTACTTCTTTTACAAACAGGACGATTCAATAATTATAATCTTAATCCCTTATTAGCTAAATCTATTCCAATTTTTTTAAATTTTTGATTTTGATTTATTAAGGAAATTATATTTTTTGAGAAATTACTTGGAACCATTGAATTACTTATTTTAAAAGATTGATAAATTAAATCTACACCCAAAGAAAAAATTGTATTGGATGTCTTTGTTTGTTTTTCAAATTCATTGTAAATACTTTTATCAATTGACAAACCAAGATCGATCTTTTTGTTAATTATAGTTATTAATTCTCTTATATCCCTTATGGTCATATTGAAACCCTGTCCTGCTAAAGGATGAATTGAATGAATAGCATCTCCAAAAAATAATATTTTATTAGAATAATATTTTCGAGGTAATTTTAGATTTAAATTAAATTTTTGTAACTTTTCTATAGAATAAATATTATATAAAGGATTAAACTTTTCTATTGTTTCTTTTACATAATCATTTGTGATAATTTCTTTTTTTTTTAACTCACGAGAATAAACGACCGAAGTTGATATATTAGATAGAGGGAGATATGCAATTGGACCCTTTTGCGTAAATACCTGAGTTGCAGAATTATTTTTAATTTTTGAATGTTTTATAATTGTGGTGAATGCAATATTATTATATTTTTTAAATATTCCATTTTTTAAAAATTTTTTTCCTAAAATATTTGATGTTTCACAATTTATTATTAGTGAGTATTTTTGTTTATTTAATGAAAGAAGATTATATTCTTTAATTTTTTTGAATGATACAAATTTATTTTTAATCAAATCTTTTTTTATTAATAAAAATAAATCATCATACTTTATCATATGAAACAGCGGTTTGTTTTCGTCATTAAATGTGATTTTTTCTTTAATTTTATTATTATCAACAATTACATTTATTTTACTAACGATATTTGTCTTTTTTTTTAAGTCTTTGTTAAAACTATTTAGGAAATCGTAATTTTGAGCTGAAAGACCTAATGTTCTAGTTTTGAATTTTTTATCACTTAAGTTTGTAGAAAAAACGTCGATATAAAGTTTTTTTGTAGACAGTATTCTTGCCAAAATAACACTAGTAAGATTATTTCCAATTAAACAAATTTTCATAATATTTTTTAATTTTACCAGTAATAATTAAATGGTACAAATCAATCTAATTGATTCATTTTTATGAAATTAGCAGCTTTCTTAACGAATATTAAAAACTTTATTATAAGGAGAATAACTGAATTATTTGGATTTGTGACAGTTGTTGTAGCTGTTTTAATAATGATATCACTTTTAAGCTATTCTCCTGAGGATCCAAATTTTATATTTAACAAAATTGGAGATGTTAAAAACGTTTTGGGACTTAGGGGCAGTATTATTTCTGATTTTCTATTTCAATCTGTGGGTCTAGTTTCATATCTGTTTCCATTCACTTTGTTTTTTACGGGTATAAACACTTTAATTAGCAAAAAACAAATAATTATAATCGACAATTTATTTTTTTGTGTATTGTATCTGATAAGTGGATGTCTTTTTTTATCTTTTTTTTATAATCAGTCTTTCTTTTTAACAATAAATGGAAATGGCGGGTTTACAGGTTTGTTTCTCAAAGAGAGTTTCTTAAAAAATATTCTAGAGATAAATACTAAAGTTTCATTTTATACTTTACTGATGTTGACGGTTTTCCTTTTTTTGAAAAGTGTAAGTTTTAAAATTTCTTTTGTGCTTTTAATATTTAAAAATATAATAAATTTGTCATTTTCAAAAAGAAAAAAAGTAAATTATGTGAGCGAGACTAGCAGTGAAGATCCAATATCAAATGAAAAAAGTGTTGAGGAAAAAAGATTTCAAGAAATCTTACCTTTTGAAAATAATCAAAAACTAGTTGATAAAAAATTTACTATACCTGATTTAAAGTTTTTAAAAACACCGACAAAAAATGAAAAAATTGCAAAAAAAAATGAAAATATAAATGAGGAATTTCTTGAAAAGGTCCTAATGGATTTTGGAGTTGAAGGAAAAATTAAAAAGATTAATTATGGTCCAGTCGTAACACTCAACGAGTTTGAGCCAGCAGCTGGCGTTAAGGTTTCAAAAATTATAAATTTAGCAGAAGATATTGCAAGAAATACAAGTTCAGAGTCTGCTAGAATTGCAATTATACCTGGGAGTAATACTATTGGTATTGAGTTACCTAATATAACACGAGAGAATGTATATTTGGCTGAAGTAATAAGAGATGCACAATTTAAAAAAAAGGAAATTAAACTTCCAATTGCTCTAGGTAAAAGTATTTCGGGAAATCCAATTATTGGTGATTTAAGTAAGATGCCTCATTTATTAATAGCTGGCACAACTGGTTCAGGAAAATCTGTTTGTATTAATACGATAATTCTATCTTTATTATATAGACACACTCCAGATAAATGTAAATTTATATTAATTGATCCTAAAATGTTAGAACTGTCTACCTACGAAGGAATTCCAAATTTGTTGTGTCCGGTAATTACAGAACCAAAGAAGGCAGCGTCGGTTTTAGGTTGGGTGGTTAGAGAAATGGAAAATAGATATAAGTTAATGACAAAAGTTGGAGTCAGAAATATAGATGGATATAATTCTAAACATAAAACTTTCATGCCTTACATAGTTGTTATAGTAGACGAAATGTCTGATCTAATGTTGGTTTCAGGAAAGGATATTGAAAATTATATTCAAAAACTATCACAAATGGCACGTGCCGCTGGAATTCACATAATAATGGCAACTCAAAGACCGAGTGTTGATGTAATAACTGGAACAATTAAAGCAAATTTTCCTACTAGAATTTCTTTTCAGGTATCTTCAAAAATTGATAGCAGAACTGTATTGGGTGAGCAAGGAGCAGAACAACTTTTAGGCAAAGGTGATATGTTGTTTATGTCCTCAGCTAATAGAATTACTAGAATTCATGCACCCATCGTTACTGAAGATGAAATTGAAAAAGTAAATAATTTCCTACGGTCTCAAGCTGAACCAGATTATGTTGAAGAAATATTAGAATTCTCTGAGTCAGTAGAAAATGAAATTGAGAATGTTGAGATGAATGACAAAGATGAATTATATCAAAATGCATTACAATTAGTTAAAAGTGAAGGCAAAGCTTCAACTTCTTTCCTGCAAAGAAAACTTCAAATTGGTTATAATCGAGCAGCGAGGATAATTGATATGATGGAAGAAAATGGGATCGTAAGTAAGGCAAATCACGTCGGAAAAAGAGAAATATTAAAATGAAAAAAATATTTTGTATTTTCATAATTTTTTTTTTTCTCCAAAATATCGGGAACGCATCGAATAAAGAAAAAATATTAAGCAAATTAAATCTTATAAATAATATAAGTTTCAATTTTATTCAAACAATAAACGGAAAAGATGAAAAGGGTGAATGTGTAATAAAGTATTCAAAAAAAATATTTTGTAAATATGAAAGAAGTAACAAGATTTTAGTGTCTGATGGAATCAATTTAGTGATCAAGAATAATAAGCAATACTATCGTTATCCAATTAAAAGTACTCCTTTTGAATTTCTTTTAGACAAAAATTTTTTAATTAATAAAGTCAAATCGTCTAAGATCAGTGAAGTTCAGAATGAATATTTATATTTTAAAATTTTTGAAAATAATAATAATATCAATGTGTTTTTTAGTAAAAAAAATTATGAAATTATAGGATGGCAGGTTGAGGACATCTATCAAAATTTAGCAATTACTTATATATTTGATACATTAGTTAATAAAAATATTAACGAAAATATATTTAGAATACCTAAAAATGATTAATATGAATTCAAATGAATCGTCTCCTCTTTAAATATTTTCATGCCCCTTTTTATATAATTAGAAAGAGCATTCTGATGATCTAAAGAGCAAGTGTGAACCCAAACTTTTTGACAATCAAGTTTAAAACATATTTTTATAGCTTCCGATAATAAATAGCCACCTAAGCCTTTTCCAATATACTCACTGAGTATTCCAAAATAAGCTATTTCAAAACTTTTTATTTTCTGATCATTTATTACCTCAAAATATCCCATCATGTTATTATTGGATTTTAACGTATAAGTGAAAACGTTTTTATTTTCTAGGTATGAACTCCATTTTAAATTATCCCAAGCCAGTCTGTCTATCCATCGGTGTTTTTTACCAATATTTTTATAAAAAAATTTATTAATTTCAATATTTGGTGGATAAACTTTCTCTAGCTTTAGATTTTCATTAGGAATAATTACCTCATTTAATTCTTTTTGAGAGTTTATCTCTAAATAATATCTATCTACTTTCAAAACTATTGAGTCATTTTTCCAACATTTTCTCCACTAAGAAGATGAAAATGTAAATGAGGAACTTCCTGTCCTCCAAATGTGCTTATATTTGCTATAGTTCTGTACCCTTGCCCGGTATCTGATGAAACTCCAAGTTTCTTTGCAACTTTATTTATACCCTTTATTAAACCAACTATTTCATCGTTTGATGCATTTGAACTAAAGTCATCTAAGTCAATGTATTTACCTTTTGATATAACCAATACATGTATTTTTTTTTGTGGATTTACATCATGAAATGATAAAACATATTCATCCTCATAAATTTTTTTACAAGGAATTTCTCCCCTAAGTATTTTAGCGAATATATTGTTATCGTCGTAACTCATTTTTTTCTTTTTTCTAATTCTTCCATTACCTCTTCTATTTTAACATTATTTGATTCAAGGTACATAATCAAATGATAGAAAACATCGGCTGCCTCATGAACTTTATTGGTATTTTTTTCGACTGCTTCAATTAATTCATTTAATTCTTCTAAGATTTTTTCTTTACTTAAAGATCTATCATTTAACAGTTTGTTAGTATAGGACCCTTCAACAGGGTTATTTTTTCTCTCTCTTGCAAGTTTAAAAAGGCTTTCTAATGTATTAAGCATATTAAATCCTAACAGGTATTCCTTTTGAGTCCAAATACTCTTTGGCTTCTTTAATAGAATATTTTCCATAGTGAAATATAGATGCCGCCAGAACAGCGCTAGCATTTCCAAGTCTAATACCTTCGACTAAATGATCTAGATTCCCTACTCCACCTGATGCAATGACTGGAATATTAACTTTTGATGTTATTTTGGACATTAAGTTGATATCATAACCAACCTGAGTACCATCTCTGTCCATAGAAGTTACCAATAATTCTCCAGCTCCAGCGTCTTCCATTTTTTTTGCAAATTCAATTGCATCAAGCCCTGTACTATTTCTTCCACCGTGAGTAAAGATTTCCCATTTATTTCCACTTTTTTTTGCATCAATTGCAACAACGATGCATTGTGAACCAAATTTTTTAGAACTATCTTTTACAACTTCTGGATTTTTTACTGCAGCAGTATTTATAGAAACTTTATCGGCTCCACTGTTTAACAATTTATTTATATCTTCAACGCTTCGTACTCCACCACCAACTGTAAGAGGCACAAAACATTTTTCAGAAGTTTTCTTTACAACATCATATATAGTATCTCTATTTTCATTTGATGCTGTAATATCTAAGAAGCAAATCTCATCTGCTCCACCATCGCTGTAAATTTTTGCAT
>CACFTE010000010.1 GCA_902569105.1 uncultured Pelagibacteraceae bacterium | reverse complement strand
TTCTCTTAGACTCTCACTTTCAGTTGGTTCTATCATCATAGTTCCGGCTACAGGCCATGACATTGTTGGAGCATGGTATCCAAAATCAATTAATCGTTTAGCTATATCCTCTTCTGTGATACCGGTATCATTTTTAATTGGTCTAATATCGATTATACATTCATGCGCCACATTTCCATTTTTACCTTTATATAAAATCGGAAAATAATCCTTAAGTCTATGAGCTATATAATTCGCGTTAAGAATTGCGTTCTCAGTTGCTATTCTTAATCCTTCTGAGCCCATCATTTTAATATACATCCATGAAATTGCTAAAATACTTGCACTTCCCCATGGTGCTGCAGATATAGACCCAATTCCCGAAACAGGTCCGCAATCTTTTATAACTGGATGGTTAGGTAGAAATGGTTCTAAATGTCTTTTACAAGCAATAGGCCCCATTCCTGGTCCACCTCCGCCATGTGGAATACAAAAGGTTTTATGTAAGTTAATATGACAAACATCTGGTCCAAAATTTCCAGGTCTAGCTACACCAACAAGTGCATTTAAATTTGCTCCATCCATATAAACTTGACCACCATTTTTGTGAATCAAATCACAAATTTCAGAAATTTTTTCTTCAAACACTCCGTGCGTTGAAGGGTAAGTAACCATTAATGCAGCTAAATTTTCAGAATATTTTTCAGCTTTAATTTTTAAATCATTAATATCAACATTTCCCTCTTTATCACAATTAACTACTACAACTTTCATACCTACCATTTGTGCACTAGCAGGATTTGTACCATGTGCAGAACTTGGTATTAAACAAATATCTCTGTTATCATTACCATTTTCTAAATGGAATTTTCTAATAACCATTAATCCTGCATATTCACCTTGTGCTCCTGCATTAGGTTGTAATGATACACCAGAAAAACCTGTGATAGACCTTAACCAGTTTTTCATATCGGTGAATAAATTTCTATAACCATCCATTTGCTCTACTGGGGTAAAAGGATGTGGTTCAGAAAACTCTCTCCATGAAACTGGTATCATTTCAGCTACTGCGTTTAATTTCATCGTACAAGAACCTAAAGCAATCATAGATCTATTTAACGCGATATCTTTATCTTCTAACTTTTTTAAATATCTAAGCATTTCTGTTTCTGAGTGATAATTGTTAAATACTGGATGATCTAAATAACTCGAGGATCTAAGAAGTTTTTTTGGTAAGTTTGGTAAATTCTCAGTTGGATTTTCTTTTATAGACTCGGCCGAATTAAAGATTTTAAGTAGTTGGTTAGCTCTGTAAACATTTTTCTTCTGATCAAATGATACTGATAACATGTCTGAATTTACTTTTCTTATATTTACCTTTTGATCTAATGCATTTTGAAAAATTTTATCAGTCTTATCTCCAGTTTTTATAGTTACTGTATCAAAAAAACTTTCAGAATATAATTCGTAGCCAGACTGTTTTAATTTATTAGCAAAATTATTTGCCAATTGTGAAACTCTTTCTGCAATATTTTTGATACCTTCAGGCCCATGATAAATTGCGTAAGCAGCCGCAACAATTGCAAGAAGTGCCTGAGCTGTACAAATATTACTTGTGGCTTTGTCTCTTCTTATATGTTGTTCTCTGGTTTGTAACGCTAACCTGTAAGCTTTATTTCCATGTCTATCAACAGATACGCCAACAATCCTTCCTGGCATAGATCTTTTGTATTCATCTCTGGTAGCAAAAAATGCTGCATGAGGACCCCCGTAACCCATTGGAATACCGAATCTCTGTGAACTTCCAACTGCAATATCTGCTCCGAGTTCAGCGGGTGTCTTAATTAATGCAAGAGATAAAAGATCACAAATTAAAATTGCTTTTCCATTTTTTTTATGAATTTTACTAATCATCTCGCTTGGATCTTTTAATTCACCCAGGCTTCCCGGATATTGAATTATTCCACATACTATATCCCCCGCAATATTTTCCAAATCTTTTACATTGTTTCCTGTTATTACTTTTAGACCAAGAGGCTCTGCTCTTGTTTTAACAACATTAATAGTTTGAGGATGACAATTTTCGGATAAGAAAACTATTTTACTATTTTTCTTATTTAATCTATGGCTCATGCCCATCGCTTCAGCTGCAGCAGTTCCTTCATCTAAAAGTGATGCATTAGCTATATCCATTCCAGTAAAGTCAGTAATCATCTGTTGAAAATTTAATAACATTTCCAACCTGCCTTGAGCGACCTCTGGTTGATACGGTGTGTAAGATGTATACCAACCAGGGTTTTCTAAAATATTTCTCAAAATCACATTCGGTATATAAGTTCCGTAATATCCCATTCCTATAAAGTTTGAATAAATCTTGTTTTGTTTAGATATATTTTTAAGCTTCCTAAGTGCTTCATACTCTGAATTTGGTTCTCCAATTGTTAGAGGTTCTTTAATCAGAATATTTCCTGGAACTGTATTTGATATTAAATCTTTAATATCCTTATACCCAAGTTCATCAAGCATTTTTTGTTGCTCTAGATCGGAATTTCCAATGTGTCTTCTAAAAAAACTTCTATTATTTTCTAACATTACTGACTGCTTTCTTTTGCAAATTTATCGTATTCATCTTTATTCATTAAAGTATCAAGCTCTTTGATATCTTTAATTTTTAATTTAAAAAACCATGCCTCTCCCTCTGGGTCAGCATTAATTTTAGAAGGATCTTCCACAATTGCTTGGTTGGCATCTACTACTTCACCACTTATTGGAGTATATACATCACTTGCAGCTTTTGTTGATTCAACAACTCCTGCAGTGCTATCTTTTTCTACGCTCGAGCCTTTTTCAGGTAATTCAGCAAAAACAATATCACCTAACATTTCTGTTGCATGTTTTGTGATACCTATAGTTGCAACGTCTCCATCAAGCTTTAACCATTCATGTTCTTTTGAATATTTTACATCAGACATTTATTTCTCCTTTGACATATTTTTTTTTATAAAATGGAAGATCACATATATTTGCAGGTATTTTTTTTCCTCTTATCTCTAAAAATAATTTTGTATTTAATTTTGAATACTCATTTTCAACATAACCCATTGCTATTGAATGATCAACACTTGGACCAAAAGTGCCACTTGTAATTTTTCCTATTTCTTTATCATCTTTGTTAAATACTCTTGTGTTTCCTCTAGCTATGACTCTGTTCACTGGTTTAATTCCTACTCTAATTTTTTCTACACCAGATTGAATTTGTTTTTTTATAATTTTTGATCCAGGATATTCAGTGTCAATTCTATTTTTAGAAATTGCCCATTTAAGATTCGCTTCAATAGGAGTAGTATTTTTATCAATATCATTACCATAAAGACATAAACCAGCTTCCATTCTTAGAGTGTCTCTTGCACCAAGTCCTATCATTTTAGCTCCTTCATTAAGCATTTCCTCTACAAATTTTTCTACATAATTGTTGTCAATTGAAATTTCAAATCCATCTTCGCCTGTATATCCTGATCTTGAAATAAATATATTAATGTCTAAAAATTTATATTTTTCACCATTCATAAATTTTAATTTACTTACTCCCTTTACTTTTTTTTCTAAAATTGTTTTTGCCTCTGGACCCTGTAAAGCAATTAACGACAAGTCTTCTTTTAATTGTAAATTGTATGTGTTACCTAATTTTGTTTTAATAATTTTAAAGTCATTATCTTTACATGCTGCATTAAGAATTATTAGATAGCCTTCTAAAATTTTCGTGATTATTAAGTCATCGTATATTCCTGCGTTCTCATCCATCAGAAAAGAATACTTGCTTTGATTTATATTTAACTTCTTTAAATCTGTTGGAAAAATATTTTCAAGATCTTTTGTAAGATTTTCTTTACCATATATAAAGAGCTGGCCCATATGTGATACATCAAATATTCCGCATTTAGATCTAGTAAACTTATGTTCTTGGATAATTCCATCTTTATATTGAATTGGCATTTCATATCCAGCAAACTCTACTAATTTAGCGCCATACTTTTTATGAAGATTATATAAAGATGTTTTTTTTGTCATATTAACTCTTTCGCCCCCTCTGTCTATTTGCCTGAGAGTTTTGCTCCTTCGGCAAGAACTTTTGTTCTTTTTCCAGAGTTAATATGCGCGGTCCTTTTGCCTGAGAGATTCCGGGGTGGTTGCTCCTTCGGCTCTACATTGAAGTAGTCTCTTCCGCAGAATTAATATACCACAAATTCTTTAATTTGCCTCTTTTTTTAAAATAAATTTACTTAAAAATTGAAGTAAAACTGCAAATAATACAATCGATCCTCCAATTAGGACAATTAGCGACGGCTGTTCATTTATAAATATCCATGCCCAAAGAGGTCCAAAAATTGCTTCGGACATCATAATGATTCCTACAACTGCAGATGGCGTTGTTCTTGCACCAATAGTTATCAATATAAAACCAAAACCTACTTGAAAAAAACCAGCTAAAAATCCTAAAAGTATATCATGTAAAGAAATATCTATTCTTCCAGCAACTAAATATCCAATTATCATTGCAACAATTCCTGCAATTAATTGTAAGGGCACCATATCAACACTAGGATATTTTCTTACTATAATAATAAGTACTGCAAAAGATATAGGCATAATAAAAGCAATTATGTTTCCAATCATTTGTCCTGATGTCAGAGAGTCTCCCAGCATCAGTATGATTCCAGATATAGCTAGTATTATTGATGCTAATGTAATTTTAGAAATATTTTCTTTAAGAAAAATATATCCAAAAATTGCAAGAAATAATGTTTGGGTCTGAATAATAAAATTAGCATTTGCAACAGTTGTATTATACATCGCAAATACATATCCAAAGAATCCACAACCTAAAATAATTCCACCAACCAGTCCTGGTATTCCTGAACTGATTATAGATTTAAAAAATTGTTTTTTGTAAATAATTAATAAAAAAATAATTATAACTAAACAAAAGAATACAGATCTCCAAAACAATATTTGCCATAGAGTTGCGCCTTCAAATGATTTTACAATTAAACCCCCAAAACTTAGTGTTACTGCTCCCATGAATACTAAAATATAACCTGGAACTTTTAATAATATATTCATGAAATTTGATTTATTAAATTGGTTGTTTCTAAATTATAAAATTTAAATAATTTCTCAGCTTCTTCTAAATTTACTTCTTTAAATTTTATAGTAGTCCCCGGTGTCATTTGAGATAATTTATCGAAATCAGCACTAATTACATTCGCTATTTTGGGATAGCCTCCAATTGTACCATGATCAGCTAACATTATTATTGGATTTCCATCGCTTGGAACTTGAACAACACCCTTTACTAATCCTTCCGATTTAATATTAGTACTAATTATATTTTCCAAAATTTGACCCTCTAGCCTCATCCCCATTCTGTCAGATAATTTTGTGACTTTAAAATCTTTATTAAAAAAAACTTCTTTAGCTTTTTCTGAAAAATAATCAAAGTTTGTAGCTTTAATAACTCTTATATATTCAATTTTTTTATCAATATAATTTAACTTCGATAAAGCTATATTTCTATTTTTATGATGAATTTTAATTTTTTGATTATCTGAAAGCTTATCACCATTATTAGATCCTATCTTAGCCTTGGTGTTTGTTGAAACGCTATCCCAAATTTCATCAAGAATAATATTTTCACTTAATGATAAGTATCCATAAACTGATTTATTTGTAGATTGAATATCAATTTTATCTTTATTTTCAATTGCATAAACATTGTATGGTAAACCAGTAATTTTTTGTTTATTATTTTTAATAATTTCAAATTTTACATCTCCTGTAATAACAAAGTATATTTTATCTCCATTAAATTCTAATAATGGACCTTGGTATGCAAACTCAATTACAGGTGTATTAGTTTCATTTTTCAATAACGCATTAGCAAGCGTAAAGTTTCTTTTATCCATAACTCCGCTAATTGGAATGCCAATATGATTAAGATTTTTTCTTCCGCTATCTTGAAAAGTTGTATTTATTCCTGCTCGTTTAATCTCAAAATAATTATCTTTTAATTTTGTCATATTCTTCTTGTGTTATCTTATTAAATTTAACTTTATCGCCAGGATTAATTAGTGCAGGATCACTTCGTCTTTCTTTATTAAATATTTCTAAAGGTGTGTTTCCTATTATATTCCATCCACCAGGGCTTTCATAAGTATAAATATTGCAAAATTGTTCTGTTAAACCAATTGATCCTTTTGGAACTTTCACTCTAGGTGTTTCTAGTCTTTTTGTCCTGAGTTTCTCACTAGTATCTCCTAAAAAAGGCATGCCAGCAATAAAACCTGTCATATAACAGAAGTATTCCTTTCTAAAAAAAATTTCTAATACTTTATCAAATGGAATACCTAATTTTTTTTCTAATCTATCATGATCTAATTTGAAATTTTCATCGCAACATACAGGTATTTCGACTAATTTATTTTCGTTCTCAAATTTCTTTTCTAATTCTAAGTTTTCTATTATTTTTTTTACTTTAGAATATGATGTAACTTCTAAATCAAATGATACTATTAGTTTATTATATGAAGGTGTAACATTTATTATTCCGTTGATTTTTTTATCTTTAATATTTTTGAAATAATTAATTACATTAGTATTTATTTCTTGATTTACATCTTTACCAAAGTCGCAATAAACCGCCGCATCACCAAGATTTAATATATTTTTAATCATCTTATGTTATAATAATGTTTTAAAAGCTATGGAAATTAATATCAACTGTGATTTAGGAGAAAAATCGAAGCTCCATAATAATGAAAATGATCCCTTTCTGCTAGGAATAATAAATTCAGCAAATATCGCATGTGGTTATCATGCTGGCGATGAACAAACAATGGATGATGTGATAAAAATATCAAAAGAAAATTGTGTAAGTATTGGAGCTCATCCATCATTTAATGATCCTGAAAACTTTGGTCGAAAAAGAATGAATTTATCATCTTCAGAAATCAGAAAGTTAATAATTGATCAATATGAAATACTTCAAAGAATTGCATTCAATCATAATGAAAATGTAACTCATATTAAACCTCACGGTGCATTGAATAATATGGCATGTGAAGATTTGGCATTAGCAACAACTATAGCAAAAGCTGTCAACGAAATTGGAAAAGATATAATTTACCTTGTGCCAACAGGATCAAAAATGGAGATTGCTGCAAAAAAATTGAATATGAAAATAGCTTGTGAAATATTTGCTGATAGAAATTATGAGGACGATGGAAATCTTGTGTCACGATCAAACCCAAATGCGTTAATAACAGACCCAGAACAAGCCAAAAAACACGTTTTAAGCATGGTCCAGGGACAAGCGATAAATTGTCTCTCTGGAAAACAGATACCTTGTGAAATAGACTCTGTGTGCATACATGGTGATAACAAAAGTTCGTTGGAAACTGCTAAAACTTTAAAAGAAAATTTAGTTAAAAACGGGCTTATATTAAAACCTTTAAACAAAATGGAGAAATTTAACTAATTATGAAAAAATTATTGATAACTTTTTTACTTGTTTTTGCGTTCATTCAACCTACCTTTTCTGCAGGAACTAGTGGTGGAGACGCGGATCCTAAAACAGATTACCAAAAAGCTGTAGATGCAATTAAACATGCAAAAAAGTATGAAATGAAAGGTAAAACTGATAAGGCTTTGAAAAGATACAAAAAAGCACAAAAATTATTAATAAAATCAAATAAAGAAAATCCTAATAAACCCGATACTCTTAACTATCTAGGCTTTACAACTAGAAAACTTGGTGATTTTGATGCTGGTGAAAAATATTATTTAGAAGGACTTGCAATAAAACCAGATCATATAGGAATAAACGAGTATCTTGGTGAATTATACGTAGCAACTAACAGAATTAATCTAGCAAAAGAAAGATTAAAGATCTTAGAAAGTTGTAATTGTAAGGAATATCAAGAACTTAAAGAAATTATTGAAGGAACTAAAAAATCTAAGTATTAATAAAACACTTTGGTTGAAGAAATTGTAATAATTACGCAAATTATATTTATTGATATAATTTTAGCTGCTGATAATGCAATCATTATTGGTCTGATTGCGGCCAATTTTGTTCCAAAGAATAGAAAACAGATTATTTTATGGGGTGTCGGTGGGGCATTAATTTTTAAAATAATTTTTGCATTGTTTGCTACATATTTATTCAAATTTTATTTTATAAAAATTCTAGGAGGATTATTATTAATATGGATTGTAAATGATCTTAGAAAAGATCTTTTTGAAATTAAAAAAATTAAGTCACCGACTAAAAAATCTAAAGAACCATCATACATACAAAGTGTATATAAAGTCTTATTTGCCGATATAACAATTAGTTTCGATAACGTGATTGGTGTAGTTGGTGCTTCAAAAGGATATTTTGAGTTTATGATATTTGGCCTTGTTTTGTCAGTAATATTAACTGGAGCATTAGCTACTTACTTAGCAAATTATATTCAAAAGCATTTGTGGATTGCATATGTAGGTCTTGGTTTTATTTTAATTGTAGCATTTCAACTGGTGATTAGTGGATTAGCAGACTTAGAAATATTGAAAATAAATGAACAATTTTTAAAATATTTTTAATATGAATATTTTTTTGTTGGATATTTCTTCTGCTTTACATCTTGCTTAAATTTGGATACTGCTGAATTAATTACTTTTTTTAAATTTGCATACTTTTTTATAAATTTTATTTTAACATCAGTTAATCCTAGTATATCATCAGTAACTAAAACTTGACCATCACAAAATCTTGAAGCACCTATTCCAATTGTTGGAATTTTAATTTCGTTTGTTATTATCTTGGAAACATCACTATGTATACACTCTAAAACAACAGCAAAGGCACCATTCTGTTCTAGTGCCTTTGCATCTTGAATTAATCTTTTTTTCTCTACTTCAGATTTGCCTTTTGATTTAAATTTACCTTTTACAGTTTGTGGCGTAATCCCAATATGACCTAATACAGGAATTTTATTTTTTACTAAATGATGAACTATTTCTTTAATTCTTGATCCACCTTCTATTTTTACTGCATCACATTTCGTTTCTACAATTGCTTTTTTTGAGTTTCTTAGAGCTTCTGATTTATTTCTATAAGTGTTGTGTGGAAGATCAATTATTAAAAGACTTTTTTTTACTCCCATCCTTACACTTTTTGTGTGTTCAAGCATTGTTTTTAAACTAACTTTTCTAGTAGTATTATAATTATAGAGAACAGATCCAAGTGAATCTCCAACTAAAACAGCGTCTACATGATTGTCAATTATTTCAGCAATATTTTTTGAATATGCAGTTAAACAAACTATTTTTGATTTATTTTTTTTATTGGTAAATTTTTTAATTTTATTATTCATTATTCTAATTCTATAGTGCTTGGTGGTTTAGAGGTTATATCGTAAACAACTCTATTTATACCTTTTATATTATTAATTATTTTGTTTGAAACAAGTTGCATAAATTTTTTGGAAAAACTAAAAAAATCAGCAG
Organism: uncultured Pelagibacteraceae bacterium; assembly: GCA_902569105.1. Lineage (GTDB taxonomy): Bacteria > Pseudomonadota > Alphaproteobacteria > Pelagibacterales > Pelagibacteraceae > Pelagibacter. The sequence goes on along the minus strand of CACFTE010000010.1, from coordinate 37,642 downwards.
TCATACCATCTTCAGATGTAATTGCTCTCAGTAAACACATATATTCATAGGTTCTGTTATCGCCCATTACACCAACTGTTTTCACTGGTAAAAGAGCTGCGTAAGCCTGCCAAATCTTATTGTATAAGTTATGCTCTTTCAAACCATTTATGAAAATCTCATCTGCTTCCTTCAACATTTTAATCTTACTATGTGTAATTTCTCCTGGCATTCTAATTGCAAGACCTGGTCCGGGAAATGGATGTCTTAATACTATATCTTTTGAAAGTTTTAGCTCTAATCCCAATTTTCTGACTTCGTCTTTAAAAAGAAATCTTAAAGGTTCAACTAATTTAAGTTTCATTTTTTTTGGTAAACCCCCAACATTATGATGAGACTTTATTTTGGATGTTTGACTACCTGTCACTGATTTACTTTCAATTAAATCAGGATAAAGAGTTCCTTGAGCTAGAAATTTAACATTTTTTATCTTTTTTGCGTATTTTTCAAAAATTTTAATAAATAAATTTCCAATTATTTTTCTTTTCTTCTCGGGGTCTTTTATGTTTCGAAGATTATTTAAAAATATTTTTTTAGCGTCAACATAAATTAGGTTTAGTTTGAATTTCTTTTTAAACGTTTTAATAACTTGATGTTCTTCGTTTTTTCTTAACAAACCAGTATTCACAAAAATGCATGTAAGTTGTTTTCCTATTGCATTATGTATTAGTTTTGCAACAACACTACTATCTACACCACCTGATAAAGCACAAATAACTTTTGATTTTTTAACCATTTGTTTTACCTCATGGGTCAAAACATATTTTTGATTTTTTGATGACCAGTTTCTTCTCATTTTACAAATAGAGAAAATAAAATTTTTAATAATTTTTTTTCCATTTATTGTATGTGAAACCTCAGGGTGAAATTGAATTCCATAAAATTTTTTTGATGGATTTTCTATTATTGAGAACTTAGATGTATCAGTTTTTGCAATAACTCTAAAACCTTTTGGTAATTTTGTTACTTCATCAGCATGACTCATCCAAACATTATTTGTTCCTGATTTAGAAAAAAAATTTTTTGTTAATTTGCTTTTATTTAATCTTTTTAATTTTGCTAATCCAAATTCTCTGTTTTTAGCTTTTTTTACTTTTCCACCAAGTTCTTTGGAGATTACTTGATGCCCAAAACAAATTCCCAGAATTGGTATATTCCATTTAAGTATTTCATTATTAAATTTGACCTTTTTTGATTGATAAACATTTAGGGGACCCCCAGATAAAATTATTCCATTTATTTTTTTTTTATTTAATTTTTTATTAATTTTTTTATGACTTATAATTTCAGAATATATACCAAATTCCCTAACTCTTCTTGCAATAAGTTGAGTAAATTGTGATCCAAAATCTATAATTAGGATTTTGGACAGATCATCTTTAAGATTCATCTTTTGTATCAAAATTTTTCAATTTTTCATTTATAGAAGAAATTTTTGTACATAGACTAGAACATACTTTTTCAAATTTTTCCTTTAGCTCTTTTACTTTATCAAAATTTGACCTTTCTATTTCTATATCCATTAAAAGATAAATTGCCTCTTCATTTTTTGGATCCAATAAAAGTGTTGTATTAAGATTTTTCTCTTCTTCTTTCAAATTTTCCTCTATTTTAAAAATCTTTGCTAAATATAAATATGATTTTGCTTGTTTTGGGTTAAAGACTATATCTCTTTGAAACAGAAATTTGGATTGTTCAAACTGTTCTTTATCGAATAATTTTCTTGCTTCATCATAGAAACTTTCCTTTGAAAAAGAGTTACTAATTAAAATTAAATTAATTACTAATGTTATAAAAATTGTTTTGATCATTTATCTGATTACTTTATCGATATTATGTACCATACTTTCATAGAAACCAGCTTTTGTTATTTTAACAAATTTAGGTTTATTTTTAAGATTCTTTATTTGTTTACAACCTAGATAACCCATGGATGATCTTAATCCTCCAACTAGTCTATAAATAATTTTTGTTACTGAACCTTTGTATTTTATAAAACCCTCCACCCCTTCTGGGACGTATTTTGAACTATCGCTTTGTTTTTTTTGAAAATACCTATCAGCTGAACCTTTGTTCATAGCTCCAATAGACCCCATTCCTCTGAAGCTTTTAAATAATTTTCCCTCCCTTTTAATAATTTTTCCAGGAGCTTCATCTGTGCCTGCAAATAAAGATCCTATCATTACAGCGTCTGCACCGGCAGATAAAGCTTTTGCAATATCACCAGAAAATTTAATTCCTCCGTCTGCAATTATTACAGTTTTTCTTTTTGCTAAACCATTTCTAACGTTCAAAATTGCACTCAACTGAGGAACTCCGATTCCTGCAACTAATCTTGTTGTACAAATTGATCCTGGTCCAATTCCAACTTTAATAATATCAACTCCCAAATTTATTAGGAACTTTGCAGCTTCTGCTGTTGCAATATTGCCTGCACATAAAGCAGTTTTTTTAGGTTTAATTTTTTTTATTTTTTTTATTATGTCTGCAACTTTTTTTGTATGACCGTGAGCTGTATCAACTACAATTAAATCTATGTTCTCTTTTAAAAGATTTTTTGCTCTCTCAAATTCATTTATTCCAGCACCGACAGCAGCACCAACTAATAATTTTTTTTTTTTGACTTTTCTTAATTCAGTTACTTGTGATTTGATATCTAAATTTCTATGTATAATTCCAATTCCACCAGCTTTAGCTATTGCGATGCACATTTTCGACTCTGTTACAGTATCCATTGCGGAAGATAACAATGGAACTTTAAGTTTAATATTTTTAGTAAGTTTAATACTTGTATCGACATCCGACGGTAGTACCTCGGAATATTTGGGAGCAAGTGTTACGTCGTCAAATGTAAGTGCTTCTTTGATGGGATCCATAATCTTTTATATACGATTCTTTTATAAATAAAAGTGGTCTATCTTAATTTTTTACAAATTATGAAACTTTCTTTTGACTCTTTTCTACTTGATGGTGGTTTATAAATATTTGTTTCGAAAAAGGTCAATTTTGCCTCACCTACAATTTCATTAAATGTAGATCCCATGAATATTTTTGATACAAAAAAACCATTTGGTTTAAGCTGATCTTTAGCAAATGTCAGGGCTTCCATACACAACTCTCCTGTAACTACTGAGTCTAAATTTTTATTTCCTGTAGTATTTACAGCCATATCAGACATAACCAGATCAACTTTTTCTTTAAAATAAGTAATTATTTTATCTTTTGAACTTTCTTTATTAAAATCTCCAATAATTTGGTATGAATTACCGATTGGTTCCATTTCTTTTAAATCTATAGATAGAAGTTTACATTTTTTATATTTCTGAATTACGAATTGTGACCACCCTCCTGGAGCTGCTCCCAAGTCAATTACTGAAAAACCATTTTTAAGAATCTTATATTTATCATTGATTTCTTTTAATTTATAAACTGCTCTTGACCTAAAACCTTCTAATTTTGATTTTTTTACGTAAATATCTCTGTGTTGTCTATTAATCCATTCTTTTGATATTTTATTTTTTTTCAATTAGAAGAATACCTTAAGCTTTTTGAAACTTTATTTTTATCTAATGTTTCGATATCTATTTTAATAGAATTATCTATTCTCATATCTTTTCCATCTCTCCAAATCCCAGCTGCAAGATGCATTACTCCTATTGGAAGATTTGGTAGAAAAGGTTCTACAAATTTATTTTTATCTTGGTCAAATTTTGGAAGTAAATTACTAGCAATCCAATTACAATTTATCGGTAAAAATTCTGTCTCAACTCCATCGATATAAACACTCATATTTATCGCTAAACCTTCAGAGCCAAAAATTTGACCTGCACTTAAAGTTTGTTTTAAGTTTTCCTGCCAAACAGTCCAACATTTTGAATTTTTTTCTAATGAAAACACTCCTATATTAATGTGAGGGGCAAAGGCTAATTTTCTAGCTTTTTCAATTCCTATTTTAGAACTAACTGCATGCTTAAAGTTTTGAGATTTTACTACTGCTAATTTACCAAATAGCCATTTAACTTTTGACATTATTTTGTAGCCAGGGGCTATGGTTTGGGTAATTCCAAGTTTACCATCTTCGCAAGCCTTAAAATAAAGTTCAATAGATGACCATTCTTGAACCCAAGCATCACAATCAATCCATAAATACTTTTTATAATTAGGGAAATAACTTGGAAGAAAGGCTCTTGAAACTTGACTTTTTAACCATTCTTTTCCTCTGACTTTAAATCCTGGTACTTCAATATCCCATTCTGCATTTTTTATTTCATCAACTTTTACTGAAAGAGTTTTCTTCTGTTTTTCAGTTAATCCAGCATCAAGTATACAAATTGCAATAGATTTTGATTGATCAAATCTTTGAATTGAGTCTATTAATTCGTTTAAAAGTTCAAAATAATTTGAGTCAGCTAGTGAAACTATACTATTTTCTTTCATTAAAGAATATCTTCGTGATCATCACTATCATCAAATTGTGTCAAAAATTTTTTCTTTAATGATAGATAATGCGTTAAACTTATAGGTATTATCAAAAGATATATTAATGCTGAAATTAAGATAGTATTAAAAGTGAAAACAAGCAGTAAACCAAAAAATAATATTACACTAAATAATAAAAATATTGTGGTATTCCTTTTAACTACGATTTTCTTTAGTGAGTATGTTGGAATTTTACTTATTAAAAGCACAGAAATAATTAGAAATAAAACTGGTACAAATATATTGTTATTTATATTTACAAATTGAATTTCACTAAAACTATATATTAGTGGTATTAAAACTAAAATGCCTCCGGCTGGTGACGGTACTCCTTCAAAAAAATTATCTCTCCAAGATGGTTCAGAATTAGAACTTATATTAAATCTTGCCAATCTTAACACTACACAAACAACATATATTAATGAAATTAACCATCCAATTCTTCCTAAATCTTTCATAACATAAAAGTACATTATAAATGCTGGTGCAACTCCAAAACTTATTACATCCGTAAGAGAGTCTAATTCTTTTCCAACCTTAGTTGCTGCGCCTATTAATCTTGCTATTCTTCCGTCTAAACCATCTATAACACCTGCAACGATAATTGCTATGACTGCCATTTCAAATCTACCATCAAATGCGAATTTAATTGATGTAAGCCCAATACAAACACCCACCAAAGTAAAAATATTAGGTAATAATACTCTTGGATTTTTTGGTGTTACAATTTTAAAATTTTTTTTAGGTTCCATTTATCTTTTTGCTAACAATGTTTCTCCTGCAAGTGACCTTTGCTCTAATTTAACAAGCGGTTTATAATTTTCAAAATATATATCTGCCCTACTGCCAAATCTAATCATTCCAATTCTTGATCCTTGTTGTATCACATTATCTTTAGAACATTCAGTCACAATCCTTCTAGCAATTAGACCTGCTATTTGAACTACAATTACATCCTCACCAAATGAGTTTTTAATTTTGTAGTAGCATCTTTCATTATCTTCGCTAGCTTTATCCATAGAAGCATTAATAAATTTTCCTGCTACATAATTTATTTCTGAAATTGAACCTGAACATGGTGATCTATTTACATGACAATCAAATACATTCATAAAAACGCTAATCTTTGTCATTTTTTTTTTTTCTAATCCCAATTCTTTTGGTCCATTAACCTCTTCAACTTTGATTATCTCTCCATCAGCCGGGCTAACAAGATAATCGTCACTATTAATTGATTGTCTTTCTGGATCTCTAAAAAAATAATAACACCATATAGTTAACACCAAACCTATTAGTCCTAGAAATGAACTAATAAAATAAAATACTAATGTCGCTACCCCGAATATAACTAGAAACTTATATCCCTCAGCGTGTATTTTTGGAAAGACTTTACTTATCATAACCTTTATTGCTAATTTTTTTTAAACATGTATATAAATCACTGTCTATTAAAAGATATACCAAAAATATGAGCAAAATTAAGGTTAAAAACCCTGTCGTCGAATTAGATGGCGATGAAATGACCAGAGTTATTTGGAAATTTATCAAGAATAAACTAATCCTTCCTTATTTAGATATTGGTATCGAATATTACGATCTTGGCATGGAAAGTAGAGATAAAACTGATGACCAAGTAACAATTGATAGTGCCAACGCTATAAAAAAAATTGGAGTTGGTATTAAATGTGCAACAATAACTCCTGACGAAGGAAGAGTAGAAGAATTTAATTTAAAAAAAATGTGGCGTTCTCCAAATGGAACAATAAGAAACATTATTGGTGGCACAGTATTTCGAGAACCAATTATTTGTAAGAATATTCCAAAATTAGTTCCATCTTGGACTGATCCTGTTGTTATTGGAAGACATGCATTTGGAGATCAATATAGAGCAACAGATTTCTTGGTACCAGGAAAAGGAAAATTAGAACTTAAATGGACATCAGAAGATGGCAATGATGAAAAAAAATTTGAAGTATTTAATTTTACAGGACCAGGTGTAGCATTATCGATGTACAACCTGGATAAATCAATTGAGGATTTTGCTAGATCTTGTTTAAATTATGGATTAATTAAAAAATGGCCAGTTTATCTTTCTACTAAAAATACAATCTTGAAAAAGTATGATGGTAGATTCAAGGATATTTTTGAGAGGGTATTTAATGATGAGTTTAAATCTGATTTTGAAAAAAATAAAATTATTTATGAACATAGACTAATTGATGACATGGTAGCGTGTGCTATGAAATGGAGTGGAAAGTATATATGGGCATGTAAAAATTATGATGGAGATGTTCAATCAGATACAGTTGCCCAAGGCTATGGTTCTTTGGGATTGATGACAAGTGTATTATTAGCTCCCGATGGAAGAACAATGGAAGCCGAGGCAGCACACGGAACTGTAACAAGGCATTATAGAATGCATCAACAAGGTAAAGAAACTTCAACAAATCCAATTGCATCAATCTTTGCATGGACAAGGGGTTTAGCGCATAGAGGAAAATTAGATAACGATAATGAATTAATTAAGTTTTCAGATACTCTAGAAAAAGTTTGTATAGATGCAGTTGAAGGTGGGTCAATGACAAAAGATTTAGCAATTCTATTAAGTCCATCAACAAAATTCTTAACCACTAATCAATTTTTAGATGAATTAGATCGTAGATTGAAAAAAAAATTAAATTAAAGATTTAAGATTATCTAAAGCTTCGTCTATTTTTGAGCTGTCAACTCCACCAGCTTGAGCAAAATCTGCTCTTCCACCACCACCTTTTCCTCCAATAATTTCTGAACCTTTTTTAGCAAAATCAACGGCATTATATTTTTGTATTAAACTGTCTGTTACACCTACTGCCAAACCTATTTTATCGTCTTTACTTGCAAAAATAATTACAATTCCTTCACCTAACTCTTTTTTTCCTTTATCAACTAATTTTCTTAACTCTTTTGAAGGAAGATCTTTGATTTTTTGTAATCTAACCTTAGTTCCATTAATAATTTCATCTTTAATAATATTTTTTGTTTTATCATCTAAAATTGATCCAACAGATAAATTATCTAATTGCTTTGTTAATTCTTTAATTATTTCAGATGGATTTTTTTTCTCTAGATTTGGTTTTGCACCAAGTTTAATTATTTTTTCTGAAAGCTCTTTTATAGTTTCCTCATTTTTTTGATTAGAAAGATCAGAAAGTTTTTCTTTATTTTTTAGATAATTATCTAATTGTTTTTCTCTTAAAGCTTCAACTCTTCTTACTCCTGCAGCAATTGATGATTGGCTTATAATTTTAAATTTACCAATATCACCTGTATTTCTTACATGTGTGCCTCCACATAATTCTGTAGAAAAATATTTATTTTTTTCATCTCCCATAGATAAAACTCTCACTTCATCACCATATTTTTCTCCAAATAAAGCTAAGGCACCATTATCTACAGCCTCTTTCGGTGTCATAAGTCTTGTTTTTACATCAGATTTAGTCTCAACCATTGAATTAACAAAGCTTTCAATTTTTTCTATTTCTTCTGGTGAAATTGGCTTCATATGACTGAAGTCAAATCTCAGTCTGTCCGCCTCAACTAAAGACCCTTTTTGTGTTACGTGGGTTCCTAAAACTCTTCTCAATGACTCATGTAATAAATGTGTTGCTGAATGATAAGCTCTTATATTTTCTCTTCTTTCAACGTTAATTTTTAATTCAACACTTTCATTAATTTTAATTTCACCAGAAATTACCTTTCCATAATGAACAAACAGATCTCCTAATTTTTTCTGAACATCTGAAACTTCAAATTTACAATTGTTTGTTATTATTGCTCCAGTGTCACCAACTTGTCCTCCAGATTCTCCATAAAAAGGTGTTTGATTTAAAATAATCATACCTTCATCACCAGCCTTTAAAGACTCTACCTGTTCGTTATTTTTTAACAAAGATTGAACAACACCCTCTGCTTGATCAGTTTCATATCCAAGAAACTCTGTTGCTCCCAATTTGTCTCTAATTGCAAACCAAATATCATCAACTGCACTATCTCCAGAACCTTTCCAATTTTTCTTTGCAAGTTCCCTACTTTGTTTCATTAGTTCATCAAATTTTTTATTATCTATTTCTAGTAATTTATTTTTTAAAATGTCTTGTGTTAAATCTAATGGAAATCCATAAGTGTCATAAAGTTTAAAAGCAACTTCACCTGGTAAAACTTTGTCTATTTTTGTAATTTCTTCATCTAGTATTTTCATTCCTCTTTCAAGAAGCACTAAAAATTTTTCCTCTTCCATTTTTAAAGTTTCTTTAATTAAAGCTTCTGCTCTTTTGAGTTCAGGGTAGTTTCCAGACATCTCATCCATTAATGTTTTAAAAATATTATAAAAAATTGGTTCTTTAGATCCAAGTAAATGAGAGTGTCTCATTCCTCTTCTCATTATTCTTCTAAGAACATATCCTCTTCCTTCGTTTGAAGGTAAAACTCCTTCAGCAATTAGAAATGAGCTTGCTCTTAAATGGTCAGCTATAACTCTAAAACTTGATAAATTATTTTGATCTGGCTTCTTTTTAACTGCTTCAGATGTAGCACTTATAATTTTTTTAAAATGATCTGTTTCATAGTTGTCGTGAGTTCCTTGTAATAAGGCTGCAATTCTCTCTAAACCCATTCCAGTGTCTACAGATGGTTTTGGTAAATTAATTCTTTTATCTTTTGTAATCTGCTCAAACTGCATAAAGACGAGATTCCATATTTCTATGTAACGATCGCCATCTTGATCTTTTGTACCTGGCAAACCACCTTTTAACTTATCTCCATGATCAAAAAAGATTTCAGAACAAGGACCGCATGGACCAGTTTCCCCCATCGACCAAAAATTATCTGAAGTTGGTATTCTAATTATCTTGTTTTCGCTTAAGCCTGCAATTTTTTTCCAAAAGTTAAATGCTTCATCATCTTCATTAAAAACTGTTACATAAAGCCTATTTTTATCAATCCCAAAATCTTTAGTAACTAAATTCCATGCTAATTCTATTGCTTGATCTTTAAAATAATCGCCAAATGAAAAATTACCAAGCATTTCAAAAAATGTATGATGTCTAGGTGTATACCCAACATTTTCTAAATCGTTATGTTTTCCGCCAGCTCTAACACATTTTTGTGAGGTAGTTGCACGAACATAATCTCTTTTTTCAAGTCCTGTGAACACATTTTTGAACTGGACCATTCCTGAATTAGCAAACATCAATGTAGGATCATTATTAGGAACTAAATTACTAGACTCCACAATAGTGTGATTATTTTTCTCAAAATATTTGAGAAAAGTAGTTCTTATTTCATTTAGTGTTTTTGCCATATTCTCTAAAAATACAGCTTTTTTTTTCTATGTCTATATGTCTATATGGGAAAAAGGCGCCCTTTCGAGCGCCCTTTTAAACAACTAAAAGTTATCTGCTAATTTTTTTTGGAAGGTGCTTCTTCTTCAGCAGATGCCACTTTCTCTTTTTCGATAGGATTTCCTTCGATTTTTTTAGAAATTAATCCAGCTTTTTCTCTTATGGTCATTTCAATTTCAGCAGCTGCTTTTGGATTTTGTTCAAGATAAAGTTTCGCATTTTCTTTACCTTGTCCGATTTTCTCACCTTTATAAGCATACCATGCGCCTGATTTTTCAACTATTTCAGCTTTAACGCCTAAATCAATCAACTCACCTGTTTTGCTAATTCCTTTTCCATACATTAAGTCAAATTCAACAACTTTAAATGGTGGTGCAACTTTATTTTTCACAACTTTTACTCTTGTTGTGTTTCCAATTACTTCATCTTTATCTTTAATTGCTCCAGTTCTTCTAATATCCATTCTAACAGAAGAATAGAATTTTAAAGAGTTACCACCTGATGTAGTTTCTGGACTACCAAACATAACACCAATTTTCATTCTGATTTGGTTAATGAAAATAACCATTGTATTTGTTCGTGAAATTGAGCCTGTTAACTTTCTTAAAGCTTGACTCATTAATCTAGCTTGAAGACCAACATGATGATCTCCCATATCACCTTCTATTTCAGCTCTTGGAGTTAGCGCTGCAACAGAGTCGACAACAAGTACTGACATTGAGCCTGATTTAATTAAAGTATCAGTAATTTCTAACGCTTGTTCACCAGTATCTGGTTGAGAAATTAATAGTTCTTCAGTATCTACGCCTAATTTTTTTGCGTAAACTGGATCTAAAGCATGCTCTGCATCAACAAAGCCACAAATACCGCCAGCTTTTTGAGCTTCTGCAACAACTTGTAATGCTAATGTTGTTTTTCCAGATGACTCTGGTCCATAAATTTCAATAATTCTTCCTTTTGGAAGTCCACCTATACCTAATGCCAAGTCTAAGCTTAAAGATCCTGTAGAAACAGACTCTACATCCATAGCTTTTTGCTGGCCAAGTTTCATTACAGAACCTTTTCCAAAATTATCTGTAATTTGGCTTATTGCTGCGTCTAAAGCTTTATTTTTTTCTTTATTTTCCAATTCTTTATCTTTTGTGGATTTCACCACTTTTAAGTTATTTTTCGTCATTTTTTGCCTCTTTTTTTACGTTTTTTAACAATCGAATCATGTTTTATTATGTACTACTTTTGTTCTCATTTGCAATATAAATATTTTTTTTGTTAAAAAGGGTTGATTTACTTGAGGTTTATATAAGTACTTGTGAGCAATCCAATTGACTTTAAAATATTATACTGAGCAAGAAGATAATTTCTCTCAGCATTAGCCAAAGAGATTTGGGCATTTAGCAATAAAGAGTTGGACTGTATTACATCTAAAGTTGATCTTGATCCTGCCCCACTTAAATATTCTGCTGTAATTCCCTCGTTTGCTATTTCAGCAGCTTTAACTTGCGCTCTCACAGAATTTAAAAAACTTTCAGATGATTGAAGATTTGCCCAGGCACTTGTAACCTCAGTTAAGTTATTTTTAATTGCATTATCTAAAAGTAATCTTTGCCTTACTTTAATACTTTGATTTTTATCTATCGTCGCAAATTTTTTTCCACCAGAATAAAAAGGCCAACTGACTGTTGCTTTTAAAACATCTTTTTCTCTCTCGTCATAAGTTGTACTAAGATCTTCAGTATAGGATCTTTCAAGAGATAAGCTTGCTGTTGGTGCCAAATCTGACTTTGCAATTAAAATATCTTTTTCAGCCTGCTCTAACTCTAATTCAGCAATTTTAACAACATGATTATTTGTTTTTGATAATTCAATTGCATTTTCTAAACTTGTTGGAATATTTACAATAGCTTGAATTGATTTCTGTAAAGTATTTATATCTATTTTTCCAATTACATTTTCATAATTTAATTTACTAGTAACAACTTCATTTTGAGATTGAATGAATTGAGCCTCTGCACCTGCCAATGAAGACTCAGATTGTGCAACATCAGATAATTTAACTTCTCCCCTTTCTAATCTAATTCTATCTGTTTCTAATTGAGATATTTTTAGTTCAACATTTTTTCTATTAATTTCTTCTTTTTCTTTTGCGGCAACTAAACCAGAATAAGCATCAATTGCTTTAAATAAAATGTCTTGTTCTTTATTCAGTAATTTAGCTCTAGCTAAATCAATTCCAATTTTTTTCTTTTGATAATCAGCTCCTCTTCCAAAATCAATTAAAATTTGTTCTAATTTTATTGAAGTTGAAAGTGGATCAACATCATTTATTGATGCATCTCCACCAGATTGATTTGTAAGCTTATTTGTATCCTCTTGACTTTTAGAGGTTGTAATAGTTGCACTTGGAAGATACTCGCTTCTTATAATTTTTAGATCTTGCTCAGATACAATTAAATTCTCTCTTTCTGCGTTTAATTCTGCATTGCTGTTATACGCTTCCTTCAAAGCCTGCAAAATTGTTTGTGCCGAAGCATTTCCAAAAAACAATAATGTTATAAATAATGCGATAAATATATTTTTCATTTTTTTCTATAAGTAGCTGAATTGATCTGATGTTTACTGTCTAATTTAAAAATAATCGAGGCATATTTTGGCGCGTCTTTAAACATATTTTGAGTAATTCTTTGATAAGTTTGCATAAAATTAATTACATCGCCTTTACTCATAATTTTAAGGTTCTTTTTCTTTTTAGAATTAAGCCATAATTTCTTTTCTTGTTTTATCCTCCATTGCTGAAGAATTTTAAAATTTTTTGCTTTTAAATAAATTAAGGAATTAAGTTGGGAAAATATTCTTTTATATTCTTTCTGAAGTTTTAAATTTACAAATTTTCTCCATTTTAAATCATAGTCCTTAGTTCTCTCTAGTGAGTTAATTGGTTTTTTAATTTTAGATATACTTTGAGCTCTAGCACCTACACACCAACCCTCTAAAATAATGACATCTGGTTTTGAACTAACTTTATACCATTTATTTTTTGAAAACCTATCATCCACAGATTTATCAAATTTTGGAACATTAACTTTTGTAAATTTATTTTTTTTAACTCCTGTAAAAAATTTTAGAATTATTTTGGTATCATGAGTACCAGGAACACCTCTGGTCATAAGCAAAGGGTGAATTTTTTTGGATAGTGTTCTTCTTTCTTTTCTAGTTTTGTAAAAGTCATCTATTGAAATCTTAAATACTTTTAAATTAAAATATTTTGTTAAAATAATTGTAACAATTGATGTTACTGTAGTTTTACCAGTTCCTTGACCACCTGCCAAACCTAGAATAAAAGGTTTTTTTTTTATTTACTTTTGATTTAATCCAAAAACAAAAAGGAATTAAAAATTTTTTTAACATCCTGTCTTTATTTTTAAATTTATTTTCCTTTGTCTCTTGTGAAAAAATAAATTTAAAACAATTAGATTTTACTTTTTTATAACAGTCTTCTACAGATTTCATAAATGGATTATTTTTTTTGATCTAGCGGATGATTATTGCCATCATTTACTGAAACATTTTCATATTTAAAAGGATCAACACCTTCAATACATGCTATATTAACCATGTAGAGTTTTGGGTTAATTCTTGGTCTTGTGTGTGTGAAGATTCCGCATATTGAGCAAAAATAGTGCTTTGCTGTATTTGTATAATATTGATATAAAGTTAATTTATCTTCACCTTTTATAATTTTCATATCATTTTCACCAACTGGTGACATCACATAACCTTTTCTTTTGCATATTGAACAATTGCACCTCATCACTTTTTCAAATTTTTCAGGTACATTAACTTCAGCTTCTACTGCTCCGCAATGACAAGTTAATTTTTTCATTTTTCTCCTTATGTATTTCTTTCAATTTCAAACATGACTTCATTTCTTCTTAACATTGGTAAAGTAAATGGTGAATTGTAAGTAGCTCTAATTGGTGGACTTAATATTGATATATTGTCTTCTTTTAATTGATTTTCCAAAATTTCTTTGTGTTTAATGAAATTTTTATCAGATGCCCGTCCAGAATAAGTAATTACAGCAAAGTAACCGCCTTTCATATTTAAAATTTTTACCTCTGAGTTAGATGGATTTGGCGTGTTATTTTCATCAAATTCTGACGGTAAATAAAATTGCATTGTCATATTGCCATTTTTTTCTATTTGAGTAACAGGCGCTGTCATTTTAATTTCTTGATTTTTTTCATTGCTCCCAGAAATATAATTAAACAATTTCCTAAAGCTACTATTTTGGTTAGACGTTTCTGTTTCAATAACTAAACGGTCAAAATATTTTCTAATTTCATAAACCTCATTTACATCTAAGGTCTCATATTTAAGTTGCTCAGTGGCCATAGAATTTGAAACTATAATTAAATTTAAGATAATAATTGATAAAATTTTTTTCATTTTAATATGTTTTTAAACTATCCTTGGTTTAAGTTATCCACAATAGCACAATATGTAGTTTAGATGTTCACGTTTTGATTCACTTTTGATTCACTTACAGACTCAAAATACAACCTAATTGACACTAGTGGATAACTTCTATAATAATATAAGAGAACAAAATAAGAACATTTATGAAGCTAACAATACCATACTATTTACACAAGGCTGGCGCGGGTTTTCCATCGCCTGCAACGGATTATATAGAAGAGGATATAGATTTAAATATTCATCTAATCAAAAATGTTCCTGCAACTTTCATTATTAGAGTTCAGGGAAAGTCAATGGTGGACGTGGGAATTAATGATGGTGATTTGCTGGTAGTTGATAAAAGTTTAACTCCAAGAGAATTTTCAACCGTTATCGCAAATGTTCATGATGAGCTTGTGGTTAAAACCTTAGTTCAGGAAAGAGATAAAAAATTTCTAACATCAGGTTCTAAAAACTTTGATGATCGAATTTTAATTAATGAAGAAGAAGATATTTTTATATGGGGAGTAGTTACTTATGTCATCCACTCAGTATACTAAAAAAATAGCATTAGTTGATTGTAATTCTTTCTATGTTTCTTGTGAAAGATTGTTTAATCCTAAAATAAGAAAAAAACCTGTTGTTGTTTTATCGAATAATGATGGCTGTATTATTTCAAGATCTAATGAGGCAAAAGCTTTAGGTATTAAAATGGGTGAACCTTATTTTAAGGGTAAAGATATTATCATAAAAAATAATGTACAAGTTTTTTCATCTAACTATTCATTATATGGAGATATCTCAAGAAGAGTTATGAGAACTCTCAAAAGATTTAATTCCGATATTGAGATTTATTCAATTGATGAAGCTTTTTTAGATTTATCTAATTTTACCGATGAGGAAGTAGAGAAAGTTGGAAAAGAAATCAGAGCTACAGTTTTACAGTGGACAGGAATACCAACTAGTATTGGAATTGCCAAAACAAAAACTTTAAGTAAAGTTGCAAATCATATTGCAAAAAAAACACAATCAGGAGTAACCAGTTTAATTGGAATTGAAAATATTGATCCAATTTTAGAAAAAGTTGAAATTAATGATGTTTGGGGAGTTGGCAAACAATTAACCAAATTTTATCAAAAACATGGAATTTATAACGCCAAACAACTTAAAAATAAATCAAACACTTGGATTAAAAAAAGTTCAAATGTTTTAAGTTCAAGAACAGCAATGGAGTTACGGGGAATTCCTTGTATTGATTTTGAGACTACAACATCAAAAAGAAAAAGTTGTGTAGTATCAAGATCATTTGGAAAAAGAGTAGAAAAATTTCAAGAACTAAGGGAAGCGGTTGCAAATTATTGTTTGAATGCATCTGAAAAAATCAGATCAGAGTCTTTGGTTGCAAAAGCAATTACAGTATTTGTTAGAACAAGTCCTTTTCAAAGAAACTTTGGTTACTATTCAAATTCGAAGACGGTTGATTTTCCGATTGCAACAAACAATAGTATTGAAACTGTTAAAGTTGCAATGTCTATTTTAGATAGTATTTTTAAAAATGGATATCGATATCAAAAAGCAGGCGTCATGCTAACAGGTTTATCAAACGCTGAAGGAAAGAAAAATTTATTCTCATCAGAAAAAGATGAAAAGATAAATAGTTTAATGAGATCTATTGATAATACTAATTATAGATATGGAAGATCAACTTTAAGTCTTGCAAGTGCAGGTGTTCAAAAAAGATGGAACATGAGAAGACAATATTCTTCTAAAATAGATACAGCTGATTTTTATTGTCTGCCAACAATTAGAACTTAATTTATTGACCAAAAGCTACCTGACTTGAGTAATGAACGTAACAGCCTTCTTTGTTTTTATCAGTGCACTCTTTCATGGCTTTTTCAGTTAAACTTTCTTTATCCAAACCTCTCAGTTTAATTAAAACATTTTTATCAATTTTATTTTTTACAATGACAATATATTCCTGCTGTTGATGTCTAAATACACTGAAAGGTCTAGTAATGTCATCAGATTGGCTCTCTAAATTTTCACATGAATAACCTAATCGTTCTAATTTAAGATCTTTACACTTCTTTTTAGCCCATATTTCATCGTAAAACATAATGGTTGGAGTATCTTTCATTTCCTGCAATGTCCCAGTTTTTCCCTTAAAAGTCTTTGCTTCTTTACTTTGGTAAATGCCAAATTGCATCACTGTTAAGCCAACATCCCACATGGACTGACCTTCATAATGTAATTTTTTTTTTCCATTAAGAAATACTTCAATCATACCTTTATTTTTTTTATCATCAGATGCACGTTTGTCCCAATTTGCATGTATTACTAAATCAGTCCATTTTCCTAAACTGTTCTCAAGCTCATCCGGACTCATAATCAAATAATCAAGTGCTGCTTTTTCGCAATAATTTATTTTTTGTTTAACACTTCCTCCGCAAGCATTTTCTTTATCTTCATAAACTCCCTCTGAAGTGCTGATTTTTGCCATCAATCCCTCCCTTGGAAAAATTTCTAAATGAAATGGAGGATGATATGGTCCTTCACTCGAGTGGAATTGAAATACTGATTGCTTTCGATAAAACTTATGTTCTTTAGGAAAATAAAAAGAGGCAGTATACCAGTAATCTTGTTTATGCTTATATCCTAAACTTATATCTCTATTTTGACCCTGTCCTAATTCAACCCGATGATGAGGAGTTGATCTAATACAATCCCTTTCCTTTCCATCATAATACAAGAAACCACAATCATCATAATGAAGTTCAAATCTTATTGAAGTATCACCAAATCTCACTGGTAGCCCGTCAGAAGATTTTACAACTTTAATTCCATATTTTGTCCAACCATAATTTTTTTTAACAGAATGTTTAAAAGCTTCAATTTTTGTAATTGGTTTAAGTTTAATTCCTTGAATGGTAGTATCTTTCTTATTTAAACCAAGATTATAACTTTCACTTTTATATACCATTTTTTTTATCTCTTCTTGGTTTGCAAACACACTATTAGTAAAAAGGATTAAAATTAAAATTAAAATTTTTTTCATTATTGTTTTGAAAACTTTTCATCTTTTTTAGGTTTTCTAAATATAATGCTGTCCAAATATACTCTTTGATCTGGTAAACTTTCCCAATCAGAATTCCAATAACCAATAGTTCTATGTCTATAAATTCCAAACTTCATATAACCACCCGTACAGGTATCAGCTAGAGTTTTTATGTTTTTTAAATCAGCTATAACTTCGTTATTTTTATAAATTTTAAATCTACCAGTTTCATCAAGCTTCCACAGAACATGAAATTTTAAATGTGTCCACTTCCCTTTTAAGTCTTCAATCTTTCCTATAATAACAGGCTCTGATGCATAAGCAGCTTTACTCGCCCAGCTGTAATAATGTTCACCTTTGTATTTGAAATCTTGAGCCCAAAAATGGCAACAACTATGACATCCTTTAGCTTTGTTATCAGTATGCATTTGACCGATTATAACAACTGCGCCTTTCTCTAAAGGTTCGTAACTTTCATCAAAGTAAACTGCATATTCAAAGATATGTTCTTTATTTTTCAATTTCATGTCTCCAAGATGGATTTCTTGTCTACTTCTGTTGCCTTTTCCATCACATTGAATTTGAGTTGTTTGTGCTTTCCCTTTTCCACATCCAGCATCTTCTCTATTGACTGTAACTTGAATGCTTGTGTTTCCCTCATAAACTGGAAATCCATCTGAAGCCTTTACTTCTACTATTCTATTTACTTTTTTCTCTGACATAGAAAGAAATTGCTTCTTATATCCCTTTATATCTTTAAAATTAGTTTTATGATTGTCAGAAAATACTGATCCGGAAAATAAAAAAACCATAAAAATAGTCAGTAAAATTTTTTTCATTATTTTTGAATTAATTTCATGAGTTTTTCTTTACTTTTTGTTCTAAACAAATTGTCATAATAAACAACTTGTGTTGGATATTCACCATGTACTTCATCGTTCCATCTACTAATCCAGCTATGATAAATACCAAATTTATTAAAAAATCGACCTCCATAACCTGTTCTTCCATCGTAATCGTTATAAAGAACATCATTTACGTACATTTTTGAAAATCCTTCTCCAGGTGGTTTGCCCATTTTTGTATGAAATATAATTGTGGTCCACTTATCTCTCATCTCATCAATAAAAAGATGTTTGATTATTTTTCCTGAAACATCGTGTCCATTTACTGGGAAATATCTGGGTTCCAAAACCCCATTTTTTACTCTCAACATCATCCTTGGATGTCTTTGTTGATTTGTATTTCCCCATTCATAGATTTGAAAAAGAGAAGTACTAACAGGCTCAACTGTTTTAAAATCTATTGGCAAATAAATACTTACAGAAATCCATCTTTCCCCTGTGTATCTATTGCTTGATGTAGAATATTCACTTCTAGCTCGATCACCTCCTCCATGTCCAACTACAGCGTCTTTGCCGTTATTTTTACAATCAGAATAATTACCCTCTCTATCTCTGCCACAATCTCTTGGTAACAATGTTATCTTCCAAGCTTTTTCACCTAAGGCTGGAGATGTAACAGTTTCTCTAAATTTAAAAAGCTCCTTACCTGTAGCTACACTTTTTTTCCATTGTAGATTTGTAATTTCTTTTGCACTGGCTTCTTTAGAAAAATTTGTACTTTCTATAATTAACAAACTAAAAACTATTGATACAAAAAATTTTTTCAATTTATTTGTTTACCTTTTTTGAATGGATCGTGTAGTAGCTTTTTGTGATTATATTTATATTTTTTATTATTATAATGGAGAGAATTAACAACCAGTATTCTTGAATTTTCTACATCAATTAAAATCATATTCCCACCATAGCCGCCCATACCAAATATAATTTTGTCTTTTAATCCTGGAAAATCCATATGAAATTGACCCCCGTATGATTTTGTACGATTAAATAAGGGCTCTTCTTTTTCTTTGCTTCCTTTTGGTATTCTTCTTTTATAAATTTCTTTTAAATATTTTCCAACACAAGTATCATTCTGATAATCATCCATTATAGCTTTTGCTATTCTAAGATAGTCAAATCTCGTTGCCATTATGTTAGGATGTCCATTTCCCCAATTTTCATTTAAACTAGTGTAGCCATAAAGAATGCTATTTTTGATCTTTATTTTATCGTTGAAAACTTTGCTATAAAATTTGTCATAATCTTCACCAATTTTAAATTTCATATAGTTTAAAATTAACTGAGTGACAAATCCATTGTAATTGTATCTTTCCTTAGATTTTTTTGTATTTTGGTTGTTAAAGTGATAGCGCATGGTTGTTGCAATATCTGTGTCTTCATATGGGCCTAATTTACTAGTACCATCTTCAAACTCGTCGATATATTTTTGATCACCAGTATTCATATTTAAAAAATTAATTAATTTTTGATCATGATAAAGAGAATCTTTTATTATAGGCCAGTCATTTACTCTAGCATCAACTCCATCAATATAACCCTCACATATTGCGTGACCTACTAAATAAGAAGTTACTGACTTACCCATTGACATTGAATAAAATTTTGTTTCATTATTCAAAAACTCTCCCAGCATTTCTTTAGGAGAAAGTTCGTCTATTAATACTTCACCATCTTGATAATATAAATAACTAAGGATAGCTTTGGTTTTCATTTGCTTTTTTACAAATTTATCTTCAATTAAGTTGAATTTAAAATCGTAGGAACTATTTGTCGGTTTAAACTCTTTTAAATGTTGACTTCTATCTCTATATGAATATTTCCATAAATAATAAATCAGCGTATCTCTGTTTGGGTTTGAATGATAGGCAATATTAGTAGCTGATAATGCTTTATTTTTTATTTTGATATTTAGATTGTGAGATCCTTGCTCATTTAAATATTGATGATGTCCGTTTTCAGAAAGCCACTTATTAAAAAACCAATTTAAATTCTCAGCAAATAGATTGGTTGAAGTTAATAAGCTTAAAGTAATGATTAGTAATATTTTTTTCATAGATTATGCTCGTTTTTTGTTGTCCCTTTTTTTACAAGTGAGCACAACCACACTTATTATGAAAATAATATATTTTTTTTGTTTTTTTTAAAGATTTAATTCTATTTAATTTCATCAATATTGTTAATATTTGATAAAGAATCATTTAATTCTTTAATATTTTCTCTTTTTGAAATTGCTAAAACTGAAATTGCTAAAGCTAAAACTCCTATTAAAGGTATCGACGTTACATAACTTAGATTTTCAGAAATTAAAAATATATAAATTAAAAAGAATAAAATTGACCTAATAATCACATTTGTTTTAAATACAGCTATAATTGATAGAGAATGTTTAATTAAATTAAAGAAACTCATTTTTGATGGTCCAAAATATCTACTCCCCCTTATTGATGGAATTGTAGATCTATTTTTTTCTATTTTTGCTAAAGATCCTGAGAAACTGCTCCATGTAGCCTTTTCATTTATCATTTTTTCAACAGTTGTTTTTGGTAAACAAGTATAGTTTCCAAATTTAATTGATTGCCCTGTGAATATATAAGTAATTAATTTGTGAATATTATAAGAAAGTGTAAAAATGAAACCTTCAGATCTTTTTATTCTTTCACCAACTATTGGTTTAGTATTATCGTATTTTAAAAATTCTACGAATTTTTCAATTTCTTCTGGCCTATCTTCTCCATCTCCGTCCATGGGTATAATGTAATCAAATTCTTCATTTTCAAAAATATATTTCAAACCTGATGCATTGCACCTTGCATGTCCCCTGTTTTCATTCATTTTTATAATTTTTATTGATTTAATTTTATCAGTACTAGAAATTTCAATTTCACTTTTATCTGTTGAAGCATCATTTATAATTATTATTGAAAACTCATGGTTTAGATTTGAAATAACTGAATTAATATCCTCAATTAATTTTGATGCTGATTGAAAATCATTATAAACAGGTATTAAAATTATAATTTTCATTAGGTTTTTTTATTAAATTTATATCTTACTCAACCAACTATTTTTAGTACTTTCATCTAAAAATGAAGATTTAAAGGAGTTCTGAATTAGAATTTTTACATCTTCAAAGCTTAGATTTAAAGCTTTGGTAGTTTCAATCAAATTTGTATTTAAATATCCTCCAAAATAAGCTGGGTCATCTGAATTTACCATTACCCTTAAACCTTTATCTAACATTTTTTTTAAATTATGGTTTTCAAGTTTATCAAAAACACAAAGTTTAATATTTGATAATGGACAAACTGTGAGTGGAATATTTTTTTTTATTAATGTTTCTACAAGTTTTTTATCTTTTAAACATTGAACTCCATGATCTATTCTTTTTACTTTGAGCAAATTTAAACTATCCCATATATATTCAGGTGGACCTTCTTCTCCAGCATGCGCTACTGTTACAAAGCCTTCTTTAATAGCTGCCTCAAATAAATTTTTAAATTTTTGAGGTGGGTTACCTTTTTCTGAGGAGTCAAGTCCTACGCCTACAATTTTATCTTTGTGATTTAAAGCTTGTTTTAATATATCAAAACAAGATTCTTCCTCTAAATGTCTTAAAAAACACATAATAATTTTTGAGGTTATACCGAATTCAGAATTTGCTTTTTTTAAAGCCTTATCTATTCCATTTATGATCGTGTTAAATTTGATGCCTCTTTCAGTGTGAGACTGGGGGTCAAAAAAAATTTCTGTATGCACAATATTATCTTGTTTACATCTCAAAATATATTCCCATGTTAAATCAAAAAAATCCTCCTCTGTTATTAGTACATTTGATCCTTGATAATAGATTTTCAAAAAGGTGTCTAAATTTGAGAAATTGTAAGCTGATTTGATTTCTTCTATAGATTTAAATGGAATTTCGATTTTATTTCTTTTTGATAGTTTCAACATAAGTTCGGGCTCTAAACTTCCTTCTATATGCAAATGTAGTTCAGACTTCGGAATTTTGTTTATATAATTAATTATATCTTTAGAATTTTTCATAAATTATTTATATGTTCCTACACAAATTTCATCTATGCAAATATATTCTTTAGCCTCATTGAGAATATTATTATTGCTTACGAAGCCTTCCCATTTAGGTCTAGATTTAAGATGATAAGAAAGATTTCCCGCTTTCCATTCATCGCCAATTACAAATTGAATTGGTTCATCAAAATTTTGATCCCATTCTAATTGCACTTTTTGAGCTATTTGTTTACCAGGATAGTCTGTTCTTTTATTATCTTTTGATATTGAAACGTAGCTATAAACAAATGGAGAAAATAAAAATAAAAATATAAAAACGATTATAAAATTATTCAATTTTTTAAAATTAATATTTTTCCTTAAAATATAAACTGCAAATAAACCAATAAATAAATAAAATGGAGTCATCCACATAGTTCTTATTTTTGATCCCGTAAATAATGATGTACATAACACTAAAATTAGAGGCACTATATTAATAAATATTAAAAAAATTAATTTTTTATCTTTAAAATTTATTTTAAACTTTAAATTTTTTGTCATTACGTAAGCTAGAAAGAAAAATGGTATTAAAATTCCAACTTGTTTTAAAAAAAATAAGAAAGGATTTACTAAATGATTAATAATATTAAAATCTGCTACGCCTGTTCTTGCAAGTCCATAGGTAATTGTGACAAAATCATTATTTATTAGCCAAATTAAATGTGGGATTAATAATAATAAAAATACCTCTAAAGAAATTAAATATGTAAATTGAAACTTTCTCTCTTTCTTAAAGAAGATTAAATAGAAAAATAATAAATCAATAGAAACTAATAAATATAAAAATAAATATTTTGATAGAAAACCTGCGGCTGCAAAAACTCCTAATAATATTAAGTCCAATACTTTAGGCTCTTTTTTATTAAAAATTCTCCAAGTAAAATAAACTGTTAAAGCCCAAAAAGGTAATTGACTGACATTTACGTTAAACTCTGGAGTAGTAAAATTGTAAAAATAAATCGTTTCTAAGAGTAAAACGCTTATAAAACTTAATTTTATACTGTCTAACAATTCATAGGATAGTTTAAATACAAAATAAAAAGCAACGATGACAAATATTTGACTTAAAAAATAATATGCCCAATCTTGAGATCCAAAAATTGTAAAAAAAATATCTACAAAGAATGCACTCAAAGGAGGATGTTTATTAAATCCCCAATCTAAATTGCTTCCCCATGCTAAAGCTTCTATGGTATCTAGTGGCAAGTTTTGGTTTACTGTGGACGGCACAACTGTCCATAGAGTAAAATGGACCAATAAAAATATATAAAATAAATTTAATATTTTTTTTTTATTTTGAGCCATTTTCAACAATTTATACAATTAATGCTTTCTTGACAGTACTTTATTGATGAATATATTCACCAGATTTTAAAAGTTGAAATGGCTAAAATTTCCAAAACATATGTGCCCAAAGAAAAAGAAAAATATATGTGCCCTAAGCACTTAGCATTTTTCAAAAAAAAATTACTAGACTGGAAGACAGATTTAAAAAGAACAAGCAACGAGGCAATTTATAACAGTTCTTTGGATGACAATAGTACTTCTGCTGATATTGTAGATCAGGCTAGTTCTTATACAGAAAAAAATGTTGAATTAAGAGCAATTAATAGACAAATAAAATTGATTACAAAAATAGACTCAGCTCTAAAAAGAATTCAAGATGGAACTTATGGTTTCTGTGAAGAAACAGGAGAACCTATAGGTTTAAAAAGATTGATAGCAAGACCAGTTGCAACATTGTGTATTTCGGCGCAAGAAAAACATGAGAAGGAAGAAAAAGTTTATGCTGATGATTAAGGCATAGGAATTTCAGAATTTTTATCCATAAATTTATACCCTTTATCGACAGCTGGCCTGCAAGCTATCGTTTCATACCATTTACATAAACTTTTATAATTATTAAGACCAATATCATGCCAATGATGCCTTGCTATCCATGGCCATGTAGCAACGTCAGCAATTGAATATTCATCTCCAGCTAAATATTTACTACTGAGTAAATGATTGTCTAAAACTTTGTATATACTTTTAGTAATATCTAAATATCTTTTTTCTCCTATCTCACTTAAGCCTTTGTTAAAATGATAAAAATAATGATACTGACCAATGAAAGGACCTATCGACCCCATTTGAGCCATAAGCCATTGATCAACTTTAAGTTTATTTTTTTTATTATAAAACTTTCCGCTTTTTTCAGCTAAATAAATTAATATTGCCCCTGACTCAAAAATAGTCTCTTTATTATTTTGATGATCAATTATTGCTGGTATTTTTGAGAAAGGACTAATTTTTTTGAATTCATTTTTAAATTGGTCACCTTTAGATAAATCCAATTTTGTAACCTTATAATCGAAATCTATCTCCTCTAACATGATACTTACTTTTTTTACCATTAGGAGTATCAGATGAAAAAAGCTCAATCACTCTTTGACACCAAGTCTATTTTTAATTATTTTTGAAGAGGTTGTGAATTCAAATCTGTATTTTTCGTCCGGTCTGGCTAACTTGAAACATGCTCTCGCTGCTAATGCCCCTTCGTGAAAACCTGATAAAATAAGTTTTAACTTTCCTGGGTAATTACATATATCACCAACTGCATAAATACCTTTTTGATTTGTTTCAAATTTTTCTGTATCAACTGTCACAGTTTTTTTATCTAAATTTAAACCCCATTCTGCTATTGGCCCCAATTGCATTATAAGACCAAAAAATCCTAAAACATAATCCGTATTCAATTTTTTTATTTCTTTATCATCACTGATTATTTCAATGTTTTCCAACTTATTTTTTCCATTTACTGATTTAAGTTGGAATTTAGTAAATAAGTTGATCTTTCCACTTTCTTTAAGCTCATTTACTTTATTAACTGAAGATTGTGCTCCCCTAAATTCATTTCTTCTATGTATTAAGTTTACTTTTGAGTCTTTAGAAAGTTCTATGGCCCAATCTAAAGCACTATCTCCTCCTCCAAAAATTGATATAGCTTTTCCTTTAAATATAGATTTATCTTTAACCGAATAAAATATCGATTTGTTTTCAAAAACTGCACATTCTTTAGGAGCAAATTTTCTTGGCTCAAAAGAGCCTACTCCACCAGCAATAATTACATTTGGAGTTATAAATTGTGTTCCTTTATTAGTCTTTACATTCCAATGACCATTACTCTTTTTTACTTCATCTACCCTCTCGCTCAAATGAAATTTAATGTCAAACGGTTTTAATTGATCAATTAGATTTTTGGTTAATTCTTCGCCTGTACATTCTGGTATTGCTGGAATGTCATATATTGGTTTATCTGGGTATAGCTCTATACACTGACCACCTATCTTATCTAAGTTATCTACAATCTCACAATTTAATCCAATTAATTTCAATTGATGTGCAGTAAATAATCCTGTGGGTCCTGCTCCAATTATAAGTGCGTCTGTTTTAATCATTAAACTTGTTTCATTGGTAAATTTACTACCAATCCTTCAGTTTCATCTGAAACTACTAGTTGACAACTTAGTCTACTATTCGATTTAGGCTCATATGCTTGATCTAACATATCATCCTCACCTTCAGTCTTTGAAGATACTCTATTTAACCAATCTTCTTTGACATAAACGTGGCAGGTTGCACAAGCCATCGAGCCTCCACAATCAGCATCAATGCCAGGAATGTCATTTTGGACTGCTCCTTCCATAACAGTTAAGCCATTATCAACATTTATAGTGTGAGATTTACCATTATGTTCGATGTATGTAATTTTAGCCATGGGGGTTATATAAGTATTAAAAAAAATAGGGCAAGTATGTGAAACATACTCGCCCTATTTAACTAAAGTTCAATAATATAATTATCTTGCTCTAGCTGATGTATTTTGCATCGCTGCAGCCCAAATAACTAAACCAAATGCGATTTTGTTAATAAAGTCTGCAAGGTTGTAAATCACGTTAAGTGAGTTTGCATCTACACCACCAGTTAAGTAACCAAATACATAACCTAATGGGTAAATAGCCCAACCAATTGTTACGATCATTCTCATTGCACCAAATGCAGTAGACAATCCTTTGTTACCACTTTTGGCTGCTGCTTTACCAGCTTCACCTGAGAATACTTCATATAAGATGTAGAACCATCCAGCCATACCGATTATGAAACCAAGTAGTGCGTTGATGTATCCTGCTTCTCCTAAGTATCCACCGATTAGCATCACTAAAGATCCAATTAATAATCTCCAGAAGATACCACCTGGTACTTTTCTTACAGCTGCAAGAATTAAATAGAATTCAATCATCTGTAATGGCACAGTGATTAGCCAGTCAATGTATCTGTATACTGTTGGTGACTCACCAGTTTGTACCCATACGCCTCTCATGTACATGTAGTGGATAAATGCAATACCAGTTACAAGACCTGCAACCGTTACTGAAGTTTTCCAACCAGATGCAACTGATCCTCTTTCCATGAAAAAGAATGCAGTAGCAGCTAACATACCCATTGAAATTACCCAGAAGGAAATTCCAACAAAGTCATCAGCAGCTAAGAGAACAGTTTCTGCATTTGCAGCACCTGATAAGCCCAATAGAGCTACAGTTGCTAGTGCAAAAAGTTTAAGTTTTTTCATATTAAAAACTCCCTCTTTTGTTTGTTTTTAGTTTAAATTTAAACTAAGGAAGGACCATATTGGTCTTTCCAAAGATATGGCTTAATAACAAATATATATGTTTATTAAAAGTTTTTTTGCCTCTTAAAAAGTATTGATTTTACTTACTTTTTAAAATTAAATACAACCTGTAACATAAAATCTATATTAAAATGGTTCTTATTAACAAATCATAATGGGTCAAAAGTTTAATCAAATTTACGAAAATTCTATAAAAAATCCTGAAGATTTTTGGAGAGAAGTTTCAGAGGATATTTTTTGGTTTAAAAACCCAACTAAAATTCTAAATAAATCTAATCCACCATTTTATAAATGGTTCGAAGATGGAGTTACTAATACCTGTTACAATGCCTTAGACATACATATTGAAAAAGGTAAAGGTGAAAATGTTGCTTTAATATACGATAGTCCAATCACGGGTAACAAAGCTAAATTCACATTTAATCAACTTAAAGATAAAGTTTCGAAATTTGCAGGGGCCTTGGATATTCTCGGAATTAAAAAAGGAGATAGAGTCATTATTTATATGCCAATGATACCAGAGGCAGTTATTGCAATGTTAGCATGTGGAAGAGTCGGTGCTATTCATTCAGTTGTCTTTGGTGGTTTTGCATCAAATGAACTTGCAAGCAGGATTGATGATAGTAAAGCTAAACTTCTAATAACAGCTTCATGTGGATTTGAACCCGGAAAGACAGTTGAATATAGACCCCTAGTCGATGGAGCTCTAAAACTTGCAAATCATAAAATAGAAAAAGTTATTTTTTTTCAAAGAAAAGGGTATGAAATCAATTTAAATAAACCATTAGAAATTTCGTGGGATGAAGCACTTTCAAACGCAAAAGATAAAGATTGTGTAGAAATGGGATCAAATGATTTTGCTTACATATTATATACATCAGGAACAACTGGTGTGCCAAAAGGAATTGTAAGAGATATTGGTGGGCATATCGTGGCTCTCAAGTGGACAATGAAGAACATTTATAATATTAACGAAAAAGATGTTTGGTGGTCAGCAAGCGATATCGGTTGGATCGTTGGTCATTCTTACATAGTTTATGCTCCACTATTTAAAGGGTGCACTACAGTTTTATTTGAGGGAAAGCCTGTAGGTACGCCTGATGCTGGAGTTTTTTGGAGAATTATTTCAGATTATAAAATAAAATCTTTATTCACAGCTCCTACAGCTTTTAGAGCAATAAAAAAAGAAGATCCTGAGGGAAAGTATTTTTCAAAATATGATTTAAGTTCTTTTGAATCTTTATTCTTGGCTGGAGAAAGAGCAGATCCAGATACAATTAAATGGGCAGAAAATTTATTAAATGTTCCTGTAATTGATCATTGGTGGCAAACTGAAACAAGTTGGTCAATAAGTGGAAATTGCACTGGAATTGAAATGCAAAAAACTAAATATGGCTCTGCATGCAAACCAGTTCCGGGCTATGATGTTAAAATTATAAAACCTGATAATACTTTGGCAAAACCTAATGAGATGGGCGATATAGTTGTAAAACTTCCATTGCCTCCAGGAACTTTTCCTACATTATGGAATGCAGATCAAAGATATAAAGAAAATTATATGTCAAATTATCAAGGGTATTATCAAACTTATGACGCAGGACATATTGATGAAGACGGATACGTTTGGATCATGTCTAGAACAGACGATATTATCAATGTTGCAGGTCATAGATTGTCTACTGGTGCGATTGAGGAAGTCTTGTCAGAACACCAATCAGTAGCTGAGTGTGCAGTAATTGGAATCAAAGACCAACTAAAAGGCCAACTTCCAATAGGTCTAATTGCCTTAAAAGCTGGAGTAACAAAAGAAAATGAAATTATTTCAAAAGAATGTATTCAAATGGTAAGGGATAAAGTTGGTCCTGTTGCAGCGTTCAAAACTGTTATTGTTGTTAAAAGACTACCTAAAACAAGATCAGGCAAGATATTAAGAGGAACTATTAGAAAAATTGCAGATCAGGAAGATTATAAAATGCCAGCTACAATTGATGATCCGATTATTTTAGAAGAAATTAAAGAGGAATTAGTAAAAAGTAAAATTCTATAAAATTTCAAGGAATTTAAGTAAAATTAGAACCTAAAATGCTAAAATCGTTAAAAAAATATTATTTAATTAAAAAATACAAACTTCATAGAATATTTTCTTTAATTGATAGTAATGGTGTTATTTTTGATATTGGAGCACATAATGGAGATAAATCCTCAAATCTGGAACATTTTTCTTCAAAAATAATTTTAGTAGAACCACAGCCTGACTGTTTAAAAATATTAAATAAAAGATTTGGACAAAATTCTAAGATATTAATATTACCATATGGTATAAGTGCAAGTGCAAGTAAACTTGATCTGCAAATAAACTCGTCTAACCCGTTAATATCAACATTTTCAAATCATTGGAAAACTGGAAGATTTTCAAATTCTAATTGGGATAAAAAAATTACTGTAGAGACGAAAACATTAGATCAACTTATAAAAAGTTATGGCAAACCAAGTTATATTAAAATAGATGTTGAAGGATTTGAATTTGAAGTTTTAAAAGGCTTGAGTGAAAAAGTAGGATATATATCTTTTGAGTTTACCTCAGAATTTTTTAAAAATGCAACAAATTGTTTAAATCGATTAGAAAATATTGGCTATAATGAATTTACATTTTCAGAGGGCGAAAAAAAAAAATTTAATATAGATTGGACATCTAAACAAAAAATTCTTAAAATTATTAATAATGAAATTATAAAATACCCTAATTTATGGGGTGACATTTATGCAAGATAACATTAAAAAATAATTATGATTAAAACTTATATAATTTTAATAGCTGCAACATTCTTTGAAGTTGCTGGTACAATGTTGTTGCCAGTTACAAAAGGATTTAGCAAACCACTGCCCACTGGTTTTCTAATTATTTTCTATACTTGTGCATTTTTTTGTTTGTCGATAGTTGTAACAAAACTGCCTCTGGCAGTTGTTTATGCAACTTGGTGTGGTTTAGGAATTTTTACAGTAGCAATACTTGGTTATCTAATATATGGACAAACTTTAAATTGGCAGGTTATTCTTGGACTATTCTTAATAGTTATCGGATTAACATTGGTAAATATGTATACCTCAAAAGTAATTAATTAAATTTTAGAGCTTGCCCTGCAGGATCACCTTTTATTTTTCCGTCCAACATCTTAATCTCTCCATTTATAATTGTTGCAACAGGGGTTCCTTTAAATTTATATCCATCGAATGGTGACCATTTACATTTGCTCTCTATATTCTCATTTTTAATTTCTATTGTTTTATTCATATCAATAATTGTAAAGTCAGCATCAAAACCTTCTTTGATAAATCCTTTATTTTTAATCCCAAAGATTTTAACAGGGTTTTCACAAACAAATTTAATCAATTGACTTAAAGATAACTTACCATCGTTAACATGGTTTAACATTACTGGCATTAACGTTTGTACCCCTGGCATTCCTGATGGTGATGCGGGATATTCTTTATCTTTATTAATTTTTAAGTGTGGCGCATGATCTGAGCCAATAGTATCATTAAAATTATTTCTAACTGCATACCATAGTCTATCATAATGAGTTTTATCCCTTATTGGTGGGTTCATTTGTGCATAAGTTCCAAGTTTTAAATAACAATCAGGAGCAAATAAAGTTAAATGTTGAGGAGTAATTTCAAATGTAATATTTCCTTTGTGTTGTGATAAAAAATCAATCTCTTCTTTGGTTGTTATATGAAGAATATGAGCTTTTTTATTATATCTTTCAGCAATTTTAACTATTCTTCTAGTGGATGAGATCGCACATTCAACGCTCCTCCATATTGGATGGCTATTTACATCACCTTTTTTGATAAGTTTTTTATTTAAGTTTAAAATTGACTCATCCTCAGAATGTACTGCAACAACCTTTGAACTATTTTGAAAAACTTTATCAATATCTTCCTCTTCAGCTACTAATAGATTTCCAGTTGATGATCCTGCAAAAAGTTTAATGCCACAACAACCATCTAAATTGTTTAAACTTGCCAGATCAATTGAATTGTCTGCAGTTGCACCAAAATAAAACGCATAATTACAATACATTCTATTTTTTGCTAAATCTAATTTTCTCTGAAACTCTTTCATATTAGAAGTTGGGGGATTAGTATTAGGCATTTCAAATACACTTGTTATACCTCCTATAATTGCTGCTCTACTTCCTGAATGAAGATCCTCTGTATCTGTTGATCCTGGTTCTCTAAAATGTGTTTGTGTATCTATACAGCCTGGCAAAACTATTTGACCCTCAGCATTCACTACTTCATTTGCTTCATCTAAAATTTTACCAATCTGATTAATTTTCCCGTCTTTTATACCTAAATCTAACTGTTTTAATTCTCCACCAATGTAACATTGTCCATTTTTAATTATA
The DNA here is from genome assembly GCA_902569105.1 of uncultured Pelagibacteraceae bacterium. Classification (GTDB taxonomy): domain Bacteria; phylum Pseudomonadota; class Alphaproteobacteria; order Pelagibacterales; family Pelagibacteraceae; genus Pelagibacter. Next base: position 6,170 of record CACFTE010000010.1, on the reverse strand, counting down.
AGATCTAACATTTGATGAAAAAGTTACTATATTATATTTTATAAATAATCAATTATGAATATAGATAGCATTTATATATTAGAAGATAGAGGTATAATTTATATTAGTGGAGATGACACTTTTAATTTTTTACAAAATATAATTAGTAACGATCTAAATAAAGTATCAGATAATCAGAGTTGTTTTTCATATTTATTAACTCCTCAAGGAAAATATTTATTTGAGTTTATAATAGTTAAACACAAAAATGGTTATTTTTTAGATTGTCCAAAGTACCAAATAGAAAATCTTTATAAACAATTGATATTATATCGATTACGTTCAAAGGTAGAAATAGCTAATCTTTCAAATGAGTTTGTTGTTGCGGCACTATTAAAAGATAAATTCATTGAATTTAAAAAAAATAATAATGCTGGAATGACTATTAAATTTAGAGAAGATCCAGTAATTTTAGACCCAAGATGCACAAAGCTTGGAGCAAGAATTATAATTAATTTAGAAAAACTTTATTTGTCTGCAAAGAAATTAGGTCTTAAAATTTCAAATATTGATGATTATAATGAGCTAAGCCATTCTCTTGGTATACCTAATTCGGATACAGAAAATTTTCAAAATAAAATTTTTGGTTTAGAAACAAATTCAGAAGAATTAAACGCAATTGATTTTAAAAAAGGTTGTTATGTTGGACAGGAAAATACAGCAAGAATGAAGTTAAAAGAAAAGATTAATAGAAGAATTTATCCGATTGAAATAATTGATGGAAGTTTTGAGGTTGATGATATAGTTAAAATTAATAAAATCGAAATAGGAAAAATTATAAATAATTCAAAATTTTCATTTGGTCTATTTAAATTTAAAGATCCTAATTTTAAATTAGACGAGATATTGGTCACCGAAAAAGCTAAAATAAAAGTTAAAAAACCTTTCTGGTCTTAGCTATTTTTAATAAACTTAGACAAATTAGGCTTAAAATAATTTGGTCCTTTCATCACCTTGCCATTTTCATTATAGATTGGTTTATTGTGTTCATCCAATTTACTCATATTAGATTTTTGAACTTCATCGAAACATTTATCTAAATCAATCCCAAATGCATGGCCCGCCCCGTAAGTTACATACAATATATCTGTAAGAGCATCTGCAACTTCCAAAATATCTTTATCTTTTATTGCTTTTTTAAGTTCATCCAATTCTTCTTGGATCAAATTAAGTCTAAGTGAATTGATTTTTTCACTCGAAAGTTCTGAGGTTTTTTTCACTTCTTGTCCAAATGTTTTCATAAATAAACCTACTTTTTCAAAATTTGTCATTTTTTTCTCCTTATTTTTTCAACTGCTAGGATTTTTTATTGTTTTCATGTATAACATTTTAATACCTTTAATTATATTATGAAAACAAGAAAAGAATTTGATAGCATGGGCAGCATAAATGTTCCTGTGGATAAGTACTGGGGTGCATCTACTCAAAGATCAAAAAAATATTTTGATATTGGTGAGTTTAAAGTAAGGCCTATTCTAATAAAATCAATTGCAATAATTAAAAAATCAGCCGCAATTGTTCACAAAAAAGAAAAGCAAATAGATATAAAAATTGCTAATGCTATTATAAAAGCATCAGAAAGTGTTATTAATGGAAAACTCAATGATCACTTTCCGTTAAAGGTATGGCAAACTGGATCTGGAACACAAACTAACATGAATGTTAATGAAGTTATTGCAAATAGAGCGATCGAAATATTGGGTGGAAAATTAGGGTCGAAAAAACCTGTTCATCCAAACGATCATGTAAATAAATCTCAATCAACTAATGATGTTTTTCCAAGTGCAATGCATATAGCTATAGCTTTAGAAACAAGGGATAAATTAATTCCCTCTTTGGATTTGTTAAATAAAGAATTAAAAAAAAAAAGTTTAAAATTCAAAAATATTATTAAAGTTGGAAGAACACACCTTCAAGATGCTACTCCACTTACATTAGGGCAAGAATTTTCAGGATACCAATCCCAACTTGAAGATTCCATTTTTAGAATTAAATCTGCGTTAAAAGAAATATATTATTTAGCACAAGGTGGAACCGCAGTAGGAACAGGTATAAATACAAAAAAAAACTTTGATAAAAAAATATGTAAGGAAATTAGCAGAATAACTAAGATTAATTTCAAACCTGCTAAAAATAAATTCGCTGCATTAGCTGCACACGATGCAATAGTTAATTTTTCTGGAACATTAAATACTGCCGCTGTTTGTTTAATGAAAATTGCAAATGACATAAGATTTCTCGGATCTGGGCCAAGAGCTGGGTATGGAGAACTAATTCTTCCAGCAAATGAACCAGGGTCCTCTATAATGCCCGGAAAGATAAATCCAACACAATCTGAAGCGGTCACTATGGTGTGTGTTAAAGTAATTGGTAATAATAATGGAATTACTATTGCTGGATCACAGGGTCAATTTGAATTAAACGTATTTAAACCGTTAATTGCACATAATATAATTCAATCTATAGATCTATTAGCTGATAGCTCAATTAATTTCGCGAAGTTTTGTGTGAGAGGAATTATAGCTAACAAAAAAAAGATAAAAGAGGACTTAGACAATTCGTTAATGCTTGTTACTGCTTTAGCTCCAAAAATTGGTTATGACAATGCATCTAGAATTGCAAAAAGAGCTCTAAAGAATGGTACTTCTTTAAAATATGAGGCAATTAAAAGTGGTTTAGTCAATGAAAAAGAATATTCAAATTATGTAAACCCAAAAAAAATGATTAATCCAACCTAGTAAAATTTTCATCTTTAAATAAATTCTTCAATTGTTGAAGATTATTAAACTTATAAAATTGGTTGTTATTATTAAATCCTTTGTCAGATACTTGTGAAATAAAACTACTGCCAGTGCCAGAATTAAATTGATATGTAAAATAAAGATTTTTAGATGAAATTTTGTTTTTTTTAAAATTAAACATAAATCTATTAAATTTAGTACTGTCTAAAATATTTACTTTAGCTTTTAGTTGAAGAATTTGATCATTGTTTTCTAAATATTCAAAATCTACAACTTTAATTTCAGCAAAATCATCGATAATAAAAATGTTATTTTTAACTAATAAATTTGAGTTTTCAAATAATAGATTTATTTGATTTTTACTAATCGCTTTATTATCAATATTATTAAAATTTAAAACTAGATCTCCAGATAAATTTTTAAATTTAAGATTTTTATTTTTATAAATCCAATAAAGTAGTTTTTCTATATCAATTAAGTTATTTTTTTTAAGGTCAATCATTAAGTTAAAATGAAAAGGATTAAAATTTACTGATCCATTTAAATCAAAATTAAAGTTTTTTGTTTCTAAATTTTTGAAGCTTATATTATCATCTTTGATCACATAGTTGATTGAGTTTTTTTGATTAAGAAATTCAAAAATTATCTTTCCTTTTTGATCAATTGAATTTGAATTAAAATTTTCAATTAATTCGTTAACAATAGTTATATTTGGTTTTTTAAATTCAATTAAAACATTTTGGATATTTGGCTGTTTATAATTTATTTCATAAAAAAATTTATAATTCGAGTCAAAAACGTTGCCTTCAATTTTAAGATTTTTTTTATTATTAACAAAATCAATTTTATAATTTAAATTTTTTACCTTTGAAATTAAAATAATCTCATTCTGATCATTTTTATAAAATAACGTACTGTTTGAAATAATTAAATTATTTACGATATTTTTTTTTAAGTTTTTTATAAAGTTAATTAATGATTGCTTATTCAAATATAAGTTAGCTTTATTAATTAAAACTTTCTTAATTTTAAATTTATCTGACTTATAAAGTTCTGTAATAGATATAAATACTTTAATATTTTTCAGTACTGAAACATCGTCGGATTCCCCATTATCGATTTTAAGATGAGCTTTTTTTATTAATAAATGAGGGGATGGGATAAATTTGAAGCTTATATCGTCTAAATTATATGTGTTAATTTTATACTCTTTATTGATTGTATTTTTTATTTTTTCTTTATAATTATCATAATCATAAAATGTGGGTATTGAAAAAAAAATTGCTGTACCAAAAAATATTATAAAAAATACTAAAACGAGATGAAAAGGATCTTGTTCTTTAAAAAAATTACTTTTAAAAGGGTTAATTAATGAATATTTTTTCATTTTATAAAAAATACTTATACAACTTAAATTTGAAATGTTAAATTTTGATTATTTAAATAACTTAAATGATAGACAAAAAGAAGCTGTTACTCATTTAAATGGGCCTCTTTTGATAGTCGCTGGAGCTGGATCAGGAAAAACGAAGGTGCTAACTTCCAGAATTTGTCACATTATTTTATCAGGTAAGGCATCTGCTAATGAAATTTTAGCCGTAACTTTTACAAATAAAGCGGCCAACGAAATGCTAAGCAGAATTCTTCATAATTTAAAAAATAAAAAATTTGGTATGCCATGGGTTGGCACTTTTCACTCAATATGTGTTAAAATTTTAAGAAAACACGCCAGAGCAGCAGAATTAAATTATAATTTTACTATTGTGGATCAAGATGATCAAAAAAAACTAATAAAAAATATATGTAAGTCAGAAAATATAGATACAAAAAAAATTTCCCCAAATTACATTCTTAATTCAATTGAAAAATGGAAAAATAAAGGTTGGTATCCAAAAGATGTTATTTTAAAAAAAAATGAGAATTTAGAGTCATCTTTTCTTAAAATATATAAAATTTATCAAACTAAATTAATTGATTTAAATGCTTGCGATTTTAATGACTTAATACTTCATTGTATTAAAATTTTTGAAAACAACCCAGATATTACAAAAATGTATTCAAAAAATTTCAAATATATTTTGGTAGACGAGTATCAAGACACAAACTATATACAGAGTAAATGGCTAAATCTTTTATCAATTGAAAACAAAAATATATGCTGTGTAGGAGATGACGATCAATCAATTTATAGCTGGAGAGGTGCAGAAATTAAAAATTTTCTTGAGTTTGACAAAATTTATAAGAATACAAAAGTTATAAGATTGGAAAAAAATTACAGATCTACCCAAAATATTTTATCCGTTGCTTCTGGTCTAATATCAAATAATGAAAACCGTGTTGGAAAAACTCTTTTTACTGATGGAGAAGAAGGTGAAAGTGTTTATTTGGACAGTTATAAAAGTGGGAAAGATGAGGCCATAGGAGTGGGAGAAAAAATAGAAAAACTTAGGTCAAAGTTTAAATTAAATAATATTACAATATTAGTTAGAGCAATTTTTCAAACTAGAGAGTTTGAAGAACGCTTTTTAAAAATAGGCATGCCTTATAGAATAATTGGAGGAATAAAATTTTATGAAAGAGCAGAAATAAAAGATTGTGTTGCTTATTTAAAAATTGTCAATCAATCTAGAGATGATTTATCTTTTGAAAGAATAATTAATGTACCAAAAAGATCAATTGGCGAAACTACTGTAAAAGCTATTTATGATTACTCAAATGACAAAGGTTATTCACTAGAAGACGCTGCAAAAAAAATGATTGAGTTAAACATGATTAAGCCAAAACCTAAATTAGGTTTAAGTTCGATACTTAAATTAATAGATAAATGGAGATTTGATTTAAGAAAAAAAATTAATCACGTAAAATTATTGCAAACTATATTGGATGAGTCTGGATACAGTCAAATGTTAAAAGATAAAAAAGATTTAGAGAATGAAAATCGATTGGAAAATATCAAAGAACTTTTAAACGCTATGAAAGAATTTGATAACCTTGAAAGTTTTTTAGAACATGTTGCTTTAGCTACGTCAATCGATCAAGATTGGGAGGGGCAAAAAGTAAACCTAATGACAATGCATTCTTCTAAGGGGCTAGAATTTGATGTTGTTTTTTTACCTGGTTGGGAAGAGGGGTTGTTTCCTCATCAAAAGTCTATGGAAGAAAAAGGTCAAAGTGGATTAGAGGAAGAAAGAAGGTTGGCATATGTTGGAATAACAAGAGCAAAAAAAATTGCTCATATTTCCTTCTCAATGAATAGATTCTACCAAGGGGATTGGATGGATAGTATTTCATCAAGATTTATAGATGAGTTACCTGAAAAAAATATCCAAAAAAATAACCAATTTTTACAAGGAGAAAACGAAGACTTTGAGTTTAATCAAGATATAGATT
>CACFTE010000009.1 GCA_902569105.1 uncultured Pelagibacteraceae bacterium | reverse complement strand
ACTTCTACTTCTGGTAATTCTGGCATATGAGACTATATTAATACCAATTTAAAAAATAAAAATGCAACAAAAACTTCAAAATACAAAAAATCTTGTCTCAAACGTATTTAATCAAGTTTATGATAAATATGATTTAATGAACAATCTGATGTCTTTTGGAATACATAAATCATGGAAAAAACAATTAATCTACTCTATGAAACCAAAATCAAATAAAAAATTAATCGATGTAGCTTGTGGAACTGGTGACATTGCTAAACTTTTTAGTGATTTAACTAGTGGAGAATGTAAAATTCAATGCGTTGATCCAAATAGAAAAATGATTTCAATTGGAAGGCAGAAGCTGAAAAATTACAAGAATATTTCATGGAAAATTGCAACTGCTGAAAAATTGCCATTTAGAGAAAATCAGTTTGACTATTATGTAATAAGCTTTGGTTTAAGAAATACCAAGAATCTAAATAAAACTTTATCAGAAGCATTTAGGGTTTTAAAAAAAGGTGGTAGATTTTTTTGTTTAGAATTTTCTAAAATAAACAATGAATACTTGGATTTTTTCTACCAAAATTATTCGAAGTTAATTCCTATTGTAGGTGAGTTTATAGTAGGGGACAAAAAACCTTATGAATACTTAATTAAAAGCATTAATGAATTTATTAACCAAGATGAGCTTCTTGAATTAATGGAAAAAAATAAATTCGAAAAGTGTAAGTATTTAAATTTTAATGGTGGAATAGTAGCATTGCATAGTGGTTGGAAATTATAATGATTAAAAAAATTGTAACCTTATTTATGATTGGCAGAAAGCTAGCTTTATCAGATGCCTTAGGAATAATATCTAAGGTTTATCAAATTCCTTTTTTAATCAAATTATTTTTTAACCTTCTTGGTTTATTTGGTAAGAAAAATATTACTCGAGAATATAATGAAGAAGAACGCCTTTGTAAATCGATGGAGTCAATGGGAATTACTTTCATAAAGCTTGGACAATTTCTTGCAACGAGACCTGATATAATTGGAGATAAACTATCTGAGCAGTTGCAAACATTACAAGATAAAGTGCCTGCATTTTCAAAAGATTTGGCTCTAAGTGAAATCAGAGAAGGTATCGGACACGAAAATTTTAAGGATTTTATTAGTATTTCTGAACCTATTGCAGCTGCATCAATTGCTCAGGTTCATAAAGCACAAATAAAAGAAGATGGTATGGTTAAAGATGTTGCGATAAAAGTTTTAAGACCAAACATAAAAAAAATTTTTAATGATGAAATAGAAGCTTTAATGCTGCTTGCTTATATTGTTGAGTCATTTATTAAAAAAACTAAAAGACTTAAGCTCGTAGAAGTAGTCTTTTTATTAAAAGAAATAACTAACCATGAAATGGATTTAAGGTTTGAAGCAGCTGCAGCAAATGAATTTTATGAAAATACAAGAAATGATATTGGTTTTAAAATCCCTAAAATATTCTGGAAGTACACTAGTGACAATGTCTTAACTTTAGATTGGGTTGAGGCAATATCTATTAGAGAAGTAGAAAAAATTAAATTACTTGATGTTAATATTAAAACACTCGCTAGGGACATAATTCAACATTTTTTAAGACATGCTGTTAGAGATGGATACTTTCATGCAGATATGCACCAAGGGAATTTACTAGTAGATAATAGTGGTCAATTAATATTCATAGATTTTGGTATAATGGGAAGAATTGATAAGATAAACAGAAGATTTCTAGCAGAAATATTATATGGGTTTATTCAAAGAGATTATAAAAAAGTAGCTGAAGTGCACATAGCAGCTGGCCTAGTCCCAAAAAATGTAAATATTGGAGAACTTGCTCAAGCATTAAGGTCTATTGGTGAACCAATATTTGGTCAATCTGTTAAAGATATATCGGGAGGTAAATTACTTAAACAACTATTTGATATTACTGAAAAATTTAACATGCAGACACAACCCCAACTTCTTTTACTACAAAAAACTATGGTTGTTGTTGAAGGTGTTGCAAGAAAACTAGATCCAGATGCAAATATTTGGGAGATATCTAAACCAGTTTTAGAAAAATGGTTGAGAGAAACAAAAGATCCAATTAATGAAATAGGAAATATTCTTAAAGATACATCTGAAGTTTTAAGGAAATTACCGGAACTACCTCAAGTTATGGAAAAAGCAAATCAAGCTTTAACGTATTTGGCAAGTGGTCAAATACCTCAAAATTCAAATGCTTACTCCTCATTAAATGAAAAAAAAATGGAACTTAAATCATTTAAAAATCAAAGTATTATTGGTTTATTATTTCTTGTAATTTTATCGATCATAGTATTTTAATCTTTTAATGAAAAATTTGAATAATAAAAAAATATTACTTGTTATCTGTGGTGGGATAGCAGCCTATAAAGGTTTGGAATTGATTAGAATTTTAAAAAAAAATAAATGCCATATTAAAACTATATTAACCAAAGGTGCTTTAGAATTTATTACACCTTTATCAGTTAGTTCTCTCTCAAATGAAAAAGTTTATACAGATTTATTTGACTATAAAAATGAGGCGGAAATGGATCATATTTCTTTATCAAGATGGGCAGATATAATTTTATTTGCACCAATAACAGCAAATAAGATTGCTCAATTGAGTAATGGTTTAGCTATAGATTTAGCCACAACAGTAGCATTAGCTTCAAATAAAGACATTTTTCTTGCACCATCAATGAATGTAAAGATGTGGGAAAACCCTTTAACTAAATCTAATTTAAAAAAACTGGTTAATACCCAATTTAAACTCATTGGTCCAGAGATTGGTGAAATGGCTTGTGGAGAATTTGGGGTTGGGAAATTTATGGAGCCAGTTGACATTTCAAAGATAATAAATGAATATTTTAAAAATATTGATGTAAATAAAAAGTTTAAAGCATTAGTTACTGCAGGTCCTACTCGTGAGTATATTGATCCAGTTAGATTTATCACGAATAGATCTTCCGGAAAACAAGGATATGCGATTGCTGATCAACTTCAAAAGAATGGTTTTGAAACAACTCTTATAACAGGTCCAACAAATCTAAAATTTCCTGAAGGGGTAAAAGTCTTAAATGTTAACAATGCAGAAGAAATGTATGAAAGAACTATAGAAAATCTACCAACTGATGTTGCTATTTTTACAGCTGCTGTTGCAGATTTTAAAGTAAGCCATGTGAATAAAGATAAAATTAAAAAAAGTGATTTTAAAAATTTAGAATTAGAAAAAACTAAAGATATTCTTGATATCACTTCAAAACACAACAAGTTAAGACCTAGATTAGTTATAGGTTTTGCGGCTGAAACTAATAACTTAGAGGAAAACTCTAAAAATAAACTAGATGAAAAAAATTGTGATTGGATTGTTGCAAATAATATATCTGATAAAAAAATTGGCTTCGATAGTGAATTTAACGCAGTGAAAATATTTCGTAAAAATAAATCTAACATTGAAGATATTTTGTTTAATACCAAAGAAATGATTGCTAAAACGTTAGTAGAAAAAATATCTAACGAACTTAGAGCAAATGGTTAAAATACTTATTAAAAGACTTAATTCTAAAGTAAAATTACCAAAATATAAAACGGATGGATCTTCGGGGATGGACCTTATGGCTTTTTTAGACAAACCTATAGTAATAATACCGAAAAGATCTTGTATGATACCTACGGGATTATCTATAGCGATACCGGACAATACTGAAGTACAGATAAGACCAAGGTCAGGACTTGCTGCAAAAAATAATATTTCTGTTTTAAATACCCCCGGCACGATAGATAGTGACTATAGAGGAGAGTTGAAAGTAATTCTTTATAACCATGGAATTAAAGATTTTATAGTTAACAATGAAGATAGAATTGCTCAAATGGTTTTGGTTCCTATAATTAAAGCTACTTTTGAAGAAGTAGAAAGTTTGCCTTCAACTATCAGAGGAGAAGGTGGTTTCGGATCAACAGGTAAATGAAACTAGTAAGTAAAAATTATCTAGATAGATATTCTAGGCAAATAATTTTAAAAAATGTTGGTTTATCTGGTCAGAAAAAAATTAGCGAAGCAAAAGTGTTTATTGTTGGTGCAGGAGGTTTAGGTTGTCCAATTGCTGATTTATTATGTAGAGCTGGTGTTGGTGAAATTGGAGTAATTGACCATGATAAAGTCACTTTATCTAACCTAAATAGACAAACACTCTTTAGTACTGCTGATTTAAATAAATTTAAAGTCGATGCGATTAAACAAAAATTAAAGTTAGTAAATCCTTTTGTAAAAATTAAAATTTTTAAAAAAAAAATTAAACAAAATAATATAAAAAGTTTAATCACTAAGTATCACATTATAATTGATGCCTCTGATAATTTTAACACTAAGTTTTTACTTAATAAAAATTGTATTAAATATAAAAAAAAATTAGTTGTTGGTGCCATAAGCAAATTTGATGGACATATTTTTTCGTTTGATTTTAAAAATAATAAAAGATCGTGCTTGGAATGTTTTTATCAAAATAAACCATCTGATGAAATTTTAAATTGTGATCAAGAGGGAATACTCGGAACTAACGCAAGTATAATTGGATCTTTGCAGGCAAATGAAGTTTTAAAATCAATATTGGGAACTAAAAATTCTTTAGAAAATTCAATATTGATTTTAAATACATTAAATTTAAAAATGAGAATAATTAAATTTAACAAAATAAAAAATTGTATATGCGGATAATATTTATCTCTATATTTTATCTTATATTTTTTTTTCCAATTCAAACATCTTTTTCAGAGGAATTTGTGATGCTTAAAAATAATAAAGTAAACGTTCGGTATGGCCCAAGTTTTGAATATCCGATTAAGTATATTTATCTAAAAAAAAATTTACCTATTAAAGTAATTGATAAAAAAGAAAATTTTAGAAGAATTATTGATCATAAACTTAACAGTGGATGGATACATACTTCCCAGTTGAGAAAGTCTTCCTCGGTAATATTAACAAAAAATCAATTTATATTTTCAAAACCTACAAAATTTTCAGAGCCATTAGCTGTTGCACAAAAAGGAAAACTTATCTTAATTTCGAAGTGCAAACAAAATTGGTGTAAGACAAGTAACGAAAATATTTCTGGATGGTTAATCTTTAATGACTATTGGGGTAAGCTACCAAATTAATTGAAAGGATCTTCTAAAACACAGGCTACAAGGTGTACTCTTGCTTGCTCTCCCCCATTAAAAAAATTATGAAATTTTTTATTATTAGTGATAGTTGCAGTTCCATCTGCTGGCATATGTTTTGCAACGTTTTCTATTACCATCATGCACCCTTTATTTGTAACAATAGGTATATGCAATCTTGGCTCGGGATCTTTATGCCAACTTAATGTGGATCTTGGTTCCTTCAGTAATAATCTTACTCGTCCAAGTTTAAATCTATTTTTTAGAGTTTCGTAAACCTCCTTGAAATAAGTATCCTCAAACTCTGGTACAAGTTCAGTATATTTAGATTCATCTATATCAATGTCTCTGGAAACTTCTTTGCCTGTTTCATCAGCAATAGTCCAGTATTTTCCTCGCACATTATTACCTTCAACAGAACTTTCATCATTTGGAACTCTATTTAGTGAAATAGCTCCAAAATGAGTTACTCCAGGAGATTTAAATTTTTTTCTCTCTAGAACTTTATCTAGATCTTTTCTCAACCTAGATATATCAAACTTTAGATCTGGTACGTTGTAAAAATCTTCAAAACTCATTTCCGCCATAAGTTTATTCCTTCTTATTTTTGTAAATCAAATCGATCAGCATTCATAACCTTAGTCCATGCAGCTGTAAAGTCATTTACAAATTTGTCAGACGAATCATCTGTCGCATACACTTCAGCTAATGCTCTCAGTTGAGAATTTGAACCAAAAATTAAGTCTGCTCTAGTACCGGTCCATAGAACTTTTCCTGATTTACGATCAACGCCATTAAATAGGTCCTCTTGGCTTGAAGCTTCTTTCCATTTAATATTCATATCTAATAAGTTTACGAAGAAGTCGTTTGTTAATTTACCTAGCCTTTTTGTAAATACTCCATGTTTCGATCCATCAAAGTTTGTTCCAAGAACTCTCATACCGCCAATTAGAACTGTCATCTCTGGACCGCTTAATTGCATTAATTGAGCTTTGTCAATCAATAATTCCTCTGCTTGAGTTGTACTGTCAGCATTTGCATAGTTTCTAAATCCATCAGCTTGAGGCTCTAATAAACTAAAGGAGTGGATATCTGTTTGATCCTGAGAGGCATCACCTCTACCTTGAGAAAAAGGTAATTTAATTTTTTTACCTGCATCTTTTGCTGCTTTTTCAATTCCAACGTTGCCACCAAGAACAATTAGATCCGCTAAAGAAACATGTTTGTTTTTATTATTAAATCCTTTTTGGATTTTCTCATAAACTTTAATTGTTTTCGAAAGTTGAGATGGATTATTTACTTTCCAATCCTTTTGTGGAGCAAGTCTTATACGAGAACCATTAGCACCACCTCTTTTGTCCGAACCTCTAAATGTTGAAGCAGAAGCCCAAGCTGTAGATACTAAATTAGATACTGAAAGACCTGACTTAGCAATTTTTGTCTTTAGTACCTCAATGTCTTTATTTTTTAATTTATTTTTATTTTTAGGAACTGGATCTTGCCAAATTAAATCTTCTTTTGGCACTTCACTACCTAAATAGTTTATCTTAGGCCCCATATCTCTATGTGTAAGCTTAAACCAAGCACGAGCAAAAGCATCTGCAAACTCTTTTGGATTATTATGAAAGTGTCTAGAAATCCTTCCAAACTCAGGATCAAATCTCATTGATAAGTCTGTAGTTTGCATCATAGGAAGATTTTTCTTACCTTTTATATGTGCATCAGGTGTCATATTGGGGGCATGACCATTTTTTACCGGCTTCCACTGATGTGCTCCGGCAGGACTTTTCGATAATTCCCATTCATACCCAAATAAATTATCAAAATATCCCATATCCCATTTTATTGGATTTGATGTCCAAGCACCCTCAATTCCACTGCTTATAGTGTCTGCCCCAAGACCACTTTTATAATTACTATTCCAACCAGTAGACTGATCCTGGATCCTTGAGCCCTCTGGTTCAGGACCTTTGTGAGATTCTGGGGCTGCACCATGCGATTTTCCAAACGTATGACCACCAGCAACCAATGCTACGATCTCGTAATCATTCATTGCCATTCTTCCAAAGGTTTCTCTAATATCTCTAGCGGCTAGCAATGGATCTGGATTTCCATCAGGTCCTTGTGGATTAACATAAATTAAACCCATTTGAACAGCTCCTAGTGGATTTTCTAATTCTCTTTTTGAATTATATCTATTATTGGCAAGCCATTCTTTTTCAGAGCCCCAATATATATCTTCTTCTGGTTCCCAAATATCTTCACGACCACCTCCGAAGCCGAAAGTTTTAAAACCCATGGACTCTAGAGCAACATTTCCAACTAATATAAATAAATCTGCCCATGAAATTCTTTTCCCATATTTCTTTTTTATTGGCCAAAGAAGGAGTCTTGCTTTATCTAAATTGACGTTATCGGGCCAACTATTAATTGGTGCAAATCTTTGATTTCCGGTTCCAGCTCCACCTCTTCCATCGCCAGTTCTATAAGTTCCTGCAGCATGCCAAGCCAATCGAATAAATAGAGGTCCATAATGACCGTAATCAGCTGGCCACCAACTTTGAGATTGCGTCATCAATTTATGAAGATCTTTTTTTAAAGCTTTAAAATTAAGTTTTTTAAATTCTTTTTTATAATCAAATTTTTTATCCATTGGATTAACCAATGATGAATGTTGGCTTAATATTTTTAAATTAAGACTATTTGGCCACCAATCTTTATTGGTTTGTCCTTTTCCTGAATTGTGTTTTTGTGGTATTCCCTCGCCATGAAATGGGCATTTATTTATGTCATTATTTATTTCACTACTCATTATTAACCTCCGCTATTAGGTAAAATATAGGACCTTAGTTATATAAAGTCAAGTAGTTTAGAATGATTATAAACTAGATTTTCTTAGAAATTTTGAAGATAACCTCTGCTCCATCAATTTTTTTTCCACTAGGAGGACTTGGGATTTTTTTTATTTCTACTTCATTAGAACTAATATCAGTTAACTCTTTTGTCTGCTCATCGTAAAAATGATGATGAGACGATGTATTTGTATCAAAATATGACATTTCATTTCCAATGTGTATCTCTTTTAAATAACCTTTTTTTTTGAAAGCGTGAACTGTGTTATAAACTGTAGCTAATGAAATTTTTTCATTATGTTCAATTTCTAAAATTTTTGTTAGGTCATTAATTGAAAAGTGGAAGGTTTTTTCCCTATTGAATAATATATCACAGATTTTTAATCTTTGTTTCGTTGGACGAAGACCAGAAGTTCTTAATTTTGCAATAAAATTTATATTAATTTTATTCATACTTTATAATAATTCTAAACTATATTAATATTATATTTATCTGAAATCAAGTATTAAGGTAAAACTTTTATGAAAAAAAACTCCTATAGTTACGATGAACTAATTAACTGCGGAGAGGGCGGCTTATTTGGACCAGGAAATGCCAGGTTGCCTCTTCCTCCGATGCTGATGTTTGACAGAATTACAGAAATTAGCGAAAATACTGGAGCATATAAAAAAGGATTAATTAAAGCAGAATTAGACATTAAAGATGATTTGTGGTTTTTTAATTGTCACTTCAAAGAAGATCCGGTTATGCCTGGATGTTTGGGCCTAGATGCGATGTGGCAACTTGTTGGTTTTTATCTTGGCTGGCTTGGAAACCCTGGAAGAGGAAGGGCTTTGGGGGTTAGTGCAGTAAAGTTTACTGGTGAAGTATTAAAAAATGTTAAAATGGCAATGTATGAAATTGAAATGAAAAGAATACTTATTAAAGGAGAAACAACAGTTGGGCTTGCAAATGGTATCCTTTCAGCTGATGGAAAAAAAATTTATTCTGCTGAAAATTTAAAGGTTGGATTGTTTAAATAATGAGAAGAGTTGTTATTACAGGATTAGGTATTGTGTCTTGCTTAGGAAATAATCAAGAAGAAGTTAAACAATCTTTAATTAATTCAAAATCAGGAATTTCATTTTCTGAGGAATATAAAGAACATAATCTTAAAAGTCACGTCCATGGGAAGCCGAATATTAAACTTGAAGATCATATTGATAGAAAAACAATAAGATTTATGGGTTCTGGTTCTGCTTATAATTATATAGCCATGAAAGAGGCAATTGAAGACTCTGGATTAGAGGAAAATGACGTGAGCAACTTTAAAACTGGTATTGTTATGGGTTCAGGTGGTCCTTCAATAGAGAACGTGATTTTAGCAGCAGATAAAACACGAGCAAAAACTCCTAAATTAATGGGACCTTTCATAGTGCCAAGAACTATGGCCAGTACGGCATCTGCAACTCTTGCTGTACCTTTTAAAATTAAAGGTACCAATTATACAATGAGTTCAGCATGTGCAACTAGTGGTCACTGTATAGGGAATTCAATGGAACTAATTCAAATGGGCAAACAGGATATTGTCTTCGCAGGAGGAAGTGAGGAAATTCATTGGGCGATGACTGCTATGTTCGATGCCATGACAGCATTATCGTCTAAATATAATGATACACCTGAAAAGGCATCGAGAGCTTATGATAAAACTAGAGATGGATTTGTTATTGCTGGTGGGGCTGGTGTATTGGTGCTTGAAGAATATGAGAGAGCTAAAGCAAGAGGTGCAAAAATTTATGCTGAGTTAACTGGCTATGGCGCAACTTCAGATGGATATGATATGGTAGCTCCATCTGGTGAAGGAGCTATAAGATGTATGAAAATGGCACTTGCAACCTCAAAAAATAAAATTGATTATTTAAATACCCACGGAACCTCAACCCCGGTTGGAGATATAACAGAGTTAAATGCTGTTGGAGAAACTTTTGGAGCTGAAATTCCGAAAATTAGTTCAACTAAGTCTTTATCAGGACATCCATTGGGAGCTGCTTCAGTTCATGAAGCAATATACAGTCTTATTATGATGAAAAATAATTTTATAACAGCTTCAGTAAATATAAACGAAATGGACGAAGATGCGAAAAAATTCCCTATAGTTACACAAACCGAAAAAAATGTTGAATTAAATTCAGTAATGTCCAATAGTTTTGGCTTTGGTGGAACAAACGCAACTTTAATTTTTGAAAAGGTTTAAATTATGAGCTTAATGAAAGGTAAAAAAGGTTTAATCATGGGTGTGGCAAATGAAAGATCCATTGCCTGGGGTATTTCTCAAAAACTTGCAGAAGCTGGGGCTGAACTTTCATTCACATATCTGGGAGATGCTTTAAAGAAAAGGGTAATTCCATTGGCAGAAAAGTTAAATTCAAAATCCACATTTAGCTGCGATGTAGAAAAAAAAGAGGATGTGATCAAATTGTTTGAGGAGATTAAATCTAACTTAGGAGAAATTGATTTTATAGTCCATGCTATTGCTTTCTCAGACAAATCTGAACTATCTGGAGAATATTTAAATACAACTAGAGAAAACTTTTTAAGAAGTATGCTTATTTCTTGCTTTTCATTTACTGAAGTTGCAAGAGAAGCAGCGAAGATAATGAGACCAAATGGAAGTATGATCACACTTACTTATGAGTCTACCAAAGCTATACCAAACTATAATGTGATGGGGGTTTGTAAATCAGCATTAGAAGCAAGTGTAAAATATCTTGCAAGAGATTTAGGTATGAAAAAAATTAGAGTAAATGCAATAAGTGCAGGACCAATTAAAACATTGGCAGCATCAGCAATAGGGGATGCAAAATTTTTATATAAATGGAATGAGGATCATTCCTTTTTAAAAAGGAATGTAGATATTAATGATGTTGGAAATTCTGCTTTATATTTATTAAGTGATCTGGCTGGAGGTGTTACTGGAGAAATACATTATGTAGACGCTGGATATAACAAAGTAGGAATGCCAGATCCAAAAAACATAACGTAAAATGTCTAAACGTTACAGTGGTAAATCATTTAAAGATTCTAGTGTTATGAAAAAAGCAAAACTTTCTTTCAAAGAAAAAAGGAAACTCAAAAGAAATAGAAAAAAAATTTTAGTTAACAACAACTGCAACTTTTCTTAGTTTTTTTTATTTGTTCACTAGTTTTTGACTCTTCTAATTCTTGCTTCTTATCTTCTGCAGCTTCCTTTTCTTTTATAATTTTGTACTCAAAATATTCATACAATGATGCAAATCCAAGTTTTGCAGCTTTTTTTTCTTCATAATTTCTACGACCTTTAAGATTTGCAATAATATTAATTATTTGTTGATCCTGCATTACTAAACCACCGCTTGTTTAATTGATAGTTTAACTTTACCTCTGTCAAATCCAATTACTTTAACTTTTACTTCGTCTCCTTCTTTAACGACATCTGTTACTTTTGCTACTCTTTTATCAGCAAGCTCAGAAATATGAACCAGTCCATCTTGTTTACCTAAGAAGTTGACGAAAGCACCAAACTCCATGATTTTCATTACTTTCCCGTTATAAATTTTATTCATTTCTGGTTTTGCAGTTAAATCTTTAATCATTTGCATTGCTTTGTTTCTAGATTCTTCGTCTGGTGCAGCAACTGTAACTACACCTTCGTCATTGATATCAACCTTAGCTCCAGAAAGTTCAACAATTTCTCTGATCGTTGCTCCTCCCTTTCCAATCACTGTCGCAATATCTTTTTTATCCACTGATATTTTTTCCATTTTTGGCGTATGTTTTCCAACGTTATCTCTTGATTTAGCAATAGATTTGTTCATTTCACCTAAAATATGGATTCTTCCATCTTTAGCTTGTTTTAGTGCCTGCTCCATAATTTCAAATGTAATACCTGTTATTTTTATATCCATTTGAAGTGATGTTATGCCATCCTTAGTTCCTGCTACTTTAAAGTCCATATCACCTAAATGATCTTCATCTCCTAGAATGTCAGACAAAACACTAAAGTCATCACCTTCTTTAATTAATCCCATTGCAATACCTGCGACTGGTTCTTTTATTGGTACTCCAGCATCCATTAGTGCTAGAGATGTACCACAAACAGTCGCCATAGATGATGAGCCGTTAGACTCGGTTATTTCAGAAACTATTCTAAATGTGTAAGGAAAAGTTTCCTTTGGTGGCAAAGAAGAGTTTATTGCTCTCCATGCTAGTTTTCCATGTCCTATTTCCCTCCTGCCAGTTCCAATTCTGCCGGTTTCCCCAACAGAGAAAGGTGGAAAGTTGTAATGAAGCATAAACCTTTCTTTTTGTAGGCCATCTAAAGTTTCAATTTTTTGTTCATCATCTGATGTGCCAAGAGTAGTTGTTACTATTGCCTGTGTTTCTCCCCTTGTAAATAATGCTGATCCATGAACTCTCGGAAGAATTCCAACTTCACACATTATTGGTCTCACATCTGACAATCCTCTTCCATCAATACGATTTTTATTTTTTAAAATATCAGTTCTTACAATTTTTTTCTCTAAATTTTTAAGTTCAGAGTTTACGTCTAAATCTGTAATTTCTTCGTTCTCTTCATATAATTTTTTAGCTTTATCTGTAATTTCTGAGATCATATTTGATCTTTCCTGTTTGTCTCTAATAGAAAATGCTTTCTTAAGATCATTTGTAAATTCAGATTCTAACTTTTTCTTCACTTCGGAAAGGTCTTTTTTTTCAATAACCCAATCAGATTTTTTACATTCTTTAGCCAAGTCCTCAATCATTTTAATTACAGGAACAAAACCTTCGTGACCAAACTTGACCGCGTTTAACATTTCTTCCTCTGTTAAACCGCTAGCTTCTGACTCTACCATTAAAACTGCATCTTTTGTTCCTGCAACAACTAAATCCAGTTTTGAACTTTTAATTTCTGATTTTGACGGATTTAACACATATTTTCCATTAATAAATCCAACTCTAGAAGCACCTACGGGTCCTAAAAAAGGCATACCAGAAATTGCCAATGCTGCAGATGAGGCAATTATAGATAATATATCTGCTTCATTTTCTTTGTCATAAGAAATTACTGTTGGAAGAACTTGTACTTCATTTTTAAATTCATCTGGAAACAAAGGTCTAATAGGTCTATCAATTAATCTTGAAATTAATGTCTCACTTTCAGTTGGCCTTGCTTCTCTTTTAAAATATCCACCAGGAATTTTGCCTGCAGCATAATACTTCTCTTGATAATTTACTGACAAAGGGAAATAATCTATATCTGGATTTACTTTTTTTGCACCTACTGCTGTTGCTAAAACAACTGTCTCACCACATTGTGCAATAATAGCACCATCAGCTTGTCTTGCTATTTTACCTGTCTCTAAACTTATTTTTTTTCCGGCTACTTCAATTTCTTTTTTTACTACTTTAAACATTTATTTCCTTAAATTTAATTTCGAAATTACTTCTTTGTACGTTTCCATCTTATTTTTTTTTAAAAAATCTAATAATTTCTTTCGTTTATTTACTGCTTTTATTAAACCAACAGATGAATGTTTATCTTTTTTGAACTTTTTAATATGTTCTGATAAATTCTCTATTTTAGCTGTTAGCTGTGATATTTGTACCTCTGATGATCCGGTATCTTTATCATGTCTTGCTATATCTTTCATTTTTTTCTCCATATTTTCTTTTATTTTTGTGTTTGTCTAATTAAATTTTCTATTTTTTCAGCATAGTCAAAAGAATCATCGTTAACAAAAAATAATTTTGGCAAAAATTTAACCATTATTTTTTTTGATAAAACTTTTCTGATTACAAATGAAAATTCTTTCAATTTACCTACAACATTCTCAGCGTCTTTACCGCCAAGAGGTATTACGAAAATTTTTGCTGTCTTCAAATCTGGGCTCATTCTTACCTCAGTTACTGTTATAGATTTTGTATCTAAATCAGAGATCTTTGTTTCCTCTCTTAAAAATATCATACTTAACGCTTGTTTTATCATTTCTCCAACTCTTAATTGCCTTTGTGAAACTGTTTTTCCTAATTTACTCATGATGATATTTGTCTTTCTATAATTTTTGACTTATATGCTTCAATAATATCCTTTATTTGAAAATCATTAAAGTCCTTCAGTGATATACCACATTCTAAACCAGCATTTACCTGTTTAACTTGATTTTTTTCTCTAAAAATTGATCCAACTTTACCAGTAAAAATAATAGTTCCATCTCTTATTATTCTTGCATGAGAATCTTGATTAATCTCACCATTTATTACCTTAGATCCAGCTACTTTACCAACTTTAGAAACCTTAAATATATCTAAAACTTCTGCAGTGCCTATTATTTCTTCGTTAATTTCAGGCGTTAGGAGACCTGACATTCTATTTTTAATATAATCAATTAGCTCATAAATTATATTAAATGTTTCGATTTTGATTTTTTCTTTTTCTGCTAATTTTTTTGCTTCTTTACTTGGTTTAACATTAAAAGCAATTACAACTGCATTTGAGGCTTTTGCAAGTGTGATATCAGTCTCCGTAACCATTCCAATATCTGAAAGTAATATTTTTGATTTTACTTCCTCATGTTTTATATTTGTTAGCGCATATTTTATTGCTTCAGAAGAGCCATGAACGTCTGATTTTATTATAATATTTAATTCCTCAGAAGTTTTTTTCGAGAATGCATCATCTGTCGTTGCAAGATTTAGATTTTTCAATCCTTCTTTTGCCTCATTTACTCTTACCTCTGATAAATTTTTAGCTTCCTTTTCTGTTTTTAATACTAAAAAATCATCACCAGCGTTTGAAGCACCATTAATACCCAAAACTTCAACTGGTGTTGATGGTCCTGCAAAGTCTAAGTTTTGACCTTGATCATTTATAATTGCTCTAACTTTGCCCCACTTTTTGCCACTTACAAAATAATCTCCTCGATTTAAATTTCCAGAAGTAACCACAATATTAACTATTGGACCTCTGCCAGTATCTATCTTTGACTCCAAAACTATTCCTTTTGCCTCAGAATCATATTCGGTTTTAAGATCTAGAAGTTCTGCTTGTAAAATAATACTTTCTATCAGTTTATCTAGATTCTTTTTTGTTTTAGTTGAAATTTCAATCATCAAAGTATCACCTGATAAATCCTCAGCAATTAATTCATGTTCTAAGAGTTGATTTTTGATTTTTTTTGGATCTGCTTCAGGCAAATCACATTTGTTAATTGCAACTACAATAGGAACTTTTGCAGCTCTAGCGTGATTTATTGACTCTATAGTTTGAGGTTTAACTCCATCATCAGCGGCTACTACTAATACCACAATATCTGTTAGCTTTGATCCTCTTGATCTCATCTCGGTAAAAGCTGCATGACCTGGAGTATCAATGAAAGTAATTTTATTTTTATCCTTTGATATTTGATAAGCTCCAATATGTTGAGTGATGCCTCCATATTCTCCTTCGACAACATTTGCCTTTCTTAAAACATCTAACAAAGAAGTTTTTCCATGATCCACATGACCCATTACAGTAACTATAGCAGGTCTAGATTTTAAATTTTCATTTTTATTTTCTGTAATTTTTTTTATTATGTCTGCAGCCTTTTCCTCTTTAATTGGGTTGTGTCCAAATTCTTTAACTAAATACTCAGCTATATCTGAGTCAATAGCATGATTTATTGTTGCCTTAACACCCATGGTCAAAAGATGTTTAATTAAATTACTTGATTGTTCACTCATTCTATTAGCCAACTCTCTAATAGTAATTACTTCAGGAATTGATACTTCCCTCTTAACTGGTTTATACTCTTGCTTTTCATCTTTTATATTTTCCCTGTTTTCTTTCTGTCTAGCTCTTCTAATAGATGCAAGACTTCTGCCTCTAATTTCTTGTCCATCTTCATCACTTAAAGCTCTTGATATAGTTAATTTAAGTTCTCTTTTTTTAATATTTTTATCTTTTGTTTCCTTATTTTGGTCTGTTTTTAACCTTTTTGTTGCCCTTTGCTCAGCAAGTTTTCTTTTTTCGAAATCAGAAACATCTTTTTTGGGAAAGAAACTTTGAGGTTGTTTTTTAAAACCTCCAAATGATTTTGATTTATTAAAATTTTCCCCAGTCGTAGATGATTTGAAAAACTTTTTCTTTGAGAAAGATTTATTATTTTTTATAATTACAGAATTTTTAGGATTTGCTCTTGCTTGCTCAATATTATTTATAGTTTTTTTTGTATTTCCCGATATTGAAAGTTTTAATTTTTTTTTGTCCATAAGTCATCTCTTAATCTTTGTAAACTATTTGTCTTGCTGACATAATTAAATTATCTGCTTCTTGTCTAGTTAAAGCAAAATCTTCAAGGTAACCTTTAATTTTAACTTTTTCGCCATTTACTACATCGTAAGTTCCGGTAAGTTCATCCGATGCTAAGTCTGCAAAATCGTTCAGGGTTAAAATTTTTTGTTCTCCAAGAGTAATTAACATCCCCGGAGTTAAGCCTGGTAAATTAGTTAAATTATTATCTAATCCTAAGTCTTTTACTCTATTTGAAATTTCTTCTTGTTCTTTTTGATAGAACTCGTTTGCTCTGTCAATTAATTCTTTAGCTGTTTCTTCCTCTATACCTTCGATTTTAGTTAAATTTTCAGTTTTACTATCTTTTATATCCTCAATAGATGAAAACCCTTCAGCAACAAGTAATTGACCTAAAGTTTCGTCTAACTCTAAATTTTTTACAAAATTGTCTGTTTTTTCTTTAAATTCAAGTTGTCTTCTTTCAGAGTCTTCCTGATCAGTAAGAATATTAATTTCGTGATTTAGTAATTTGGTTGCAAGTCTTACGTTTTGACCTCTTCTACCAATTGCTTTACTTAAATTTTCATCTGTTAAGATTACGTCAATTTTTTTTAAGTTGTTATCTACATTTACTCTAAGTATTTCTGCGGGCGATAAAGCACTTGCTGTAACTATTGCTAAATCTTCGGACCAATTTACTATATCAATTTTTTCTCCTTGAAGTTCATTTACAACAGCTTGGACTCTACTACCTCTCATTCCAACACATGCTCCAACTGGATCTAGAGAGTTATCTTTTGCTTTAACACAAATTTTTGCTCTACTTCCAGGGTCTCTTGCAGAGGAAATTATTTCTATTAAACCATCATATATTTCAGGTACTTCAAGAGTAAATAACTTTTCCATAAATTTTGGATGAGCTCTTGATAAGAATATCTGCTGTCCTCTTTGTTCTCTTCTAACATCTAAACAATAAGCTTTTACTCTATCTCCGGCTTTAATATTTTCTCTTGGGATCATTTCATTTTTTTGAATTATGCCTTCAGCTTTACCTAGATCAACAATTACATTTCCAAATTCAAGTCTTTTTACTATTCCACTTAATATTGTATCTTTTTTATCTATAAAATCGTTGTATTGTCTTTCTCTCTCAGCTTCACGAACATTAAAACTAATTACTTGTTTAGCTGTTTGAGCAGCAATTCTACCAAAATCAAACGATGGCAACACTTGAAGAACTTCATCCCCAAGTTTTTTTTCTTTATTATTTTCATCAATTAAAACTGCTTGTTTCAAACTAATTTCAGTGTTTGGATTTTCCGGGTTTTCAGTAACAATCAACTTTCTATAGATTTCAATATCCCCACTATCTCTGTTGATATTTACAGCAATATTATTTTCTGATCCAAATTTTGATCTAGCAGCCTTTGCTATACCTGTTTCCATTGATGTTATAATTAACTCTTTATCTATAGATTTTTCTAAAGCTACAGCTTCAGCTATTCTTAATAATTCTAGTTTATCTGCTCTTCTATTAAGCATTTGTTTTCTCCAAAAAAAAATGGGCCGAGGCCCATTCTGAAATTTCAATAATGTGTTGCAAATATAGATATTTTTTTTATATTTTCAACTTTATTT
The DNA here is from genome assembly GCA_902569105.1 of uncultured Pelagibacteraceae bacterium. Classification (GTDB taxonomy): domain Bacteria; phylum Pseudomonadota; class Alphaproteobacteria; order Pelagibacterales; family Pelagibacteraceae; genus Pelagibacter. The sequence continues at coordinate 30,068 of CACFTE010000009.1, read as the reverse complement.
ACTTGCTGAAAATATCAGCTTTATCTGTCTTTTCCCAAGAAAATGCTCCATTTTGTTCTGGTTCTCTGCCGAAATGTCCATAAGCAGCTGTTTTCTCATAGATTGGTTTATTCAAATTAAGCATTTCTCTAATTCCTCTGGGGCTTAAATCAAAATTTTCATTAATTAATTTTTCTACATGTCTATTTTTTTCTTCGTCATTCTCAAATAAATCAACATAGATTGATAAAGGTTTAGAAACTCCAATAGCGTAGGCTAGTTGTATCAAACATTTATCAGAAATTTTTGAAGCAACTATATTTTTTGCCAGATATCTAGATGCATATGCAGCTGATCTATCAACTTTGGTAGGATCTTTTCCTGAGAAAGCTCCTCCCCCATGAGGAGATGCACCACCATAAGTATCTACTATAATTTTTCTCCCTGTTAGCCCACTATCTCCATCTGGTCCACCAATAACAAAATTCCCTGTGGGATTAACATAAATTTCTTTATCATGTAACCCATTTAAAAGTGATTTAGGAATGGCCTTTTCTATATAAGGTTTGACTAATTCCCTTACTTGCATTTGGTTTACATCTGGTGAGTGCTGAGTTGAAATCACTACAGATTTTACATTTGCAGGTACTCCATCTTTATATTCGATTGTGATCTGACTCTTTGAGTCTGGTTCAATATTTTTTAATTTTCCAGACTTTCTATCTTCTGCCATTAATCTTAAAATTTTATGTGAATAATGTATTGGTGCAGGCATTAAAACTTCTGTTTCTCTACAAGCATAACCAAACATAATTCCTTGGTCTCCTGCGCCTTCATCTTTATTTCCAGATGCATCTACTCCCATTGCAATATCTGCTGATTGTGAATGAAGGTGACTTTCAATTTTTGTAGCCTCTTTCCAGGTAAAACCTTCTTGATCATATCCAATATCTTTTATGCATTCTCGAACCTTTTGAATTAAATCATTTTTTTTTATCTCTGGTCCTCTAACTTCTCCAGCAAGAACGACTTTGTTTGTGGTTGTTAAAGTTTCACAAGCAACCCTCGATTGAGGCTCTGCACTTAAATAAGAGTCTACAACCATATCTGATATTCTATCGCAGACTTTATCAGGATGCCCCTCGGACACTGACTCGCTTGTAAAAAGATAATTTTTTAAGTTATTCATTTTTGAATTTTTTAAATGAAAAAATCAAAAAAATATATAATAAAATAGTTAAAAAATATAATTTATTTCCATATGTGGAAAACATTGTCTTATCAGCTTTTACCATTTCATTTAGTGATATAACACCCTCTTTATTAATATTTATTTTATCAACGACAGTTCCGGTAGGATCTACAATTGCTGAAATTCCATTATTTGCGGATCTCAAAGTGTATTTTCCATATTCAACAGATCTAAAAACACTATGGGCAAAATGTTGATAAGGTCCTATTGAGTCTCCAAACCATCCATCCTCGGAAACATTAACTATAAAATTATATTCATCACTATTTTTTGATAATTCGCCTGAATATATTATTTCATAACAAATTAAAGGTAATATTTTAAATTTTTCATATTTATTTAAACTAAATGGATCTCTTATATTGGATGAAGAGTAAGACTGATAATTATTAGTTAAAGATTTCAACCCCATAGCAGAAAGTATATTTTCTAAAGGGAGAAACTCTCCAAAAGGAACTAATTTATTTTTATTATATTTGTACAAAGTATTAGCCTCATAATCTAATATTGATAAAGTATTGAAAAATTTTAGTTTATCATTTTCAATTTCTTCATCGTTAATACCTAAAATAATTGTATGTTTTTCAGAAAATGATTTTTTAAATAAATAATTAAAATTTTCTCTCAATGATCTCAGGTTATTATTAGGTATAATACTTTCTGGCCATATAAATATAGTTTCCTCATTCTCTTTGGCATCACTTAGATTAATTAATCTTAATAAAACTTCCTCAGCATCTATATCTGTATAAAATCTCTCGATGGGAACTCTTGTGGATAAAATTTTAACTTTGACTGGAAGAATTTCTTTTTTTAAGTTCTTAATTACACTTAGTTTATAAGTGCCGTATATATAAGTAGACAGTGTTATAATTAAAATGAGAAAAAAACCAATTAGTTCGTTTTTTTTTTTATAAAATAATAAAATAGAAAAAGCAGAAAATATCGTTATTAAAATTGTATTAAATCCATAAATGCCAATTAATGAAGTAATCTGAATAAACTTTATATTTTCCGAGTAAGAATAGGCAAAAAGATTCCATGGAAATCCTGATAAAATATTACCTCTTATAAACTCAATAAATCCTAAGACAACTGAGAAAACTAATATATTAATGAATAAACTTTTTGAATTTAAATAAAATTTAAAGACCACAAAACCAATTCCATAAAATAAGCTTAATAATGATGGGATTAAAATAATTGCTAAAGGTATTAAATAGCTAAAGTTTTCATCATACGAAAGGGATAGCGGTATCCAATACAAATTGGACACGAAATAACCAAATCCAAATACATAACCGTAAAAAAAAAATACCTTATTTAATTTATCTTTGTTTTTAAAAAGAATTCCCAGTAATAAACTGAATGTAAAAAAATTAATAAACCAATAATTATAGGGTGGCAAACTAAAGGAGGTTAATCCTCCCAAAAAAAGAATATAACAATAATCTAAATAAAATTTATTTGTTTTAACTATCAAACTAACCTTTAATTTTTTGAAAAATTGTATTTTCGATTGAATTCATAATTTTAAAGTCTTTGTTAGATTTATGTTCAAAATTTAGCAAATGTAAAAAGCCGTGAATAAATATTTTTATAAAACCATTTTTGAAATCTTTTTTATTTTTTTTTGAAAACTCTTGATGACTTATTGCAATATCTCCTAAATAAAGTTTTTTATTTTTATTTTTTTTTAAACTTTTTTTATCAAAAAATGGAAAAGAAAGAATATCTGTAGGTTTATTTTTTTTTCTAAATTTTTTATTTAATAACTTTATTTTGTTATTATCTGTTAATAATATAGAAATATGAGCTCTTTTTCGTAAAAATTTATAATCATCTGGAAATTTTTTTATTGTTTCCAGTATCAGTTTTCTTGGATCTTTGATTATTTTTTTCCAGTTCCTAGACTCTAAAAGAACTTCAGCTTTAATCATTATTTTTTGAAGAATAAGCCTTAACTATTTTTGAAACTAACGGATGTCTCACTACATCATTATGATCGAAGTCTACTATTGATATTTCACTTAAATGACCAAGAATTGTTTTCGATCTTTCAAGACCTGACATTTTTTTGTTAGGTAAGTCTATTTGGGATGGATCGCCATTAATGACTATCTTAGAATTTTCACCAATTCTAGTTAGAAACATTTTAATTTGTGTATCTGTAGCATTTTGAGCTTCATCTAATATTGCAAATGAGTTTTTTAAAGTCCTTCCTCTCATAAATGCTAGGGGCGCTATTTCAATATCTCCAACCTCAATTTTTTTTTGAATTTTTTCAAAATCTAGTAAGTCATATAGCGAGTCATATAGAGGCCTTAGGTAAGGATCGACTTTTTCTCTCATATCACCTGGTAAAAAACCTAATCTTTCTCCAGCCTCAACTGCGGGTCTAGATAATATAATTCTTTCGATTTTTTTATCTAGTAGCATTGTTAAAGCGACAGCTACAGATAAAAAAGTTTTACCAGTTCCAGCGGGTCCAGAGGAAATTACTACATCGTTTTCTCTGAGAGCTTGAACATAATTTTTCTGTTTTTCTGACCTTGGTATTACTGACTTTTTTGGTGTTTTAATTATATAATTTATATTGTCCCGTGAATTATTTTTTTGGTCTATCATAAACTTACTAGTTGATGAAATTATATCTTTTTTTTCAATAGATCCATTAATTAAATATTGATCATACAAAAAACTAATAGCGTTTTTAACAATTTCATTATTCTTATCATCATTTTTTAAAATTATAGAATTGCCTCTCGAGTAAATTGAAGTTTTAGTTATTTTTTCTAATTCTTTTATATTATTATTGAATTCTCCAACAACACCTAACAAATCTTCATTTTTTGAAAAAATTATACTTATTGTGCTATTTTCTGAGTATACAAATTTTAAATTTGATTTTATTTTTCTAGAAACAGGATTACTCAAATTATGCAGCTTTCATTTTGTTTTTAATTTTTCCATATAGTGTGTTTTGATTAGTATTTTCTATATTAACTTTTACGATTTTTCCAATATCATTTCTATCACAATCAAAGATGACTGGATTAAAATACTCATTTCTCCCAAAATATTTATTTTGATCTTTAATTTTATTTTCTACTAGTACATCAATATCTTTGTTTTCTAAGGATTTATTATGTTCTATTTGATTCTTAAACAACATTGCTTGTAATTCTATTAGTCTTTCCTTTGCAATGTTATTATTTATTTCTTTTAAATTAGAAGCTTTTGTCCCGGGTCTAGGGCTATAAATAAATGAAAAAGAATTTATAAAATTTATTTCATTAATTAGATTTTTTGTTTGTTCAAAATCTTCTTTTTCTTCACCTGGATAACCTATTATAAAATCACTGGAAAATTTAATTGTAGGATTAATATTTATTATCTTTCTATAAGTATCAAGATAATCTTCTACTTTGTGCTTTCTATTCATAATTTTGAGAACTTTGTTCGAACCAGATTGTATTGGCAAATGAATAAACGGCATCAATTTTTTATTATAAGAATAACATTCAATTAGATCTTCGGTCATATCTATTGGATGTGATGTTGTATATCTTATTCTTTTTAATTCTGTAAATTTTTCTAATTCATTAATTATGTCTGAAATTTTAAATTCTTTTCCATTTTCTATGTATTTGTATGCATTTACATTTTGACCCAGTAAAGTAATTTCTCTAGCGCCATTTTTAATAAGTTCCTCGGATTCTTTTATTATTGTTTTAAACGATCTTGAACACTCTGGTCCTCTAGTATATGGAACAACACAAAAATGACAGAACTTATCACAACCCTCTTGGATTGTTAAAAATGATGAAACTTTACTATTTGTGTTTTTAATTTTTTCTAATTGATCAAACTTCTCGATAGTTTCAAATTCTGTTTCATCCTCTTTTTGGTTTACCTGAAAATTTTTAAGAATATTATTTATTTTATGATACGATTGTGGACCAATTACTACATCGATAAAAGGTTCTCTTTTTAACATTTCTTGATTTTCAGCTTGAGCAACACAGCCTGCGACGATCATAATAGGCTTTTTTTTTTTTGAATATATTTTTTTTATTCTTCCAACTTCATGAAAAACTTTTTCTTTGGCTTTATCTCTTATGTGACAAGTGTTTACTAAGTAGCAATCTGCATTTTCTTGCTTATCTGTTTTGATGTATCCTATTTGTTTAACAATATCGAAAATTCTATTACTATCATATTCATTCATCTGACAGCCAAAAGTTTTAATAAAAATTTTTTTACTCACTTTTTTTTTTTACCCCATAAAGTTCCAATTTATGATCAACAAGTTCGTATCCATATTTTTCTGCAACTTTTTTCTGAAGTTTTTCAATTTCTTCATCAACAAATTCAATTATTTCTCCAGTTTTAACATCGATTAGATGATCATGATGACTCTCGCTCAACTCTTCATATCTTGCTTTTCCACCTTTGAAATCATGCTTGGCTACTATTCCTGACTCTTCAAACAATTTTACAGTTCTATAGACTGTTGCTATACTTATTTTAGGATCAATTTTTGAAACACGAGTATACAATTCATCTACATCAGGGTGATCATTTGCTTCTGACATTACTTTGGCAATTATTTTTCTTTGCTCGGTAAGTTTTACTCCTTTAGAGATACATTTTTGTTCTATTGTTTCACTCATATTTAATAATTAATTTAAATATTTTGGTTGAATAAAATTTTTTGTCAACCTTCCTTCTTTTAAAAGCTTTAACAAAATATTGTGTTTATTATTGGGAATTTGGGACGTATAGTAGCCATATACACTAATATTTTTGGCAACCTTAAGCGCTTTAACGATGCTTATTGCGGATCTAATACTGGTATATTTACCTGGTCCTTGATTTATAAAAACATTATCAATTTTTGATAAATCGATGTGATTTTTCTTAAGAAAATTAAAAACTAAGTTAACAAGATTATCAAACTTTTCTCTACTGTTATTATGTTTAATATTATATTCTTCATCTTTAGTTATGATTTTTAATAAAATTTCTTCACTAGCTGTATCTATAATTAAATTATTCATAATTGTATTTTTCCAATTTCAAATAGCAAATTCACAGGAGAATTATAATAAATATTTTACCAATGAGAAAGGTATTGTTTCTATTATGTATCACAGATTTAATGAGGGAAAATACCCATCAACGAATATTCAAATGAATGTTTTTAAAGAGCATATAAACAATATAAAAGACTCTGGATATAAATTTTTAAACCCAAATTTATTAAAGAAAGTATTTTTTACAGAAAAAAAAGAAAAGAAATTCTTATTAACAATTGATGATGGTTATAAGTCCTTCTACGAAAATGCTTGGCCATATCTTAAAGAAAATCAAATACCTTTTTTAATATTTATATCTACTGAAGCAGTGGGAAAAACAGGATATATGAATTGGGATCAGATAAAAGAAATAGAAAAATATGAATTTGTATCAATTGGAAATCACTCACATTCGCATGATTACTTAGTAAATTTTACCTTTGATCAATTTAAAAACGATATTAAGAAATCTATTGAAATATTTAAGGTTAACTTGGGTTATAATCCTATTTTTTTTTCTTATCCATTTGGAGAATGGAGTTTAATTCAAAAGAAATTTATAAGTGAGTATTTTGATTTTGCTTTTGGTCAACATTCTGGTGTAATTGATTTAAATAAAGATCAATATGAGTTGCCAAGATTTCCAATTAACGAGAAATATGGTGATTTAGAAAGATTTAAATTTATAATAAATCTCCTGCCCTTTCAGTACAAAAAAGTTATTCCTGAAGAAAAAATTGTAGAAGAAAATAACCCACCTGAAATGATAGTAGAGTTTTTTAATGAACAAAAAATTCAAAATATAAGTTGTTTTTCTAATGAAGGTAAAGGTTGGGAGAGTTCAAAATTACAAATAGATAAAAATATTTTAAAAATTGATTTTAGAGATAAATTTAATTCAAGAAGAGGAAGAATTAATTGTTCAATTAAAGATAAAGAAGGATGGAGATGGTTTGGTGTACAATTTGTTCTTAAAAATATTAAAGAAAATTAAATTAGATTTTTTACAGCTTCGCTGTTTGGTAAAATTTTTACATCATCAAAATCTCTTAACATATTCTGTTGAATAATTTTTTTAAGAGTAATTGTATATTCTTTACCTGTCTCAGCATAATTATCCAAGTATTCAACTAATTCGATGCTATTTAATTTTTTTCTATTATCCCTTTGTATAGCTCTTACATATCTCATTTTTCTATAAGATTTATGAGTGTTTAAATTTCTTGCATAAGCTCTTACAGAAGATTTAAGAACATTGAACATCATCACCTTATGAGTCGTTCCAGCATCGGCGGCGGCGGGTTTAATTCCTTTGTCTGTATAAGTCCATTGTCCGAATAAGGCATTTCCTTCAAGTGCAAATCTTGATGTGCCCCAGCCAGTTTCTTTTGCTGCTTGTGCAATAGCCATTGAAGGAGGAATAATATCCATTCTCCTTTTTAATGTTGGTATATCCTTGTTTGAAACACCATACTGTTTAAATTTTTTGTTAAGCCAATCATTATCAGAAGACGTATTATTATTTTTGTTAAGAATCGCAAAAAGTTTTTTTCTATCTAAAAGTATTTTATTATTCTCCTCTAATATCAATGGCAAAACAATTTGAATAAATAGTTCTTTTCTTTTTTTAACACTTTGTATTTCTTTTAATTCATAAGGAAGTTTGCCTATTTCAACTGGTTTAGCGATTTTACTTACTCTTACATCACTTAATTTATAATTTGTATCCTCAAAAAGCTGATATAATACTGAAGCTTTTAGTCTAACACCACTTTCTAAAGAGTCTTCTTCAGTAACTTCGCCATAAAGCTCTTGGTATACTAAATCTTGATTAGTTCCATTATCATTTTCAATAATTTCATTTTCTAATAATTTTCCCTCCAAAGCTAATGTAAGTGTTTGGTTTGAGGAATTCTGTATTTCAGGATTTGATTTAAATAGTTGACTAAAATATTTAGACGTTGGAGGCAAAATATAAAAAAATGATATTATTAATAAGGAAGAGAAAGAAATTTTGTATAAGTTTTGAAGACTTGACTGTTTTTTCACTACAGATTTTTTTGACAACAAAAAACCTTTTTTTAAAAGAATTTTTCTTAAAGATTTGATATCCATACTTATCATTTTAGCATTTTTTATCATAAAAATTAATTATTAAACGGTTATTACTTCAGTAACCTCGGGGATGTAATGCTTAAGAAGGTTTTCAACGCCTTGTTTTAACGTCATAGTTGAACTTGGACATCCAGAACAACTTCCTTGCATTTCAACCATTACCTTACCATCTTTAAACTCTCTAAATTTTATATCTCCACCGTCTCTAGCAACTGCAGGCCTTATTTTTGTTTCCAGCAGTTTAATTATTTTCATCTCAATTTCATCTAAATCCTCTCTTCTATTGTTGTCTGAAGAGTTTTCATAAACAAATTTCTTTCCACTCGAATAATACTCATTAATGAATGATATTATAATATGCTTTATATCTTCCCAATCTTTCTCTGCATTTTTATTTACAGATAAAAAATTGTCTGAAAGGAAAATTCCCTCAACCCCATTTACAGATAAGATATTTCTAATCAATTCATTAGAAGTTTGGGTTTTATTAGTGAACTCTACTGGACCAGATAGAGAAACATTTTCGCCAGGTAAAAATTTAAGCGAATTCGGATTTGGTGTGTTTAGAGTTTGTACAAACATTACCTCTATATAGATAAAAAAATTTCTTTTTAAAGATTAAATTATTATTAAAAACCAATGATTTTTTTTATATTACTAATTTTTTTAGATGCAATTTCATTAGCTTTTTCAGCTCCATCGCTTAAAACTTTATCTATAAATTTTTCGTCCTTAAGAATTTTATTTATTTCTGATGATATGGGTAAAATTTTATTTACAACAAGATCTGCCAGCATTACTTTAAACTCAGAAAAATTTTTTCCTGAAAATTCATTTATCGTTTTGCTTATTGACTGGTCACTTAAGCTTGAATAAATTCCTAATAGGTTTTCTGCCTCTGGCCTTTTTGACAAATCATTTTCATTGTCTGGAAGAGGTTCATTGTCTGTTTTTGCCTTTTTTATTTTATTTAAAATTTCATCACTACTATCATTAAGATTAATTCTACTTAATTCAGAAGGATCTGATTTACTCATTTTTTTACTTCCGTCTTTTAAACTCATTATTCTTGCAAAATTTTTTTGGATTAGAGGCTCTGGTACGATGAAAAAATTAGTGGAATTAAATTCCAAATTAAATTTATTTGCAATATCTCTTGATAACTCTAAATGCTGCTTTTGATCCTCACCTACGGGGACATGCGTTGCATCATAAAGCAGTATATCTGCTGCCATAAGTATTGGATAAATATAAAGTCCAACGCTTGCTTTTTCTTTATCCTTGCCAGCTTTTTCTTTGAATTGTGTCATTCGATTTAACCAGCCCATTCTTGCTACACAACTAAGTATCCAAGATACTTCAGTGTGTGCAGGCACTAAAGATTGATTAAAAATTATACTTTTTTTATAATCTAATCCACTTGCTATAAATGCAGCAGCAGTCTCTCTTATATTTTTTTTTAATTCAAAAGGGTCTTGTTTAACGGTAATCGCATGAAGATCAACAACACAATATATACAAAAATTTTTAGGATTATTTTGCAAATTAACAAAATTTTTTATAGCGCCTAAATAATTACCTAGGTGTAGGTTTCCAGTTGGTTGAACACCTGAAAATATTTTTTTACTCATATATTTAGTACTTTAATTTAATATCTGAATATTTGAAAGTTTTAGTTAATAATGACATTAAAATATAAATAAAAATAGTGATAGTAACCACTATAATTATAGTAAACAATTTTAAATTACTTTCATAAAATAAATAATCTTTGGACAAATCAATGAGAATTTTAAAAATATATATAGATAAAGTTGATACTAAAATAATTTTGAGGTTTGCTATATTGAAAATATTTTCAAAATTAAAATGATTATTTAAATACAATTTCGAAAATAATAGCAAAGCATTAACCCAAGACGAAATGCTCGTTGCTATTGGGATTATTATGAATCCAACTTTATTAAAAAATAATATACTTATTGAAATATTTATGACAACTGAGACTAAAGAATAATAAAATGGTGTTTTAGTATTATCTCTTGCAAATAAGAAAGTTGAAAAAACTTTTATAATAGCAAACGCTGGCAATCCTAATGCAAAATAAAATAAAGCCTTGGCAGAATTATTTACACTTATATCGTCAAAAGCACCGTAACCAAATAATGCAGAAGTAATCTCTTTAGAGCCAACTATTAAAGCAAAAGAAGCAGGTACACTTAAAAACAAACATAATTCAAATGCTTTATTTTGAATAAATATTATTTTTTTTATATTTCTGGTTTTAATATGTTTGCTTAAATTAGGCAAAATAACTGTTCCTATAGCAATACCGGCAATAGCAAGATTAATTTGATAGATCCTATCTGCATAATAAAGATATGATACAGCGCTGGCTTGAAATGATGCAATAATTGTTCCAACAAGAATATTTATTTGGGTAACACCAGATGAAAATATCCCAGGTAAAAATTTATAAAAAAATTTTTTTAATTTATTTGTTACTTTTATTTTGAAATTAAAATTTGGATAAAAATATTTTTTGGCAAAAAAGAAGACAAAAACTAATTGAATTAATCCAGCCAACGAAACGCCATATGACAAATATATTACAAGACTGTCGTTAGCGTTCCGCTCTAAATAAATAATAAAAATTAATATTAAGTTTAAAATTATTGGGGCAGCTGCAGCTATTGCAAATTTATTATGTGAATTAAGTATTGCAGAAAAGAAAGAAGCTAAACTAATAAATAGCAAAAATGGAAATGTAATACGAGTTAATAGAATAGTTAATTCTAATTTATTTTGGTCTTCATAAAAACCAGGAGCAATTAAATAAACAAAACCTGGCATAAAAATTTCAACAATAAGGACTATTATTAAAAGTCCCAACATTAAATAATTAAAAGCGTCATTTGCAAATTTTTTTGCGTTTAATTTTCCTTTGATTAATTCAGCAGAATAACTGGGAATGAACGCTGCATTAAAAGATCCTTCAGCAAAAAGTCTACGAAAAGTATTAGGTATTCTAAAAGCTACAAAAAAAGCGTCAGCAATAGGTCCTGACCCCAAGTAAATTGCTATTAAAACATCTCTAATATATCCCAAAAGTCTACTGATAATAACAAAGAAACTAAATGTACCTGTTGACTTAATTAAGTTCATAAATCATATTAGTCTTAATTTAGCTCTATTTGTATACCTAATTAAACCAAATGAAAAAAAATAAGATAGAACATTACACAACTAAAGAGGCCTTAAATTTCCATTCTTCAGGAAAACCTGGAAAAATTGAAATCACACCTTCAAAACCAATGACCACAAAAAGGGACCTCGCTTTAGCATATTCACCTGGTGTTGCTTCTCCAGTTCTAGAAATAAGTAAAGATGTTAATTTAGCTTATGATTACACATCAAAAGGAAACTTGGTAGCAGTTATAAGTAATGGGTCTGCAATTTTAGGATTGGGAAATCTTGGTGCTACTGCTTCAAAACCAGTTATGGAAGGTAAGGCAGTTCTTTTTAAGAGGTTTGCTGATATTGACTCGATTGATATTGAGGTTGATAGTAAAAACAATAAGGAAATCATAAGTACAGTAAAAAATATTTCTTGTACATTCGGTGGTATTAATCTTGAGGATATTGCTGCACCTGATTGTTTCATAATTGAGGAAGAATTAAAAAAAATTGTGGATATACCAGTATTCCATGATGATCAACACGGAACAGCTATCATAACTACAGCAGGATTAATAAATGCCCTTGATATTACTGGTAAATCAATAAAAGACATAAAAGTAGTGGTAAATGGCGCTGGAGCTTCAGCAATAGCATGTACTGAGTTATTTAAAAAATCTGGAGTTAAAAATGAGAACGTAATTATGTGTGATCGTAAAGGGGTGATTTATCATGGTAGAGACAATTTAGATAAATGGAAATCTAAACATGCAATAAATACAAAGTTTAGAACCCTTAAAGAAGCAATTAAGGATGCTGATGTATTTTTAGGTTTATCAGCCAAGGATGCTTTAACAAAAGATATGGTGAAATCGATGGCAAAAAATCCAATTATTTTTGCATGTGCGAATCCTGATCCTGAAATTACTCCTGAGAAGGTAGAAGAAGTAAGGTCTGATTCAATTATAGCAACCGGCCGATCAGACTATCCTAATCAAGTAAACAATCTTATAGGATTTCCATATATTTTTAGAGGAGCGCTAGATGTAAGGGCTAAAACTATAAATGAGGAGATGAAAGTTGCAGCCGCTCATGCAATAGCAAATCTTGCTAGAGAAAGGGTGCCAGACGAAGTGGCATCAGCTATGGGTGGTATAAGACCTGTATATGGAAAGGAATATATTATACCATCAACTTTTGATCCAAGATTAATTAGTGTTATTCCAGTTGCTGTAGCAAAAGCAGCAATAAAAACGGGTGTAGCTAGAAAGATAATTAAAGATTTTGAATTATACACAGAACAATTAAAAAATAGATTAGATCCCTCAGTTACAGTAATGCAAGGTATAAATTCACTGATAAAGAAAAAACAAAAAAGAGTTGTTTTTGCTGATGGAGAAGATGAAAATAATTTAAAAGCTGCTATAGCATTTAAAAATGGTGGACTTGGTATACCGATCTTAGTTGCTAAAGAAGAACTTGTAAAAAAAAAATTATCAGAAATTGGTTACAACGAAAATCTTGACATAGAAATTGTAAACTCAACAGATAGTGAAAAAAGAAAAAAATATACAAAATATTTATTCAAAAAACTTCAAAGAGAACAGGGTTTATTAGAAAGAGACTGTGATAAATTAGTTAGAAATGATCGTGTAATTTGGTCTACATGTATGGTTTCATGTGGTGATGCAGATGCAATGGTAACCGGAAATACAAGACGATATTCTTCATCATTAGAAAAAGTCTCTACTGTAGTAAATTCTAGACCAGGTGAAATAATTTTTGGTCTTAATTTAGTTGTTAATAGAGGAAAAACTGTTCTAATTGCAGATACTGCAGTTAACGAATGGCCTAATTCTGAACAATTGGCAGAAATCGCAATATCCTCAGCAAGAATTGCAAAGTTATTTGGTATGGATCCTAAAGTTGCTTTTCTATCTCATTCTACATTTGGTCAACCAACCACTGAAAGGACTTCTAAGGTGAGAGGAGCTGTAGATATATTAGATAGAAAAAAAGTAGATTTTAAATATGACGGGGAAATGCAACCAGATGTAGCTCTCGAAGAAGTGTTTAAAGAATTATATCCATTTTCTGAAATTGTTGGTAATGCTAATATTTTAGTTATGCCTGGATTACATGCTTCAGCTATTTCCTTTAAGCTAATTAAATCAATGAGTAGAGCTAAAATAATAGGACCATTACTTATAGGTTTGGCAGAGCCAATAGAGATAGCACCTCTAAGAACATCTACTTCTGAAATTTTAAACCTTGCGTCGGTTGCAGCCTATTCTGCTGAAATTATTGATTACAATAAAAAAAATTAATTTTTTTGAACTCTTAAATCTTCTACTAGTAAAATACTTGCTATTACATCTTCTACATCTAAGATTTGCTTTGCTTCGTCAATAACTTCATCTCTCTCGTCTGCAGTTTCAGCAATTCCATAAATGTAAATCTTTTGTTTATACGTATCTATATTATAGTTTACTGCTTTTGTATTTTTGTTAAATATTAAAGCTGATTTTAGTTGAGATGTTATCAGTAAATCTTTTGCGGATTGTTTAAAGTTAAACTCATCTTTTATTTTTAAATCATTCTTCACAGACCTAGCTCCTTTTATTTCCCAAGCCATTTTAGTTATATTTAATTTTTCCTCTATTTTGTCCACCTTACCTGTAATAAATATTCTACCATCTATTATTTTAGTTTTTACATTTAATATATAACTTTTATTTGTTGAAAGTAACTTTGCATCTAAACTCTTATCCATTATAGAATCATCAATTTGAGTTCCCAAGGTTCTTGGGTCCATTGCAATAGTCACACCAGTGCCAAATATTCCTGTTGAGGATGTTCCAACACACGATGTTAAAATAGTTAGAATGGTAAATCCAATTAATATTTTATTTTTCATTTTTGATTTGGAGACAATAGTTATAAATCTTTGATTTTGAAATATTTTTTTCTTGTGAATATATGCGAACTATATCTTTTACTGATTTAGTATGTATTATTTTTTTAATTTTTTTTTTATCTGATTCGTCTAAATCATATTTTTTTTTATTTTTGTAATCAGAGATAATTACAGTCACCTCACCTTTAGGAATAAATTTAAAACTGTTTATTTCAGAAACTTTTCCTCTATAAAAACTCTCATGAAATTTAGTTAATTCCCTACAAATTAAAATCTCTCTATCTAAAAAATATTGTTTAAATAAATTTAATATTTTATTTAATTTTTGAGCAGATATAAAAAACACTATTGAACTCTTAAGATTTTTAAAATTTTCAAACTCTTTTTTAATTGAATTATCTGTATCAGGTAAAAAACCATGAAAATAAAACTGACTTGAAAATCCTGAAATTGATACTGCGGTCGTAACTGCCGAGACACCTGGTATTGGAATAATTGGTATATTTTCCTGAACACAATTTTTTACCAATATCCTTCCTGGATCAGAAATAGTTGGTGTCCCAGCATCTGAAATTAAAGAAATTATATTTCCATCTTTTAAGAGTTTAATTATTTTATCCAAATTTTTTTTTTCATTAAATTTATGATAAGATAGGATTTTCTTTTTAATATTATAATGAACTAATAGTTTTTTAGAAATTCTTGTATCTTCACAAAGTATAAAATTGGAATGGTTAAGTACATCTAAAGCTCTAAAAGTGATATCTTTAAGATTTCCAATTGGTGTTGAGACAATATATAAGCCACTGTTAATCTTATTTTTGTCTTCTTTAAGTGCCATATCGTAAGCTATAATATTTATAATAAAATGAAATATCTAATAAAATTTTATACAATTTTAATATTTTTAATAAGTTTTGGTTTAAGTGCGCATGCTTTAGATAAAATTAAAATTGGTCTTGTAATTCCTCTATCTGGAGAAAAGAAAGAGCTTGGCGAAAGTGTTTTAAAATCAGTAAGATTGGCTATTAATGACATTGATGATGATAAAATAATTATAATTCCAAGAGATAACGAAAATGATGCAAATAAAACTTTAGAAGTTTCTAATAAACTTTACAATGAAGGTGTAAAAATCATTATTGGACCAATTTTTAAAAAAAATACTATTAAATTAAACCAATTAAATAATGATCTTATTTTTTTATCTTTTACTAATAAAATTAATAAAACAAATAAAAATATTATAAATGCTGGAGTAAACTCCGTCTCACAATTTAAAGCTATAAAAAAATTTCAAACTTTAAGTGGCATCGAAAGAAGTTATTTATTTGCACCCAATACAGATATTCTTCAAGAAATAAAAACTGGTATTAAAAAATCTAAAATAAAATTGAAAGATAAATTTTTTTACGACCCTGATCCAACCTTGATTACAAAACAAATTGAAGATGTAACACGATATAGAATTAGAAAACAAAATTTGTTAGATGAAATTAAAAGAGTTGAAAATTCTGAGGAGGTTAATAAAGAAAAAAAATTAGCTCAACTTGAAAAACTTGATACTATAGGAGGGATAAATTTTGACTCAGTTATTATAGCCGATTTTGAAGAGGATTTAAAAAGTGTTGCTACATCACTAATTTATACAGACATACCACCGACAAGAGTGACCTATATTACATTGAACCAATGGTTTGATAAAAGTTTACTTAATGAAAATATGATTCAACCAATTTATTTTCCTTCGGTTAATTACAATAATTACATTAATTATTTAGCTCGTTTCAGTGATAGTTTTGATAGTAATTCTAATCAGATAGCATTTCTAAGCTATGATTTAACTGGTTTAATTTATTATTTACTTTTTAAGAATAATTTTGTGGTTGATAACGAAATTTTTTATAAGAAAAATTCGTTTAAAGGTAAAATTGGAGTTTTTGAAATAAATAAAAATACCATTACGCATCAATTAAATTTTTATGTTGTAGAAGATAAAGAGATTAAAAAAATTTTTTGATTTTTTTAAACGCTTTAAATCTATGATCTATTTTTGATTTTTTTGAAAACAACATCTGACCAAAAGTGACTTTATATCCTTTCGGGATAAAAATAGGGTCATAACCAAAACCTTTTTTTCCCATAGGTTTACTGGAGATTGTTCCCTCTATTTTCCCCTGAGATTGATAAAATTTTTTGTTTGGCCAATAAATAGTCAACGCACAAACAAACCTACATTTGATTTGTTTGTTAAAATTAATTTTTTTTTTTTTTAATTCTCTGTAAACCTTTTTAATTGCTATATTAAAATTCGAATTTTTTCCTGCCCACCTGGCTGAGTATATTCCTGGTTTTTTATTAAGAACATTTATTTCTAGCCCAGAGTCATCTGCTAAAGAAATTTCTCCAGTTTTATTTGAAAAGTATTTAGCTTTAATAAGTGAATTTTCTAAAAAAGTTGATCCAGTTTCCTTCGGACTGCTAATATTTCGCCTTTTTGGAGTATCTATATTTAATCTTTTAGGTAATAATTTCCTTATTTCTCTTACTTTTCCCTCGTTATTAGTACCTAAAACTATTTTGTTAATTTTTTTTTTATACATCTGGAAAAAGAGATTTTTCTTACCATATACAGATTATGGAAAAAGAAAAGACTGAACATCAAAATAATTCCCTAAAGGATGAAATATCTGAAGATGAAGAGAATCCAATAGACGCTTCTGTGCTGAAACAAAAAGAAGAAAAAAAAACTCCAGAAGAAAAAATTGTTGAACTAGAAGAAAAGATTATTAGGCAATATGCAGAAATGGAGAATCAAAGAAGAAGGTATGAAAAAGAAAAAGAAGACGCATTTGAGTATGGTGGATTTGCGTTTGCTAAAGAAACTCTAAATCTGATTGATAACCTAGAAAGATCGAAAACAACAATTCAAAATGATAAAAATTTAAAAAATTCAGAGGGCTTTAAAAAAATTATTGATCACTTAGATATTATTTATAACGATATGATATCTATTTTAAAAAAAAATAATATTTATGCAATTGAGGCAGTTGGAAAGAAACTTGATCCAAATTTTCATCAGGCAATGATTGAAATTGAAGATGAAAATAAAGAGAATGGAACAATTCTACAAGAAATTCAAAAAGGATTTATAATGAAAGATCGACTTTTAAGGCCATCTTTAGTTGGTGTCGCAAAAAAAATAAGCAAAAAAGAGCAAAATTCAGCTGAAAATACTGAAAATAAAGAGGAAAAAAATTAAGTAAATCCCTTGTAGATGACAAAATTGAACATATATGAATGGAGAAAAAAATATGAGTAAAGTAATCGGAATAGACCTTGGAACAACTAACTCTTGTGTAGCTATTATGGACGGCACGCAAGCAAAAGTTTTAGAAAACGCAGAAGGCGCGAGAACAACTCCCTCTGTTGTTGCTTTTACAGACGAAGACGAAAAGTTGGTAGGTCAACCGGCAAAAAGACAAGCTGTAACAAATCCTGAAAATACCATTTTTGCAGTAAAAAGATTAATCGGTCGAAACTTCGAAGATCCTACAGTTAAAAAGGATATAGAGACAGCGCCGTACAAAATTATAAAATCCGATAATAATGATGCTTGGATCGAAGCTAAAGGTAAAAAGTATTCACCTTCTCAAATTTCTGCTTTCGTTCTTCAAAAAATGAAAGAGACGGCTGAAAAATATCTAGGTCAAACTGTTAGTAAAGCTGTTATCACAGTACCAGCTTATTTTAATGATGCGCAAAGACAAGCGACTAAAGATGCTGGAAAAATCGCAGGCCTTGAGGTTCTAAGAATTATAAATGAACCTACCGCAGCTTCACTTGCATATGGATTAGATAAAAAAACCAATAAAAAAATTGCTGTATACGATTTAGGTGGTGGAACGTTTGACGTATCTATTCTTGAATTAGGTGATGGTGTTTTCGAGGTAAAATCTACAAATGGTGATACTTTTTTAGGTGGTGAAGATTTTGACAATGCCATTGTTAATTATTTACTCAGCGAATTTAAAAAAGAAAGCGGCATTGACTTAAAATCAGATAAGCTCGCGTTACAAAGGCTTAAAGAAGCAGCTGAAAAAGCTAAAATTGAACTTTCTTCAGCAACTCAAACTGAAATAAACCTTCCATTTATTACAGCTGATAAAACTGGTCCAAAACACATAAATTTAAAAATGACAAGAGCTAAGCTTGAAGCTTTAGTAGAAGACTTAATTACAAGAACTTTACCTCCATGCAAAACAGCTTTAAAAGATGCTGGACTGTCCGCAAGTGAAATAGATGAAATTGTGTTAGTTGGTGGTATGACAAGAATGCCGAAAGTTATTGAAGAAGTAAAAAGTTTCTTTGGTAAAGATCCAAATAAATCTGTAAACCCTGATGAAGTTGTTGCTATGGGTGCAGCGATACAAGCAGGTGTTTTACAAGGCGATGTAAAAGATGTTCTTTTGTTAGACGTCACACCTCTATCACTTGGTATTGAAACACTTGGAGGGGTATCTACAAAATTAATAGATAAAAATACGACAATACCAACTAAAAAAAGTCAGGTTTTTTCAACCGCAGAGGATAATCAGCCAGCTGTATCAATTAGAGTTCTTCAGGGTGAAAGAGAAATGGCCTCAGATAATAAACAATTAGGAACATTCGAGCTTGTTGGAATAGCTCCTGCCCCAAGAGGTGTACCCCAGATTGAAGTTACATTTGATATTGATGCAAATGGAATTGTAAACGTATCTGCTAAAGACAAAGGCACAGGAAAAGAACAAAAAATACAAATTCAAGCTTCTGGAGGATTAAGTGAAGATGAAATCAACAAAATGGTAAAAGAAGCTGAGGCTAATAAAGATGCAGATAAAAAGAAAAGAGAAGCAGTTGATGCAAGAAACCAGGCTGATACACTTATTCATTCTACTGAAAAGAATCTTAAAGATCATGGATCTAAAGTTTCTGATGCTGATAAAAAAGCAATTGAAGATGCATCTGCTAACTTAAGAAATGCTTTAAAAGGAACAGACGTAGAAGAAATTAAAAAGAAAACCCAAGACCTCGTTCAAGCATCAATGAAACTAGGTGAAGCAATATATAAATCACAGCAAGGTGCTAAACCTGAAGATAAAGACAATACAAAAAAAGAGGATAAAAAAGACGACAATGTTGTTGATGCCGATTTTGAGGAAGTAAAAGACGAGAATAAAGAGAAAAGCGCCTAAAACAACTATTTGTCTATAATTAATTTATGGCAAAAAGAGATTACTACGAAGTTTTAGGCATTAATAAATCAGCTACATCAGATCAAATTAAATCAGCCTATAGAAAACTGGCAGTAAAGTATCATCCAGATAAAAATCCAGATGACAAAGCTGCAGAGGAAAAATTTAAAGAAGCTTCTGAAGCCTATCACGTTCTATCGAATTCAGAAAGAAAACAAAGTTACGATAATTTTGGCCATGCTGCATTTGAAAATGGAGGTAGAGGACAAGGCGGCTTTTCTAATTTTGATTTTTCTGAACATTTTTCAGATATTTTTGAGGATTTTTTTGGAGAAGGTTTTGGTGGAGGTAGAAGAAGAGGCAGAAGAGCTAATTACAGAGGCTCAGACTTAAGATATGATTTATCAATTACCTTGGAAGAAGCCTATAAAGGTAAAAAGCAAGATATCAAATTTTCTACATCTGAAAAATGTAATACTTGTAGTGGAAGTGGATCCAAACCAGGCCATGACGTAGGATCATGCTCAATGTGTGGAGGACGAGGGCAAGTAAGATCTAGCCAAGGTTTCTTTACAGTTCAACAAACCTGTCCTCAATGTGGAGGAGCAGGTGAGGAAATAACTCATCCATGTACAGGTTGTGGGGGACAAGGAAAAAAGCAGGCAACTAAAAGATTATCTGTGACAATACCAAAAGGTGTTGACGATGGTACGCGAATTAGACTTTCTGGAAAAGGCGAAGCCGGTTCAAGAGGTGCTGGTAATGGAGATTTGTATTTATTTATAAATGTTCATTCACATGAATTATTTAAAAGATCGGACGAAAACTTATTTTTTGAATTTCCAATATCAATCGCTGATGCGGCTCTTGGAACTTCAATTGAAATTCCAACAATTGATGGAAGTAAAGCAAAAATTAAAATACCAGCAGGTACACAATCAGGTAAACAATTTAGATTGAGAGAAAAAGGAATGCCCC
This sequence comes from uncultured Pelagibacteraceae bacterium, assembly GCA_902569105.1. GTDB lineage: Bacteria > Pseudomonadota > Alphaproteobacteria > Pelagibacterales > Pelagibacteraceae > Pelagibacter. The sequence continues at coordinate 9,335 of CACFTE010000009.1, read as the reverse complement.
ATATGAGAGGTGGTGGATATGGAGATCTCTATGTACAGGTAAATACAGAAGTTCCAGTTAATTTAAATAGTGAGCAAAAAGAATTGCTTGAAAAATTCAGAGATATTGAAAATGATAAATCTAATCCAAGTATTAAAAAATTCTTTCAAAAAGCCAAAAGTTTCTGGAAAAACTAGACTAATTTATATAGTCTATTCGTATTAGTTCTATCACATGAAAAAAATTAAATTAGCAATCACTGGATGTATGGGAAGGATGGGTCAGCAAATAATTAAATCTGCTAAATCCAATAAGAATTTTGCACTTACTGTTCTCACTGAAAATAAATTAATTAATAAAAAAATTAATGGAATAAATATTAGCTTAAATGATGAGAAAGTCCTTAAAAAAGTTGATGTTATAATTGATTTTACAATTCCTAAATGCACATTTGAAGTTTTAAAAATTGCATTAAAATTGAAAAAAAAAGTTGTTATAGGAACAACTGGTTTCACCAAAAAAGAGGAGAATTTAATTAAAAAATACTCAAAAAAAATACCTATTTTAAAAGCAGGAAATATGAGCTTAGGTATCAATCTCTTAATGTATTTAACAGAAATTGCTTCTGCTTCACTTGGAAATAATTACCTAAGTAAAGTTTTTGAGGTACATCATAGACATAAAAAAGATCATCCATCGGGGACTGCCTTGATGTTAGGAAGAGGTATTGCAGATGGAAAAAATAAAGACTTTTATAAGCTTATAGGAAAAAAATATTTAAATAAAAAGTTTTTTCCATATGGAAAAAAAATTAATTTTAACTCAATAAGAAAAGGAGAAATTATTGGAGAGCACGAGGTCAAATTTTCTAGTGGTAAAGAAATTATTACACTTAATCACGAAGCGTTCGATAGAGCGCTTTATTCAGAAGGAGCATTAACGGCAGCGAAATGGTTAAATAAAAAAAAACCAGGACTTTACTCAATGCGAAACCTTTTAAATTTTAAATAATGAATGAAATTCAAAGAGCAAAAGTTGTTCTTAAAATTTTAAATAAAACGTATCCTAAAACACCCATCCCTTTAAAACATAAAAATATATTTACTTTATTAATATCTGTTCTTTTGTCTGCTCAATGTACTGATATAAATGTTAACAATGTAACAAAAGATATTTATCCAAAATATTATAAACCAGCACATTTTGTTAAGCTTGGTAGAAAAAAGATTGAAAAGTTGATTAGAAGCATAGGTATCTTTAGAATTAAAGCCAAGAGTGTGTACAATCTATCAAAAACTTTAACGGAAAAATATAAAGGCAAAGTACCTAAAACCTTTGAAGAATTAGAGCAATTACCAGGTGTGGGACATAAAACTGCTAGTGTAGTTATGTCTCAAGGTTTTGGTTATCCAGCATTTCCAGTAGATACACATATCCATAGACTCGCACAAAGATGGGGACTTACAAATGGAAAGGATGTAGTTCAAACTGAAAAAGATCTAAAACGATTATTTCCAAAAAAATATTGGAATAAGCTTCACCTACAAATAATTTACTATGGGAGAGAATTCTGCAAAGCAAGAGAGTGTTATGGAATAACTTGTAAAATTTGTACTAGTTGTTATCCTAATAGGAAAAAACCAATAAAAACCAAGAAAGCTTAATATGAAAATTTTAGGAATAGGTAATGCAATAGTTGATGTTATTTGTAAAGTAGATGACAGTTTCATCTCTCAAAATGGATTAACAAAAAGTACAATGAAATTAATTTTTGATGAAAATGAATTTAAAAATCTATTAACTAATTTAAAAATCGAAAAAACTGTTTCTGGGGGATCTGTTGCAAATTCTATTGTTGGTATATCTCAGCTAGGAAACCAAGTTGGTTTTATTGGTAAAATATCTGACGATCAATTTGGAAGTAAATATGAAGAAGGTTTAAAAAGAGAGAACGTAGAATACCTTTATACCAAAAAAAAAGAGGAGTTGCCAACTGGAACATGCTTAATATTAGTTACTCCAGACTCTGAAAGAACAATGTGCACTTTTTTAGGAACCGCAGGTAAAATAAATGAAAATGATGTTAATTCTGATGCAATAAAAAATAGTGAATTAATATTTTTAGAGGGTTACCTTTGGGACGAAGGTGATCCTAAAAAAGCTTTTGATAAAGCGATTAGTAATGCAAATAAAGTTGCGATGTCACTTTCCGATCAATTTTGTGTAGATAGACATAAACCACATTTTTTAAAACTAGTAAAAAATGAATTGGATGTAACTTTTGCTAATGAGCAAGAAATTACATCGCTAATTGAAGCGAATAATTTTGAAGAAGTTATAAATTTTGCAAAAAAATTAAATAAATTAATGGTTATTACTAGAGGTGAAAAAGGTGCAATTGCAATTCAGGGTGAAGAAGTCGTTGAATGCGGCGTTCATAAAAACCTTAAAATTGTAGATCTTACAGGTGCGGGGGATCTCTTCGCTGCAGGGTTTCTTCATGGTTATGTTAATAAATTATCAATTAAGCAAAGCCTCGAAAAAGGTACTGAAATGTCTTCAAGAGTTATTCAGCAAATCGGTGCAAGATTGTAAAGATATGAAAGTACATACATATAAGTTTTTTCCTCAACCAATATTTTCTTTTGAAATTGATAATTATAAAACTTTAAACATAGAGCTTGAAAAATTTATACTGGAAGAATTTAAAAAAGATAATGAAGGTTTAAAAAGATCAAACGTTAACGGTTGGCACTCAAAACCGTTTAAATTTGAAAAAGGTAATGCTGCTCACAATTTTGCTTTAAAAATTGAAAACTGTATTTTTGATGTTTTTAAACAATATGGCTGGCCATATATAGGTGAGAAAGTCAAGATTACAGAGATGTGGTCTATTATTAATAAAAAAAATAGCTTTAATGAGTCACATATTCATCCAAATAGTTTTTTAAGTTCTGCCTATTACGTGAGAGCTCCAAAAAACTGTGGTAATATTATTTTTAATAATCCAAATCAAATATCTAGAAATAGGTTTCCAAAAGATATTAAAAAAACTGAATTTTCTGCAAACATTCAAAAAATAGAACCCAAAGAAGGAACCCTGTTGATTTTTCCTTCTTACTTATGGCATTCTGTAGAACCAAACACTTCCGAAAAAGATAGAATAATAGTAAGTTTTAATGTTAATATTATTGATTAATTAAATTTTGGTTTTCTTTTAAAACTTCCTTTTCCTTTTTTTGGTTTAACTTTTCTAGGTTTATATTTTTTCGTAAAAAGTGATTTTGCAAAAGGATTGCGCTTCTTCATAAAATTTTATATCCATTTTTTTTGTAAATAAGGAAATTTTGATCATTAAATGTATCGATTATTTTTTTTCTCAATCTATAAATATGTGTTTCAACAGTATGTGTTTCAACATTTTCAGCATGTCCCCAAACGTCTTTTCTAATATCAAAAGAACTTCTTTCAGTTTTGCTATCAGATAAATACATTATCAAGTCAAGTTCTCTTTCCGTAAGTTTCAGATTTTTATCACCTGATGATATTGTTCTTGAATTTAAATCTAAATTGTAGCCACCTACAGAAATATTTGATGTCACTAAATATTTATTTTTTAAAAATATTAAATTAATCATTTCAAAAAGCTTACTAGCTTTGATAGGTTTATTTATTGTAATGCACCTTTTGCTATCAAAATTATGTTTTGTTTTATTTGTTAGAACCAAATAATCATTACTATTTGATATAATTTCATCAATTATCTCTTGGATTTTATCCTTACCATTTAGAATTTCGTATTGTAAATCAAGATTAATTTCTTTAATTAACTGATATAATTGTTGATTTTGATCAATAATCAAAAATAATTTAGGCATATATGAACATTATAGTTAAAAAAAATTATCTTTATATAGATCAATTTAAGCTTAAATGTGCAGTTGGTAAAGGTGGAATAACTTCTAATAAAATTGAAGGAGATGGCTGTACACCTAAGGGAAAATATCAAATCGGAAAAATATATTACAGGAAAGATAGAGTATCAAAACCGATGGTTTCTTTAGATAAAATAATAATAAGAAAAGATTCAGGCTGGTGTGATGATCCTGATAGTATATTTTATAACAAAAGGATAAAAATTAAAAAGAATAATAATTTTAAATTCGAAAAGTTATACAGATCTGATTCTAAATATAATTACATTATTCTAATTGAATACAACTATTTGAAACCAAAAAAGAATAAAGGTAGCGCAATTTTTATACATTTAACAAAAAATTATAAACCAACAAAAGGATGTGTGGTACTTAAAGAAAAAGATTTTTTTATTCTTTGTAAATTTATTAATAGGGAAAGTAAAATTTTAATCACCTAATCTCTTTGACCAAATATTTTTGATCCTATTCTCAAATATGTTGATCGATACTTAAGTGCAGTAAGATAATCATTTGACATTCCCATGCTTAACTCATTAAGGTTAAGATTTTTGTTAATTTCGCATAGCTTTCTGAAATATGGCTCTGGATCTTCACCAAAGGGTGGCAGACACATTGTTCCAATCACATCTAAATCTAAATTTTGTGTACAATATTTATAAAGGCTATCTATTAATTTAGGATTAACACCTGACTTTTGATTTTCATCACCAAGATTTACTTGAATAAAAATTTTAATATTTCTATCAACTTTCTTTTGCTCTTCAGATATTTTTGCTGCAAGTTTTTCATTATCTACAGAATGAATAAAATCGAATAATTTTACGGCGAATTTAACCTTATTTGTTTGAAGTTTGCCAATAAGATGTAACTTAATACTATCATTTTTTATTGAAGACCATTTCTCAATTGCTTCCTGAACTCTATTTTCTCCAAAATCTTTGTGACCAATTTCTATTAAAGGTTTAATTTTGTCTAATGGAAAGGTTTTCGAAACTGCAATAACCCTTGGTTTATAATTATTAAAATTTAGTTCTTTAATTCTTTGATCAATATCTTTATTAATTTCAGTCAATTTAGATTGTAATTCATGCATAAAATTTTTTTAAATAAATACTATTTTATAGATAAATTTGACATAAAAAATATAGAAAATTTAGATAAAAGAACTTCGATAATTTATAGAAATTATACGTCAGAGCTAAACACTAGCGACATTTTAAAGTTTAGGGAAATATGCAAGAAAAAAAAAATTAAATTCTATTTATCAAATAATCTTAAATTAGCAATAAAACTCAATTGTGATGGTGTATATATACCTGCATTTAATAAATTCACTTTTACTAGGGGTATTTTTTTAAAAAGAAAATTTGATGTTCTTGGATCGGCGCACAATATACAAGAGATAAGGCATAAGGAATTACAAGGTGTTAAAATAATTTTTATTTCTTCTATTTTTAAAAAAAATAAAAACTATTTAGGTTTATATAGATTTAAAACCTTAAAAAATTTTACAAGAAACAAAATTGTTGGTTTGGGTGGTATAAGTGACAAAAACGTCAAACTTTTAAAAATTTTAGGATTAGAAAACTTTGCTGGTATTAGTTATTTCAAAAAAAAACCCCCACAATAAAATTGCGGGGGTTTTATATCTTTTAAATTACAAACTAACTAAATTAGAATGCAAACGATACAGTAACTTCTGTCATTTTGTCTTCAGATCCAGAAGTACCACCTGTACCAGTTTCTTTGTTGCTCGCTGCAGCTGCAGTGATAGATCCCATAGTGTATGAGATAGATGCACCTGATGATTCTTGGTCAGTTGCACTGTTATCAAAGTCAACTACTGCTTTACCGTAAGATACTGATAAGTTTTCGTTAACAGCAAAAGAAGCACCATATTGTACTACTTCTCTGTCATTTGTTGATGAAGAAACCGATACATCCATTTTAGAATAACCGATTGTTGCTCCACCAAGTACGAATTTAGCGTAAGTTACATCTTCGTCAGTATTTGATCCATCTTCACCAGTAGCGTAACCGATTGTTAAACCAGTGTCACCAATAGTGTAGCTAGCTCCTACAGAAGAGTCACTTGCGTTACCAGAACCATTCTTAGTGTATTGTGCTGAAAAATCAACACCACCGAAAGATCCAGAATATACAAATGAGTCATCTCCAGATTGACCTGAAACAACGTTAGCTTCTCCAGCTAAATCATCCCAAGCTTCTTCTTTTGCTGTTGGAATTACTGAGTCGTAAGATCTAACACCACCACTTTGAGATACTCCGTATGAAAGTGTTCCACCGTCTCCCATTCCTAACTTTAAGCTAGAAGCAGTTGAAGCTGAACCATTCATGTAAGTGTGGCTGTAGTCTATTGTCATTCCATTATCCAAATCACCACTACCAGTAAATGTAATTGACTCGTTGTGAGAGTATGGATTACCATGACCAGCTGCCTGATCAGAGTGGAACGTGATCGAAGCTGTACCAGCTACATCTAGAGAACCTGCATTAGCAGATACTGAAACTAGAGAAGCAGATAGAGCTGTCAAACCAGCTTTTGTCCATTTATTCATGTTTTCTCCTTTGTTATTAATATTAATAATAAACACCGTATTTTTATTGTTTATTCATGAAAAATAACACTTAAAATCTATACAAATTGTATTATTTCTTAAATATGTTGTAAAAATACATCATTATTTGACCTTATTTTTCGGGAAAAATTGCTAGAACTAGGACGTTAAATTATATATTCAGTCCTAAATCTAGTTAATATAAACGTCTTAAATAATGATAAAATTTAAAAAAATTTATATTTTAATAGTAATATTTTTCAGTTTTTTCTACCTGACGGCGTGTGGACCTTTCAAGTATAAACCTGTCGACGCGAAAGAATTTCCACCTGAACCCTCTAAAAGAGTAAAAAAAAACATTGAAGAAGGAAGAGGTTTTAAATTTGAAAATTTTGGAGGAAGTGGTGCTACTACTTATGAATTTGCAAGCTCAAATCCGTTGTGGAGAGCTTCTTTAGATATATTAGATTTTATGCCATTGACAACTGCCAACTACAGTGGGGGCATTATTGTTTCTGATTGGTATAGCGAAAATAGTTCGGATAAAGAGTCAATTAAAATATCAATAAGATTTTTATCAAACGAAGTTAGATCAGATGCTTTGGATATAAATATTTTTCTAAAAAAATGTGATGTGAATGGAAACTGTGTGGTTACAAATGATGACGGAGATCTAATTGCTTCTCTAGAAACAAACATTTTAAGAAAAGCAGCTATTTATGAGAAAACTGATTTTGAAAAAAATAAAAAGAAAAGAAAATATAAAGGTTCAGCAATTGCAGGCGCTGATAGAGAAAGATCAGAGAAAAAAACTGACTAATTTCTTGTGGAAAGATATAATTTCAAGTTAATAGAGAGTAAGTGGCAAAAGTTTTGGGACGAAGATAAAACATTTAAATCCAAAATTGATAAATCCAAAAAAAAATTTTATTGCCTAGAAATGTTTCCTTACCCGTCTGGCAAAATACATATGGGACATGTAAGAAACTATACAATAGGCGATGTTCTCTCAAGATATAAAATATTAAAAGGCTTTAATGTTCTCCACCCAATGGGTTGGGATTCATTTGGTATGCCAGCCGAGAATGCAGCGAGACAAAATAATCAAAGTCCAAAAACTTGGACGGAAAATAATATATTAACAATGAAATCACAACTGAAACAACTTGGTCTTTCTATAGACTGGGACAGAGAGATATCTACTTGCTCAGAAGAATATTACAAACATCAGCAAACATTTTTCATAGAATTATTTGAAAAAGGATTGGTTTATAAAAAAGAGAATTATGTTAATTGGGATCCTGTTGATGAAACTGTTTTAGCAAATGAACAAGTTATTGATGGAAAAGGATGGAGATCTGGTGCTATAGTTGAAAGAAAAAAACTTAGTCAATGGTTTTTTAATATATCAAAATTTTCTGAGGACCTACTTGATGAACTTGAAGAGTTACCTGATTGGCCAAATAAAGTTAAAGTTATGCAAAAAAATTGGATTGGGAAATCTTTTGGTTGTGAAATTGATTTTAAAATAAAAGGTAATTCAAAAATCAAGTCTGTAAAATGCTTTACTACACGTCCTGATACTTTATTTGGTTTTTCTTTTTTGGCTCTTTCTGTTGATCATCCTTTATCACAATTTTATGAAGAAAATAAAGAGTTCCTAAAATTTAAAGAAGCATGTTCTAAATCAGGAACCACCGAAGAATCCATTGCTAATGCTGAGAAATTGGGTTTTAAAACAGATTTAATAGCTTTTAACCCATTAGATCAAAATAAAACTGTACCTGTTTATTTTGCAAACTTTGTTCTAATGGAATATGGATTTGGTGCTGTTTTTGGTTGCCCAGCACATGACCAAAGAGATTTTGATTTTGCAAAAAAATATAATCTAGAAATCAAAACTGTTGTCAAACCTGAGAATGAAAGTGATAATTTTAAAGTTGAAAATGAAGCTTACAGCGGTACCGGTGAAATAATTAATTCAGATTTTTTAAATGGTCTTAAGGTTCCAAATGAATCTATTTTAAAAACAATAAATATTTTAGAGACAAAAAAAATTGGTAAAAAACAAATTAACTTTAGATTAAAGGACTGGGGAATCTCACGTCAAAGATATTGGGGTTGCCCAATACCAATTATCTATAATGATAAAGGAAATCACATGCCAATTCCTAAAGATTTACTGCCAGTTAAATTACCTGAAAAAATAAATTTAAATGTAAAAGGAAACCCTTTAGCTCATTCCGAAGACTGGCTAAATTTAAAGATAGACGGAAAACATTATACTAGGGAGACAGACACACTCGATACTTTCGTAGACTCTTCTTGGTATTTTTTAAGATTTTGTTCTCCTGATAATAGTGAATATGGATTTAATTATAATGATATAGACTATTGGATGCCAGTAGACCAATATATAGGTGGCGTTGAACACGCAATACTTCACCTTCTTTATTCAAGATTTTTTATGAGAGCTATAGGATATGAAAATAAAAAATTTAATTTAAAAGAACCATTCGAGGGACTTTTTACTCAGGGAATGGTATGTCATGAAACTTTTAAAGATGAAAATAATAAATGGTACAGCCCTGACGAAGTTGAGAGTGAGAACGGTAGAGATTTTTATTTAAAATCAAATAAAAAATTTAAAATAAAAGTTGGACCCTCAGAGTCTATGTCTAAATCAAAAAAAAATACCATAGATCCAGAGAAAATGATTGAGCGTTTTGGTGCTGATGCTGTTAGATTATTTATATTATCAGACAGTCCTCCTGAAAAGGATGTCCAATGGTCAGAACAAGGTATGTTAGCTTCATACAAATTCATACAGAAGCTATTT
>CACFTE010000008.1 GCA_902569105.1 uncultured Pelagibacteraceae bacterium | reverse complement strand
CAGCTTCACGATTAATATCTGCACATTTAATAATTTTAAAATTATTAAAGTATTTATGTGCTCGAAAATATGTTTCAGCTATATGTCCACAACCAATCAGACCTACCTTAAATATTTTATTCATTTAAGATTATACACCCTGTCTTTGCTTTGATTTACCTTCTTTATGAAGTTTTAAAGCCTCTTCATTTTCTTTGGTTTTAGGTATTTCAAGTGTTGGGCTCTCCCAGTACGCAGAACCCTCAAGCCACTGATAAGAATGTGTTTTAATTGAAATTACATAAGTAATTTTAGATTTTTTTGCTCTTTTAAAAGCGTCTTCTAACTCACTTATAGTGTTTACTTCTTCAGATTTTGCACCCATACTTTCTGCGTGTTTTGCAAAATTTACATTTACTAAATTAGAGATGTTTGAAGACTCAAAAAGACAATTAAATTCTTTCCCACCTTTAAATAATTGAAGTCTATTTATAACTGCATGACCTCCATTATCGCATACTATAATTATCAATTTATTATTTGTAATAACTGATGAATAAATATCAGAGTTATATAAGAGATATGATCCATCTCCTACGAATGCTATTACTTCTTTGTCTGGATTTGCCATTTTTACTCCTAGTGCTCCTGAAATTTCATATCCCATACAACTAAAACCCCATTCTGTTTCATGAGTGTTTAATTCTCTTGGTCTCCAAATTTGAACTACCTCACCAACTAAGCCTCCAGCAGCAGTTACAGCTATATCTGATGAGTCTGAATTTCTGTAAACTGCTCCAACAGCATGAGCATAACTTGGCAACTTCTGATTTGTTGGTCCACTTTCTTTATCAACATATTCATTCCAAGATTTTAATTCTTCTCTTGATTTTTTATACCAATCATCTGGGGCTTTCCAATTTCCTAATGCTTGAGATAATTCATTTAAAGTTACTTTTGCATCTCCTATCACTGACTGTGCCATATGTTTATTAGCATCAAATCTAGAGACATTGACTGAAACTAGAGAAAAGTTAGGATTTTCAAAATTGGCCCAGGAACCCGTAGTGAAATCTCCAAGTTTAGTTCCTACAGCAATTGCAAGATCAGTTTTTTTGGCAAAATTATTTGCTGCCTTTCCACCTAATCCACCTATTGGTCCTAAAAAATGAGAATGATCTCTTTTCATTGTAGAGTATCCCATTACAGTTTGAGTTACAGGTATGTTGTGTTTCATTGCAAAGTTAGATAAATCTTCCATTGCCTCAGAATAAAAAACTCCTCCCCCAGAAATTATTATTGGATTTTTAGATTTTTTAATTTTTTCTGCCGCTTCTTTAATTTGAAAATCATCAGGACGAGGTCTTCTTATATTATGGACTCTTTCTTTAAAAAACTCCTCAGGATATTCAAAAGTCTCACCTTGTATATCTTGGCTTAGTGAAATACATGCTGGTCCACAATCAGCTGGATCTAACATTACTTGAATAGCTTGAGGTAAGGTTTGTAAAATTTGTTCTGGCCTTGTTATTCTATCAAAATATCTTGTAACAGGCTTAAAAGCATCATTTTGAGTAATGCTTGGATTATTAAAGTGCTCAACTTGTTGAAGAACAGGATCAGGAATTCTATTTGCATAAGTATCACCTGGTAAAAATAGAATTGGTAATCTGTTGCTCATAGCAACTGCAGCAGCAGTAACCATATTTGTTGAACCGGGTCCAACCGAACTTGTTGCTACAAAAATCTGTTTTCTTCTTTTTGCTCTAGCGTATGCTATGCCAGTAAGGGCCATGTTTTGTTCGTGATGACCTCTAAATGTTGGAAGACTATCTTTGTTTTCCTCTAATGCTTGACCTAAACAAGCTACATTTCCATGACCAAAAATTCCAAAAGCACCAGCAAATAATGGTTCTTTTTTACCATCAATTAGAATTTTTTGCGCAATTAGATGTTTTATAATTGCATGCGCACAAGTAAGCTTTATTTTTTTCATATTTGTAGATATATTCCCTTAAAATTTCACTTAATAAACCATAAAATAAAAATTATGTATAGTAAATTTGGACAATTCATTGACGGTAAGTGGCAACAAGCCGAAAAAAAAGAAACTTATGATGTTATAAATCCTGCTACTGAAGAAGTAATAGGAAAAGCTTCAAAGGCGTCTTCTGTAGATGTTCAGAAAGCATTAAAATCTGCAGAGAAAGGACTGCAAGTTTGGAAAAATACCACTCCATGGAAAAGATCTTACACAATTAGGAAAATTGCAGATTTGATGAGGCAAAAGCAAGATGTTTTAGCTAAATGGTTAACTCTTGAGGTGGGAAAACCATTGGCAGAAGGAATTGGTGAAACAGGTGGAGCTGCGGATATATTTGAATGGAACGCAGAAGAAACAAAAAGAATTTATGGGCAAACTGTTGAAAGTAGATTTCCTGACACTAGGGTGCATGTTTATTACCAACCAGTAGGAGTAGTTGCTGCATTAGTGCCCTGGAATTTTCCATTAGTCTTAGCTGCAAGGAAAATTTCTACTGCTTTAGCTGCAGGTTGTTCAGTTATTTGTAAACCTGATGTAATTACGCCTGGTACTGTTATGGAATTAGTGGATATTTGTAAAGAAGCAGGTGTGCCACCGGGTGTTGTAAATCTTTTATCTGGAGATCCTGCTGAAATATCAAATGAATTATTAGAGTCTGATATTGTAAAAAAGGTTTCAATCACCGGATCAACTAGAGTCGGAAAATTAATTTTGAAAAAAGCTGCAGATAAAGTTCAAAGAGTTACTATGGAGCTCAGTGGTCATTCACCATTTATAGTTTTTGATGATGTGGATATAAATAAAGTTGCTGATATGGCTATCACTGCAAAATTTAGAAATAATGGACAAGTTTGTATTTCGCCGAATAGATTTTATATTCAAGAAAAGAAAAAAGATGAATTTATCAAAGCGTTTATTGATAGAACAAAAAAATTAAAAATTGGGAATGGTCTAGATAAAGATGTGCAGTTAGGACCATTAACTACATCTAAAAGATTAGGAGAAATTGAGGAACTTGTTGAAATCACAAAAAAAGAAGGAGGTAAGGTTTTACTAGGTGGTAAAAGACCTTCGGGTTTTAATAAAGGTTATTTTTATGAACCAACAATTTTTGATGATGTTAAAGATGATTTCACCATTATGAAACAAGAACCTTTTGGACCATTGGTACCAATGCTTTCTTTTAAAACTTTTGATGAAATTATTGAAAGAGCAAATGATAATGATCTTGGTCTATGTAGTTATATTTACACAAATTCTATGGAACAAGCTAATAAAGCTTCAGAATTAATGGAAAGTGGAACAGTTGCTGTAAACACAGCCGCGGTTGCTGTTGCCGAGGCTCCTTTTGGAGGCATTAAACAAACAGGTTATGGTCGTGAGGGTGGATCAATGGCAATTAAAGATTATCTAAATGTTAAATATACCCATCTAGGTCTTAAGTCATAAGATGAAACAAAATAAAGTTAAAAAGATGATGCAAGAAGGTAAACCAGTTGTAAATGGTTGGCTTCAAATTCCAAGCTCTTTTTCTGCTGAAGTAATGTCTCACCAAGGATGGGATTCTTTAACTATAGATATGCAACATGGAGTAATAGATTATCCAAATGCACTTCAAATGTTGCAGGCTATATCAACAACAGATGTAACACCGCTTGCTAGAGTAAATTGGAATGAGCCAGGGCAAATAATGAAAATCTTAGATGCAGGTTGTTATGGTGTAATATGTCCAATGGTTAGTAATAAAACTGAAGCTGAAAAATTTGTACAAGCATGCATGTACCCACCAAAAGGATATAGAAGTTTTGGCCCTATCAGAGGATTAATTTACGGAGGTGGAGATTATGGTGAACAAGCAAATGAAGAAATACTAAAAATTGCAATGATAGAAACTAAAGAGGCATTAAATAAACTCGATGAAATAATGAGCACCGCTGGTATTGATGGAATATATATTGGTCCAGCAGATTTAAGTCTTGCAATAGGTGAACAACCTGCTTTTGATAAGCCTGAAGGATCACCTACGTATAAAGAAATTTTAAATATATTAGAGCATGCAAAAAAAAATAAAATTTTTGCAGGTATTCATAATGCTACACCGGAATATGCAAAAAAAATGCTAGATCTAGGATTTAACTTAGTAACTATTGGCTCTGATCAAAGATATATGAGCGCAGGTGCAAAAGAAGCAGTTTCAAAACTCAAGACTATAAAATCTAAAGAACAGTCAAAAGCATACTAAACAAAAGTGTCAAAAAAAAAAATTTTAATTATCCAACCTATTCATGAAGCTGGAATTAAACTTTTAATGGATAATTCAAATTATGAATACGAAATTATAGAAAATTTAGATGCTCAGGATATAAAATCAAAAATTTCTAATTGTGATGCTATTTCAATAAGAACTGCAAAATTATCAGGTGAATTAATTAATTGTTCAAAAAATCTAAAAATTATTTCAAGACATGGTGTTGGTTATGACAATATTGATCTTACGGCTTCAAAAGAAAAAAATATCACCTTAGCAATAACCGCTACTGCCAATGCTGTTGCTGTTGCTGAACATGTTTTATTTATGCTTTTAAATATTGCAAAAAGGAAAAGCATGTATGATGAGTCGGTAAAATCTGGAAATTTTTCAAATCGTAACAAACTTCCTAAAACTATAGAAATTTGGAATAAAAATATTCTTATTGCTGGTTTTGGAAGAATTGGACAATGTTTGATCAAAAGATGTAAGGGATTTGAAATGAATGTGTTTGTTTATGACCCTTTTGTTTCTAAAGAAGTTGTTGAGAGTTTAGGGGGCATAAAGGTTGAAAATTTAGAAGATTCAATAAAAAATATGGATGCTGTTTCATTGCATGTACCCCTAAATGATAAAACAAAAAATTTAATTAACTACAATTTATTAAGAACAATGAAAAAAAACTGTATAATTATAAATGCAGCAAGAGGAGGAGTAATAAACGAGATCGATTTAGATAGAGCTTTGAATGAAAATTTGATTTTTGGAGCTGGCTTAGATGTTTTCGAAAAAGAACCACCAGATCAAAACAATCCATTGCTTAAAAATGAAAAAGTTTTCTTAAGTCCCCATACAGCTGCCTTTACTGAGGAATGTATGGTAAGAATGGGTAAAGAAACTATTCAAAATATTATTGATTTTTTTGAAAAAAAATTAGACAAATCAAAAACTATAAAACTTTAATGAGAATTAATTTTAAAAATTTTGGTCTATTAGAAACATTGGTAATATTATCAGTAGTCTATGTTGTTGGGATGTTGATTTGGACTGCAAGCACCAGACCAGAGGTTGAAGCTAAAGCAAATCTTGTTAAAGAAAATCATAAAAAAGTTGTGGATTTCATTAATAATGAAGTGAATAAATGTGGTAACTCAGATGAAAGTTTAAAAACTGTCTGGGGTGACCCATGTAATGGAGAGTGGATAGCAGATAAGGTTGTAAATTATATAAATAATAATCTTCAAATAGAAAATCCTTTTTCTGATGATACAAAAGTTAAAACCGATCCAGACCCAAGAATAAAAGCTGAAGGTAAAGCAGGTCAAACTGTCGAAATGGGTGTTATTTTTTTAATGTCTTCGAATTTTCAAGCTGAACCAGGTTCAGAATGGATAGTTGGTACTTGTTTTAAATCTCCATGTGTTGCAGCTGGCAACAACGAGTTAACATCGATTTATAGATAATCACTTATTATCAATCTTAATATCAGATTTATTTAAAGTTTCAGTTAAATATTTGTAACCTTTAATTGCATACTCAAGAGGGTTGGCTTTCTTAGGATCTTGCTCAGCTTCAACTACTAACCAGCCCGAATAATTATTTTTTTTTAAAATATCAAATAAAGGTTTATAATCTATGCACCCATCACCAGGAACTGTAAAGGCTCCTTCTAGAAAAGCTCCTCTAAAACTTAAATCTTCTTTTAAGGATTTCTCAAGAACATTTTTTCTTATATCTTTACAATGAACATGTTGAAGTCTACCACTGAAATTTTCAAATATTTTTTTTGAATCTCCTTTGGCAAATAACATATGGCCTGTATCTAAAGTTAATTTTACACTGTCATGCGTACTTTCCATTAGTCTTTCTGTATCTTCTTGAGTTTCAATTACTGTTCCCATATGATGATGATAGGCAAGTGGCATACCCTGATCTTCTAAATATTTTCCCATTTCTGAAATTTTTTGACAAAAACTTTTCCATTCCTCATTATCCATCTGAGGTCGTGTAGAGAGTTTTCTATTTGGATCTCCTTGAATAGAGCCGGATACTTCAGCAAAAACTATGCATGGAGATTTACAATCTTGAAACAGTTTTAATTGTTGTTGTAAATTTTGTTTTTCCTCATTTACTGAATTTTTTCTTAGGTTTGCTCCATACCATCCTGAACATAAACTTAAATTATACTTGTCTAGCTTGGGTATTAATTCAGTAGATTTTTTTGGAAATTTCCCACCAGACTCAATGCCAATATATCCAGCTTTACTAGCTTCCTCCAAACACTGCTCTAAAGTAGTTTCGCCTCCTAACTCAGGCATATCATCGTTACTCCAAGCTATTGGGGCTACTCCTAATTTTACTGACATAATAAATAATTTTAGTTAAGATATTAAAAAGAATTTTAATTTCAAACAAAAAAAATGATTAACATAGCTTTATTAGGTCTTGGCAGAATTGGTGTTATGCATGGTAAAAACTTAATGAGAAACAAAGAATTTAAGTTGAAATATGTATATGATATTAATAAAAAGCTCACACTCAAAATTTCAAAAGAATTAAAATCAAACCCAATTTATAATCCATCAATTGCATTTAAAGACAGAGAAATAGATGCAGTATTCATAGCATCAACTACCTCAACACATATTAAACTTATACTCGAGGCAGTAAAATATAAAAAAGCGATTTTCTGCGAAAAACCATTAGATTTAAATATTAATAAAATCAATAGCTGTAAAAAAAAAATTAGTAGATTTAATCCAAAAATTCAATTGGGTTTTAATAGAAGATATGATCCAGGTCATAATAATTTAAAAAAAGAACTTATTAAAGGAAAAATTGGAAAACTTGAAAAAGTTATAATAACTAGTCGTGATCCTGCCCCACCGTCAATTAAATATCTTAAAGAGTCTGGAGGAATATTTAAAGATATGATGATTCACGATTTTGATTTAGTAAGATTTTATTTGGGAAATGATGAGCCCAAAAGTCTAATTGCTACTGGTAGCAATATTTCCGATAATAGATTTAATAAAATAAAAGATTACGAATTAGCATCTTGTTTAATAAAATCGAAAAAAGGTGTTCAATGTACAATAACAAATTCTAGACATTGTAGTTTTGGATATGATCAAAGAATTGAGTTATTTGGATCAAAAGGAATGATTATTTCTGAAAATAAAAGAAATGATGAGATAAGTTTTTATTCAAATAACACTACGTCCAGTAAATCTCCTTTAATGCATTTCTTTGTCGAACGTTATAAAGATGCTTATAAAAATCAACTATATGATTTTGCAAAATTTATAAAAAAAAATATTAAACCACTTGCATTATTTGAGGAAGGTAGGAGAGCTTTGATAATGGCAAACGCTGCAAAGAAATCTATTTCATCAAAAAGGATTGAGAAACTTAATTTTTAATTGAATCAACTATCACTAGAATACAACCTGTCTCCTTTACTTTTTACATATATTTTGATTTAGTTTCATTTTTAAAAGTTAACTTTAAATTTAAAGAGGGAAACATAATGAAAACAATAAGAAACTTTTTCCTAGCAATCGCTGCATGGGCTATGATGTCTGTGTCTGCTTTAGCTACGGATGTAATAGTTGTTTCACACGGTCAAGCAAATGACCCTTTCTGGTCAGTTGCAAAAAATGGTGTTGATGCTGCTTGTAAAGATATGGGAATATCTTGTAAGTATACTGCGCCAGGAACTTTTGACATGGTTGAAATGGCAAAATTAATTGATAACGCTGTATCACAAAAACCGAAAGGTATTGTGATTACTCTTCCAGATGCTGCTGCTTTAGGAAAATCTGTTAAAGCTGCTATAGCTGCTGGTATACCAGTTATTTCGATGAACTCTGGTTCTGATGATTATGCTTCATTAGGAATTAGCGCTCACGTTGGACAAACTGAGTTTGAAGCTGGTGTAGGTGGCGGACAAAAAATGAAAGCTGCTGGTGGTAAAAAAGCATTATGCGTTAACCACGAAGTTGGAAACGTTGCACTAGATAGAAGATGTGCAGGTTTCAAAAAAGGCTTTGGTGGAAGTGTTGATATTTTAGGTACTTCTAATGACCCAACAGAAATTCAAAAAGCTGTTGCTGCTAAATTAGGTGGTGGATATGATACTATTCTAACTTTAGGCGCTGGTTTATCTGGCGAAGCAGCATTAAAAGCTTTAGAAGCTGCTGGAAAAGTTGGTAAAGTAAAATTAGGTACATTTGATATGTCACCTAATATGTTAAAAGCTGCTGCTGCAGGAAAAGTAGAGTTTTTAATCGACCAACAACAATACCTTCAAGGTTACCTACCGATTGCAATTTTCGCTCAGTATATGAGATGGGGAACAATGCCAGCTGGTGTAGTAATGACTGGACCTGGATTTGTAACTCCTAACAATGCTAGCGCTGTAATTAAGTGGGCAGCTCAAGGTTATAGATAAAATATAATGAAATTAGGCCTGACTAAATTTTAGTCAGGCCTTTTTTTTTATTTATTAATAAATTATAAATCATCTATGTCTGTAAAATCTCAAAGTATTCAATCCAAAAAACAAACTGGGCAAGATGAAAGATTAAAAAAAATTTCTCCATTAAGGGTGTTGTTAAACAGACCTGAACTTGGAGCTTTAGGCGGATCAATTTTAGTTTTTATATTTTTTGGTATTGTCGCAGGTGATACTGGGATGTTTAGCGCATATGGGGCTTTAAACTTTTTAGATGTTTCAGCAAATTTAGGAATAATTGCAATAGCTGCTGCAATGCTGATGATCGGTGGTGAGTTTGATTTGTCAATTGGATCGATGATTGGTTTTGCTGGAATTTGTATAGCGATACCTGCTATTTATTGGGGATGGCCTTTATGGATGAGTATTACTTTTGCTTTCGCTATGGCAGTTTTAATTGGATACTTTAATGGAATAATGGTTGTCAGAACTGGGCTGCCATCATTTATTGTTACACTAGCGATGCTATTTATTTTAAGAGGAGCAACGTTAGCAATTACTCGATTAATAACTGGAAGAACTCAAGTTCCAGGATTAAGAGTTTTAATTGAAGATGATCCGATAGCATGGATATTTGCTACTGATACATTTCAATGGCTATTTACTTGGTTGGGTAAAATGAAATTAATTGCATTAAGAACTGACGGAACACCACTTGCAACAGGAATTCCACCATCTGTTATATGGTTTATTGCCCTAACTTTATTTGCAACATGGATATTAATGAAAACAAGATATGGAAACTGGATATTTGCATCAGGTGGTGACAAGGTAGGTGCAACAAATGTAGGTGTCCCTGTTGGTAGAGTGAAAATTAGTTTATTTATTGGTACTGCAGTAGCCTCAACAATCTTTGCTTGCATTCAAGTTTTGGATGCTGGTTCTGCAGATACTATGCGAGGAACTTTGAAAGAGTTAGAAGCAATTGCTGCTGCTGTTGTAGGTGGTTGTTTGTTAACTGGTGGATATGGATCTGCAATTGGAGCTGCTTTAGGGGCAATTATTTTTGGAACAGTCTCAATGGGAATATTTTACACAGACGTTGATACAGATTGGTTTAAAGTATTTCTTGGAGCAATGATGTTAATTGCAGTTGTATTTAATAATTATATCAGAAGAAAAGTTACGGAGAATAAATAGTGTCCGAATATTTAGTTCAATTTAATAATATTAGTAAATTTTTTGGAAAAGTAATTGCGCTCAAAGACGTAACTATGAGGTTAAGAAAAGGTGAAATAATGTGCCTTCTTGGTGATAATGGAGCAGGAAAATCTACCTTAATTAAAACACTTGCTGGTGTACATAAACCTGATGAAGGAGAAATTATTTTTGAAGATAAAAAGATTATTTTTGACTCACCAAGAGATGCTTTAGATATAGGGATAGGAACAGTTTACCAGGATCTAGCTTTGGTTTCATTAATGAGTGTAACAAGAAATTTTTTCATGGGTAGAGAACCACAAAAAGGAATTCCATTTTTCAAAACTTTTGATGTAGAAAAAGCAAATAAAATTGCAGCAGAAAGAATGGGACAAATTGGGATTGATGTAAGAGATCCATCTCAAGCAGTTGGAACAATGTCTGGAGGTGAAAGACAATGTTTGGCTATATCTAGAGCAATTTATTTTGGTGCTAAAGTTTTAGTATTAGATGAACCAACTTCTGCTTTGGGAGTTCATCAAGCTTCTATGGTTTTAAAATATATTGTAAAAGCTGCATCAGAGGGATTGGCTGTCATATTGATTACTCATAACGTACACCATGCATATCCTGTTGGAAATAGTTTTACTGTTTTGAATAGAGGAAGAAGTATGGGTACATTTCAAAAAAAGGATATTTCAAGGGAAAAACTTTTAAGCATGATGGCTGGAGGAGAAGAATTGGATAAACTTGAAGTTGAATTAAAAGAGATGGATAGAGTAGCAAGAACTTAGTTTAACGAAACTTTCACATCAGATTTACTTATAAATCATATCTTACAAAAATTTAGTTTGTTATAATTTATTTATAAAAAAAGGAGGAAATATGAAATTTGTTGTATTAGGCAAATATTCAAATCAAGGTCTTGCTGGTTTCGTAAAGAATCCTTCAGATAATAGAGGAGAAGCTGCAAAAAAAATCACTGAAGCAGCTGGTGGAAAACTTTTGGACATGATGACTCTTAGAGGGGCATATGATTTCATTGCTATTGTTGAAGGATCTGATTTTGAAACTATGGCAGGTATGAAAATGTTAATGCAATCAACAGGCACAATTGAAGATATGAGCATTATGGAAGCTGTTGACTTTAACAAGGCTGCAGAAAAAGCTGCTAAAGCTGCTTCTGCTTATAGACCTGTTGGTAAATAAAGCTTTTAACTTCCAGTCCTAGGACTGGAAGTTATTTATTTTTTTGATTATGATTAGAGATTAAAAAAATAATATGCTTAGAGATAGTTTCGGAAGAACTTTTCCATATATAAGACTTTCAATTACAGACGTCTGTAATTTTAAGTGTGGGTATTGTCTGCCTAATGGATATATGCCAGATAAAAGTGATAATAGAAAATTTCTTCACTTAGAAGAAATAAGACGTCTTGCAAAAGTATTATCAAAATTAGGTGTATGTAAAATAAGACTAACCGGTGGCGAACCTACAGTAAGAAAAGATTTTTTTGAAATAATCAAAATTTTAAAAAGTGAAGCTGGTATTAAAAAAGTTGTTATTACAACAAACGGTTATCATTTAGATCAAAAAGCTAAAATGTTAGTAGATAGCGGTTTAAATGGAATTAACATTAGTATTGATAGTCTTGATAGAGATACCTTTAAAACTATCACGGGTCATGATCGACTACCAGAAATTTTAAAAGGAATTAAAATTTTACAAGATTTAAATTTTGATAATATAAAAATTAATGCAGTTCTTTTAAATGGTGTCAATGCATCCGATAAAGATTTTGATTCCTGGGCAGAGTTTATTAAAAAAAATAAAGTAGACTTTAGATATATAGAATTAATGCAAACTGGGGATAACATAGAATATTTTAATAAATATCATGTTTCATCAAAAATTTTTAAAGAATACTTAAATAAAAATAGTTGGATTTATCAAACTTTAGGTAAAGATGCAGGTCCATCATTAAATTATATCAATCCAGAATTTAAAGGTAAATTTGGAATTATAGCTCCATACTCAAAAGATTTTTGCAGATCATGTAATCGTTTAAGAATTACTTCAAGAGGAGATTTAAGATTATGTTTGTTTGGAAATACAGGAATAAGCATCAGACATTTATTACAAAAAGATGATCAAACTGAAGAATTACAAGACTTAATACTAGGACAAATGAAATTTAAAAAAGAGTCACATTATTTAGAACTTGGTGAAACAGGATTAACAAAAAATTTATCAACTACTGGAGGATAATTGAGTAAATTAAAATTAATAAATCAAGAGGATCTAAAAGATTGGGCAAAAGAAATTTTTCAAAAAAATTCTTTTAATATGATTGATGTATCTTCTAAAAAAGAAACTTTTAGAAGAGCTTTAGCGTCTGGAAAAATATATGTGGGGAAAGAAGTTTTTAAATTAATCAAAGACAAAAATATGCCAAAAGGTGATCCTATAGCTCTTGCAGAAGTTGCTGCAGTTTTAGGAGTTAAAAAAACAAGTGAACTAATTCCACTATGTCATCCACTTCCAATAGACCATACAGCAACAAAGATAATTATGAATGAAGCAGATAATTCCTTAGAAGTTTTTTGTGTGGTATCTGCAGTTGCTAAAACAGGAGTTGAGATGGAGGCAATAATGGGTGTAAACGCAGCATTAACAACTATTTATGATTTAAGCAAAATAGTAAATCCACATCTAAAAATTGATAACGTTAAATTATTAATTAAAGAAGGTGGTAAAAGTGGTGTTTGGAAAAACCCAGATGGATTGCCAGGTTTTTTAGAAAATATAATTTAAACTATGAAAATAACAGTAGAGTTGTTTGGTGCAGCTAGAGAATTTAGTAATAAAGATTTTATAGAGTTAAATCTATTACAACCCAGTTCAATTAAAGATTTAAAAAATGAACTAGTTAAAATGATTGATGATAAGTTTAATGGTAATCAAAACTTTAAAAAAATTGTTATGTCATCTGCATTTTGTTCAGAGAATGACAATATTGTCTCGGACAATTTTAAAATAGATAAAAAACAAACATTTGGCATAATACCACCTGTTGGAGGCGGTTAATGCTACATGCTGAGGTAATAGACTCAAAAAATCAAAAAATTGAAATCAAAAAAGCAGAAGAATTTTTAAAATCATCAAGATTTGGAGCATTAATATATTTTGTTGGAACAGTTAGAAATGTTAACGACGACAAAAAAGTAACTGGGATAACCTATGACTCTAAAGATAGTCTTGTAATAAAAAGTTTTGAAGAAATATATAATGAAGCTGACGAAAAACTTAATATAAAAGATAAAGCTGTATTTATTGAACACATTAAAGGATATGTAGGTTTAGAAGAAAAAAGTATTTTGATTGGTGTTGGGTGTAAACACAGAGACCAAGCTTATGTTTTATCAAGATATATAATTGAGGAAATTAAAAAAAGAACACCTATATGGAAAAAGGAACACTACGAAAATCAAGATAGCGAATGGTTAAAGGGAACAACTATAGAGACTAATTAATGAAAATATCTAGCACGCAAATTACTCCAGAAAAATTTTACAAAAATAGAAGAAAATTTATTAAACAGTTAGGGCTAGCTTCATCAGTATTTTATTTCGCACCTACATTATTTAGTACTGCCAATGCATCGAATAAATTGACTGAATACAGATATATTACTACTTACAATAATTATTATGAGTTTGGCACTGGTAAGAATCATCCAGTTGAAAGATCTCAAAATTTTATAACCGATCCGTGGAGTATTACAATTGATGGAGAAGTGGAGAAAAAAATTACTCTATCAATGGACGATATAAAAAAAATGTTTCCTGTCGAAGAAAGAATATACCGTCTTCGATGTGTTGAAGGTTGGTCCATGGTCATACCTTGGTTAGGTTTTCCATTAAATAAGCTTTTAAAAAAAGCTAATCCTACAAGTAAAGCTAAATTTGTTAAATTTGAATCTATTTTAGATCCAGAGCAAATGATTGGTCAAAGATATCCAATCCTAGATTGGCCCTACAAAGAGGGTTTAAGAATTGATGAAGCAATGCATCCATTAACTATTATGGTAACTGGTCTTTATGGAAAAGAACTTCCAAATCAAAATGGTTCACCGATTAGATTAATGGTTCCTTGGAAGTATGGATTTAAAAGTGCAAAAGCAATAGTAAGAATTTCTTTTGTAGAAAAAATGCCTACTTCTTCATGGATGAAATCGTCACCAAGAGAATATGGTTTTTATTCAAACGTAAATCCAAATGTTGATCATCCAAGATGGTCACAAGCAACAGAGAGAGTAATTGGTGAAGGTATAATGTCTCCTAGAATACCTACGCTTATGTTTAATGGGTATGAAGGAGAAGTTGCACATCTTTATAAAGATATGGATCTAAGAAAATATTATTAAACTTGATTAGATACTCAAAAATTTTTGTATTTTTATTATGTCTGTGGCCGCTTTATTCAATTATTTATCAAATTTTTTATAATAAATTAGGTGCAGAACCAGTCGATAAAATAATAAATCATTTTGGTGAATGGACTTTAATTTTTATATTTTTAACTCTCTCCATGTCACCATTAAAAAAAATAACTAATTCTACAATTTGGATAAAATATAGAAGAATGTTAGGATTATTTGTATTTTTTTATGCATCAATACATTTGTTAAGTTATGTGGGTCTTGATTATAGATTTGATTTTCAACCAATTATTAATGATGTTTTAAAGAAAAAATTTGTATTTATAGGTTTTGCAGCATGGTTACTTTTAATACCTCTTGCTATTACATCATCAAATAAAATGATGAAAATTTTAAAACATAATTGGAAAAAAATTCATAGATTAATTTATGTAATAGGAATTTTTGGTGTTCTACATTTTATATGGTTATCAAAAACTATATTTTTTAAACCATTAATATTTTTAGCTATTTTAATTTTTCTTTTACTGTTTAGAGTAAATTTTAAAAAATCAAGTTCTAAAATCTAAGGCTTTATCAAAATCTTTAAAAACTTTATCTGATGATACTTTTATAAAATTTGTACTCTTGTGTAGTCTTTTAACCATATACTTGGCTCCAACATTTCCTCTAATTTTTTTAAATTTATTTAAAATAGAAATATCAAATCCTATCGGATTCCCTATTCTATTTTTGTATTTTAAAGCATGAACTAAATATTTTTTTCTTATTATAGAATTGTAAATTTTATTGATGTCTGACGTTTTAACAAATGGCATGTCAGATTGAAGAATTATAAAGCCTTTGTCTTTCTTGCTAATTTTTTTTAAACCAGATTTTATAGAGGAAGACATTCCATTTTCGTAATTTTTATTATGAACAAAGATTATTTTTTTATTTTTTTTAATATTTTTTTTAACTTCTTTAAATTGATAGCCTAATACTATAATTAATTTTTTTATTTTACTATTTTGAACTGAATTCAGAGCATGATGAATTAGAGGTTTACCTTTAAATATTTTAATTAATTTATTTTCATTTTTTAACCTTCTAGATTGACCAGCCGCCAATAAAATTCCTTTAATCATTAAAGTATGTTTTCAAGAAATGAAATCAGATAATTTTTTTCTTCTAAATATTTTGTAAAACATTTGGACTGTGGAATGTTATGTCCTTTATTTGATTGCATTTTTTTATCGACATCAGCCCAAGTACACTTGGTCGGTTTTAATTCACTATAATCAATAAATTCCATTCCTTTAAAATTTGTAAAAAAAGATAAGGTTTGAGGATCTTCAAATACGTCATCTTTGTGCGCAAAAACAATAGCATTTATAGTGTTGGCTTTATTAAGTTCATTTATTTGAAGTTCTCTAAAAGCACCCCACTCAGGGAATTTTTTTTTCCACTCGTTTTTTGGCCCTGCAAATGCTGGATTAAAGGCAATTGTTCCTAAAATCTTATCTGGATGTTTTGATTGTAAAATTAGAGATGACCATCCACCGGCTGACCATCCTGATAATATTATTTTATCAAATCCAAGATTTTTTAAATTATTTATTTCATTTAAAATTATATTTTGTCTTTTAATATTTTTAAATTCATCTACTAAATTAATTGTACCTTTTGTTTTTAATTCTTTTCTATATTTTTTTTGATCTTTTGCAGACATACCTTTTACACCTGAACATAAACGATAAATTTTAATTTCTAATCCATTTATTTTTTTGTTGTGAAGTTTTAAAATAGCAGGCACTACTGCAGCATCCCAAATATATCCAAATTGCGGTTTAGCTTTACAAGGGTCCTGCTTCACATCCTGAATGCTTCCATGATTATAAATAATTACCAGAGAATTTTTTTTATCAGATATTTCACTTATCGAATAAGGTTTGCCTTTATTATCCATAAAAGTGTTATATTTAGATAATTTTTCTAAACCTTTGTAGTCTAATGTATTGGCTAACAGATTATTTGAAATTAGTAAAAAAATTATAAAGATAAATATTTTTTTCATTATTTATTATATGTCTCAGAAACTAGTTGAGCAATAATCGATAGTGCAATTTCTGGTGCAGATTTTCCTCCCAACTTGATTCCTATAGGTCCATGAATTGATTTAATTTGTTCATCTGTAAATCCAGCTTCTTTTAGTCTTTGACATCTATTTCCATGAGTTTTTTTACTTCCAAGCGCACCTATATAATAAAACTTTTTATTTAAAGCATGTTGTAATGCTGGATCATCTATTTTTGGATCATGAGTTAAAGCAATTAATGCAGTATTTTCATTGGTCTCAATTTCTTTAAACGCTTCATCAGGCCATTTGTTTACTATTTTTAAATCAGGAAATCTTTGTGAAGTTGCAAAGTATCCTCTTGGATCAATAACTGATATTTCAAAGTTTAAACTCTTTGCAAAATCAACCAAATATTGAGCAATATGAACAGCGCCAATAATTATTACTTTTATTGGTCTTATATATGTTTCAACAAAAATATCTGAGTTTTCAATAATTCCATTTTTTTTTGACTTAAAAAAATTTTCTACTTCTTTTTGAAATTTGTCAAAATCTCCAGATAATTTTTGTCCAGGTTCAAACACTTGGCTTTCGCCATTTTTAAGATTTGTAACTATTGCAAATTCTACTTTTGAGGATTTATTTTTAATGATTTGTTCTAATGTTTTTATATTCATTAGTTTACTTGTTCCAGATAAACTGCAATTTCTCCACCACAGGCGAGTCCAACTTCCCAAGCACTTTCATTAGAAACTTTAAATTCAATTTTTTTACATACTTTGTTTTTTTTAATTAAATCTATACATTCTCTAACAACTGCAGTTTCTACGCATCCGCCAGAAACTGATCCTGAAAAATCGCCATTTTCGTTTACTATCATTCGACTTCCAACTTGTCTTGGTGAAGATCCCCATGTTTGAATGACGGTTGCTAAAACTACTTTTTGATTGGTTTTGATCCAATCTAATGCCTCGTCTAAAATTTTCTCATCAAATGAATTTCTCATCTGATAAAATATAATTCTTATCTAACAAGCATCAACGGCTTTTTTAGCCTGAGTTACAACTAAACTAGCTCTATATTCTGCTGAAGCATGAATATCTGAGTTCATATCTGAACTATCTAGTTCCATATTTTGAATAGATGACGAAGAGAAGCTATTAGAAAGTGCTTTTGATAAATCCTTATCATTATATACGCAAGGTTTTGCTCCTGTTACCGCAACATTAATATCTTTTTTGTGCTTCGCTACGTAAACCCCTACTACAGCATATCTTGATGCAGGATTTGGATGTTTTTGATAGCTAGATTTTTCTGGTATTTGAAATTCTATAGCTTCAATAAGTTCACCTTTTTTTAAAGCAGTTTCAAACATACCTTTGAAAAATTTTGATGCTTCAATCTTTCTATCATTTGTATGAATAGTTGCATTTAAAGCAATACAAGCAGATGGATAATCTGCTGAAGGATCATTGTTTGCAACTGAACCACCAATTGTCCCTCTGTTTCTCACTTGAGGATCACCTATTCCCTCAGCTAAATTAGCAAGAGAGGGTATAGCTTTTTTTACTTCTTTTGAATTGGCAACTTCTACATGTTTTGTAGTTGCTCCAATTGTAACTGATTTTCCACTAACCTTAATGCCTGATAGTTTTTTTATATTTTTTATATCAATTAAATCTTTATAGGAAGCTAACCCTAATTTCATTGAAGGAATTGTTGTCATTCCTCCTGCTAAAAAAGCAGAGTTTGAAGATGATAATTTTGAAGCTTCCTTGCTATCTTTTGCTAAGTGATAATTAAAATTTTTCATATTCCTCCTAGGCTGCTTTTGAATTTGATTTTTTTAAATTTTTACAAGCTTTCCAAACTTTCTCAGCTGTAGCTGGCATTGTTATTTCTTGTCCACCCAACGCATCTATAACTGCATTCATTACTGTAGGTGGTGCTGCGATTGCACCTGCCTCACCGCAACCTTTAACACCTAACGGGTTTGTTGTTGCATGTGTACAAGTATATCCAATATTAAACTCTGGAAAATTATCTGCTCTAGGCATTGTATAATCCATGTATGAGCCTGTCATCAATTGTCCAGTTTCATCATACTCAGCATTTTCATATAAAGCCTGGCCTATACCCTGAGCTAATCCACCATGAACCTGACCCTCAACTATCATTGGATTAATAATTCTTCCAAAATCATCACATGCTGTATATTTTTCAAGTTTTACCTCGCCAGTTTCTGGATCAATTTCAACTTCAGCAATGTGAGTTCCTGCTGGAAAAGAAAAGTTTGAAGGATCAAAAAATGCAGTTTCCTTAAGACCTGGTTCTTCTCCTTCTGGTAAAGGTGATTTCATTTCATCTCTTACACCTGGTAGATAACAAGCAAACGCAATTTCACCTATTGTTTTCTTCTTATTTGATTTAGCAACGATGAATTCTCCATCTTTAAATTCAACATCTTCTGGACTTGCTTCTAACATTTTTGCAGTAACTCTTTTTCCTTTTTCTACAATTTTCTTACAAGCATTAACTATTGCTATACCTCCAACAGTTAGTGATCTAGAACCATAAGTTCCCATACCAAAAGTACCTTTATCGGTGTCTCCGTGAACAATATCTATATTTTCAATTGGCACTCCTAACTCATCAGCTGCAATTTGAGCAAATGTTGTTTGGTGACTTTGTCCATGACTATGCGAACCTGTATAAACTGTAACTTGGCCTGTTGGATTAAATCTTACCTCAGCGGATTCCCATAACCCCACTCCGCAACCTAATGACATTACTGCCGCTGATGGTGCTATACCGCATGCCTCAAAATAAGATGAAACTCCTATTCCTCTAAGCTTTCCTCTAGACTCTGAATCTTTTCTTCTAGCTTCATAACCATTGTAATCTGCCATTTGTTTAGCTTTCTCCATTCCAGCTACATAGTCACCTGAATCAACTGTATGAACTAATGTTTGTTTAAATGGAAAAGCTGTCGGAAAATTTTTCATTCTTAATTCAGTTTTGTCTATTCCAAGTTCCATTGAAGCTTTTTCAACTAATCTTTCAATTGTATAAGTTGCTTCTGGCCTTCCCGCTCCTCTGTAGGCATCAACTGGAGCAGTATTTGTAAAAACAGCTTTAACGTTACTATATGCAGCAGGTATTTCATAAACACCTGTTGCACAAGGTCCAAACAAATAAGTAGGAGTTACTGTTCCAAAAACTCTTGCATATGCCCCTAAATTAGCAATTGTCTCATTTTTAAATCCTAAAAATTTACCATCATTTGTGACAGCTAACTCAGCATGAGTAACATGATCTCTTCCATGAATATCAGTTAAAAAAGACTCTGATCTTTCAGCTACCCATTTAATTGCTCTATTAATTTTTTTTGCAGCCCAGCTACATACGATATCTTCATTATAAACATTAATCTTTGATCCAAATCCACCTCCAACATCTGGAGCAACTACTCTCAATTTATGTTCTGGTGAAACATTACCAAAAGCAGACATGATTAGCCTAGATAAATGTGGATTTTGACTTGTAGTATACAAAGTTATTTCCTCTGACGCTGAATTATAATCAGCAAGACAAGCTCTAGGCTCCATTGCATTTGGAATTAATCTATTATTAATTATATCTATAGAAATTACCTTATCTGCTTTTTCAAAGGCTTCTTTAACTTTTTGTCTATCACCAAGTAACCAATCAAAACATAAATTTTTATCTATACCCTCATGAATCGTGTCTCCATCCATTGCATCTGCAGTACTGGTAACAGCTTTAAGAACCTTGTAATCTACTGAAACTTTTTCAGCGGCAACTTTTGCTTCTTCTAAACTCTCAGCTATAACAACAGCCACTGGGTCACCTACAAAGTTAACAATATCTTTTGCTAATGGTGGATTAGCAGGACATTTCATTTCTGTTCCGTCTTCACTTCTAATTGCCCAACCAGCAATTAAACCTCCGATTTTGTCTTCAGCTATTTCAGATCCTGTCAAAATACTTACAACACCAGAAGATTTTTGTGCTTTTGAAATATCTAATTTTTTAATTTGAGCTCTTGCGTGTGGTGATCTCACAAAAATAGCATATGTTTGGTTTACAAGGTTGATATCTGATGTATACCTCCCTTTTCCAGTTAAAAATCTTTTATCTTCTTTTCTCTCAACTCGTGAACCAACTAAACTTGCCATTATTAAAACCTCCTAAATTATTACATTTTTGTTGCTGCTTCTTTTACTGCTGCAACAATATTTTGATATCCGGTACATCTACAAATATTGCCTTCTAACCAATCTCTAATTTCCGTATCAGAAGGTTTTTTATTTTTTTGTAAAAGATCCACTGCACTCATAACCATGCCGGGAGTACAAAATCCACATTGTAAACCATGTAGTTTTTTAAATGCTTCTTGCATAGGATGCATTTTCCCATTTGTTGCTAATCCTTCAATTGTAGTAACTTTAGAACCATCAATATCTGCAGCTAATGCAGTACAGCTTTTTAATGAATTACCATTAACATGAACCACGCATGCTCCACATTGACTAGTATCACATCCAATATGGGTGCCAGTTAAATTTAGATGATCTCTTAAAAATGTAGACAATAAAGTATTGTCTTGAACTTCTTTCTCGACTTTATTGCCGTTTATCTCAAGTGTAACTTTTCTCATGCTTCCCCTTTACATAATTAATTACAATTATATTAGATTTAAACATTAAGAAGCTGTTTGTTCAACTCACTAAGTGAAAATAAATTCTACTAAGAGTAGAAAAATTAATTAAGGAAAAACCATACTATTGCTGCTGAAACTGCAATTATTCCTGCAATGACGTAAATATTTTTTTTTTCACTTTGGGTTTTTTTATTTTCTTCATCCGGTATGGATTCGCCTTTTTCAACTACTGGAGTTTCACGTGAAATCAGTTCTGAAAATTTTCCAAAAAAAATATCAGCCATTTTTTTTGCTGTCATATCAATCAATCTTGATCCAACCTGTGCAATTTTTCCTCCCACCTGTGCATCTACAGAATAAATTAATTTTGTTCCACCATCACTATCCTCTAGTTTAACATCAGCCTCTCCTTGGGCAAAACCAACCGGAGAATTTCCTGAACCAGTTATTTTATAACTATGCGGTGGTTTTAAGTTTTGTAATTCTATTTCTCCACTAAAAGACGCATTAAATGGGCCTATTTTGTTAGTAGCTTTAGCTGTAAAATTTGTATCTGAATTCTTTATGAATTTCTCACATCCGGGTATTGATTGTTTTAGTATATCAGGATCGTTTAAAGCATCCCATACTTTTTCTTTATCTAAATTAATTTGATATGAACCAGATAATTTCATACAATAACCATATACCAATATTTATGGATGAGAATACAAAAAAAGAATTACAATCTGCAGCATTTGAAAGACTTATAAATCATTTAAGGGACAGAAAAGATGTTCAAAACATTGATTTAATGAATTTAGCTGGATTTTGTAGAAATTGTTTATCGAAATGGTATCGTGAAGAAGCTAAAAAAAAAGGAATAGAAATTACTGACCCTGATGCTAGGGAGCATGTTTACGGAATGCCCTATGCTGAATGGAAAGAAAAGTATCAAAAATAAATATTTTTCTTTTTAATGATTAGGTTATTTCCATTTATATTTATTTTACTTTGGTCTTCCGCATTTATTACAACTAAACCAATAGTAGATAATAGCGAGCCTTTCTCAGCACTAGCTTTTAGATTTTTAATTGTAGCAATAGGTTTTTTAATTTTTTCATACTTTAGTAAAAAAGAAATTATAGTTTCAAAAAAAAACATAGCTGAATCACTATTAACTGGAGTGTTATTTCATGGATTATACTTGGGTGGTGTTTTTTTTTCCATATCTAAAGGAATGCCCACTGGTATTGCAGCATTAATTGTAACACTACAACCAATCCTAACTAATATTTTAGCTGGCCCCTTGTTAAATGAACAAATTGGCTGGAAACAATGGTTGGGAATTGTATTTGGGTTTATTGGTGCTGTTCTTGTCTTAGGCTTTGATATTGGTGAAACAATTCCAATTTCCGGCGTTGTGGCAACTTTTATTGCTTTATTTGCAATTACAGGATCCACTATTTGGCAAAAAAAATTAAGTCATAATATTTCTCTACCAGTCAATAATATGTATCAAGCAATTGGAGGATTTCTATTTCATGCCTTAATAATTATATTCTTTATAGAACCTTATATAAAATTTAATGCTACTTTTGCGATAGCAATGGCTCATCAAATTTTATTAGTCTCTTTTGGTGCATTTACAATTTTAATGTTTCTAATTAAGCATAATTCTGCAAGTAAAACAGTCTCTATATTTTTTTTAATACCTGCTACCTCAGCTTTTATTGCTTGGTTATTTTTAAATGAGAATTTAAATTTTATAGATATTTGTGGTTTTGTTATTGCGTCAGTTGGTGTTTTTATTGCAACTAGAAAATAAATTATTTTTCTTTTAATCTAGGGAATAATTCCACAAAATTACATGGTTTATGATTTACATCTAGCTGATTAACTAAAATTTTATCCCATGCATCAGTAACTCCTCCTGATGAGCCAGGTAAAGCAAATATATATTTGCCATTTGATAGTACCGCACATGCCCGTGATTGAATTGATGAAGTTCCTACTGTTTCTAAACTAAAATATCTAAATATTTCACCAAATCCTGGTATATGTTTATCTGCTATTTCATCCAAAGCTTCTGGCGTAATATCTCTTCCAGTTAGACCAGTCCCACCTGTCGTAATTATAACATCTAAATCTTTTTTTTGAGTCCATTCTTTAAGAATAATCTTAATATCTTCTTTGTTATCCTTGCAAATTTTTCGATCTATTAAATTGTGTTTAGCTTTATTAATTTTCTCAACTAAGATATTTCCAGATTTGTCAGTTTCCAATGTTCTAGTGTCAGTGACTGTTAAAAGTGCTATATTTACAGACATAATTTATAAATGATTATATTACCAATTTTATTTTTTGTAACAGCAATATTATATTCGAGTGTTGGTTTCGGTGGAGGCTCAACATATCTTGCTTTATTACTCATATGGGAAATACCGTACTATATTCTGCCAGTTATAGCATTAGGGTGTAATATAATCGTAGTTTTTGGAAATTCCTTTAATTATATAAAAGCAGGAAACTTAAATCTCAAATTATTAACACCTTATTTAATCGGATCAGTGCCTATGGCTTTTATTGGAGGTACTTTAGAAATAGAAAAAAATATATTTGAAATATTATTGTTTTTTGTGCTTTTAGTCTCAGGTTTATTGTTATTATTTAATTTTAAATCTTATGATAACGATCAAAAAAAGTATAAAGAAGTAAAATATATATATTCATTATTTATTGGATCTTTGATTGGTATTTTATCTGGAGTTGTTGGTATTGGCGGGGGAATTTTTTTAAGTCCAATTTTATTTTTATTAAGAGCTGGTTTACCAAAACATATTGTAACAACCTCCTCAATATTTATATTGATAAATTCATTTGCAGGTATAATTGGCCAATTAACAAAATCTTATGTGCTGAATGATATTTTAGAATATTGGTATTTATTATTTTTTGTATTAATAGGTGGTCAATTTGGTAATTACTTAAATTTAAAAATTTTACCTACAAGATTTTTAGCATTAATTACATCTTGTTTAGTATTATTTGTAGCTATTAGAATGGGGCTTAAAATTATATAAGAATGGATTTAAATTATTTCAAAAAAACCAGAATTTTAGATGGAGGAATGGGTCAAGAGCTTCTAGCAAAAGGATTAATTTCTAAAGGAACTTTATGGTCTACAAGCGCAATACTTGATGATAAATTCCATCAATTATTGATAGATGTGCACACATCTTTTATTAATGCAGGTGCAGATGTAATTGTA
This sequence comes from uncultured Pelagibacteraceae bacterium, assembly GCA_902569105.1. Classification (GTDB taxonomy): domain Bacteria; phylum Pseudomonadota; class Alphaproteobacteria; order Pelagibacterales; family Pelagibacteraceae; genus Pelagibacter. Next base: position 28,470 of record CACFTE010000008.1, on the reverse strand, counting down.
ACAAATAACTTTAGTAGTAGAAAAGTAAGATTAATTCAAAACAAGGTAGAAGATAAATTTGAATATGTAAATAAAAAAGCTTGCGAACTTGCAAACAAAGCAAGAGAAATTTCAAAAGAAAATATCTTAGTAGCCGGAAGTCTTCCTCCTCAAAATGGCACCTACGTTGTTGATGAAAGAGAAATAAATATAATTAAAAAAGACTTTAAAGAACAAGCTGAAATAATTAAACCATATGTAGATTTTTTTTACTTGGATGTAATTACAAGCGCTAAAGAAATAGAGGCAGTCTGTGAAGTTACAGAAAAGATGAATATGCCAGTATTAGTTGGATTACATTTAAAAAAAAATGGAAAGATAGCTTCTGGAGAAACTATTACAGAAATAGTTGAGAAATATAAAACAAATAATTGGATAGGTTTAATTGGAGCATGTGTTTCACTAGAAATTATTGAAAATTCCTCTAAAGAAATGTCTAGTTTAAATATTCCATTTGGATTTAAAGCTAACCTGTGGAATGTTGAAGAGCCACTACCTCTCCATAAATTTAATACATCAAAATTTGATGAAGTAGGAAGAAATCCAAACGATACTATGGGTATAAGAGATGAGATAACAGGAGAAATATTTTATAATTTTGCAAAAAGAATTAAGCAAAAGGGTGCTAAAATTTTAGGAGGATGTTGTAATATTAATCCTCTACATATTAAATCAATCTCATCTTTAAAATAATTAATTTCCCCAAAAATTTTTAGAATTTGATGATTTTTTAACAAAATAAATACCAATAATTACTGCTATAAGAGCAATTATTACTTTTGAGGTAATAAGTTCATTTAAAATAAAATATCCAAGTATTACTCCGAAAATTGGAATTAGATAAGCTACTTGAGCCTGAAAGACTAAACCATTTTTTTTCAAAATAGCAAATCTTAAAAGCCAAGCAACACCAGTAGGAAAAATTCCTAAATATATTAATGCTAATGTAGAGTCCAAACTAGGTGATAAATTCCAAGGCTGCTCAAAAAAAAGAGAAATTGGACATACAATTAAAGTGCCCCATATAAGTATAGAAGCAGTAACGTTTTCATTTTTTTTATGACTTATCTTTAAAGTTAAAATTCCACCGATTACATAAAAAGTTGAACCTAACAGAATCATTAGAGCATAAAAGAAATTAGAGTCAGTTATTAATAAATTGTCTGAAAACAAATATACTATCCCTAAAAAGCCAACCAATATTCCAATTATTTTAAACATATTGATTTTTTCTTTATCTACAAAAAAATGAGCCAATATCGTAGCACTTATTGGTGTTGAAGACATAAGTATCGCAGCAAGATTACTTTGAACTTTTTGAACACCGTAAGCAATTAAGAAAAATGGGATTACTAAATTTATTATTCCAATTGATGCATACCAAAACCAATCTTTTGAAAAAGCTTCTATCTTAATATTTTTGATTATACAAAGAATTACAACTGGTATCGCTCCAAATAAAATCCTTAAAAATGCAATTGTAATTGGTCCATAAGAATAAGTTGCAATTTTTATATTAAAAAAGGCTGAAGCCCAAATTAAAGCTAGTGTTGTTAATAGAAAATAATCTATAGTTTTTGGAGATGTCATTCAGTAATATTTTTTATTGAACCTTTAGTGATTTTTTTAAGGTTGTCAAAATCTATTTTAAAAATACAATTTGGATGTCCTGCTGCTGCATATATATTGTTAAATCTATTTAATTCTTCGTCAATGAAAATTTCTATTCGTTGCAAGTGGGCTACTGGAGAAACCCCTCCAATTGTAAATCCTGTAACTTTTTTAACCTCATCAGCATTTGCCATCGAGATATCTCTTTGATTTTTTATTTTTTTTAATTTATTTAAAGAACATCTCTTATCTCCAGAAACTAAACAAAGTATAAAACTATCTTCTGTTTTAAATAGCAAACTTTTTACTATTGATCCAACTTCAGTATTTAAACTTTCTGCTGCTTGCTGAGCAGTTCTAGCTGAAGAATTTAAGACAATAGCCTTTAATTCATTGCTAAATTCATTAAGTTTTTTTTGAACTCTTTTAACTGGTTCTTTATTTAGAATATCTTCCATACATGTTTGTAATTGTTTTCTTTAAGTTTTTAATTAGATCTTCTGCAATAAGTCCTTTTTTTAATTTAATTGCAGTTTTGCTATGTATCCATACTCCAGCTGATGCAGCCAGAATTGGACTCATTTTTTTATCGCCTACTAAACTCGATATTAAACCTGCTAAAACATCACCTGTACCAATTACAGCAAGTTCGTTTGAGGATTTATTGTTGAGAATTATTTTTTTTTGATTTGCAATTAATGTATGGCTTCCTTTTAAAACAATTGTAGCTTTAGTTTTTTTTATAGCAGATAGAATTAATTTTTTATGACTCTTAATATTTTTCAATTGAGGAAAAATTGTTTTAAATTCTTTTATATGCGGAGTTATTATTTTATTCTCATCTAAAAGCTTGTGGAGACGATTTGTTTTTCCCTTAAATGAAGTGAGAGCATCTGCATCTATGACAACATATTTAATATTTTTCAGTAGATATGAAGTTTTTTGCATCGTAATTCGTGAAACGCCAGACCCAGGTCCAATTAAATATACAGAGTTTTTATTTTTATTAATGAAGTTTTTAAACTCATTTAGACTATTTACCTTTTTTTTTAACATTGAGGGAAATTTTAAAGCAAAGAGTTTGAAATTTTTATTTGTGCAAAGCATTTTTACAGAACCTACACCTGTCCTAAGAGCTGCCTCAGCGCTTAACATGGACGCTCCTATCATCTGATTTTCTCCAGATACAACTATTAATTGACCTCTACTGTATTTATGACTTTTTTTATTTTTGAAGGGGAAATTTTTTACCCAAATACCCAGGGAATTCTTAATAATTTTCATATCTAATTATCACAGTTATGAGCAAATTGCATAGCTGTTATCGGTATAATCTTGTTCTTATTATTGTAGTTTTTGGTATTCACTTGAAGAATTTACACAGGAGAAAAAATGAGTGCAAGTGATGTTTTAAAATTAATGAAAGATAAAGAAATTGAATATGTAGACTTGAGGTTTACGGACCCAAGAGGAAAACTTCAACATTTAACAATGGATTCAACAGTTGTTGATGAAGGAATGCTAAACGATGGTGTATTTTTTGATGGTTCATCAATTGCTGGCTGGAAGGCAATAAACGAGTCAGATATGATTTTAAAACCTGATCTGGGTAGAAAAGTAGTTGATCCATTCACTTCTCATAATACTCTTGTATTGTTTTGCGATATTTTAGATGCAGTTAAAAAAGATCCATATGAAAGAGATCCTAGAGGAATTGCAAAAAAAGCTGAAGCTTATTTAAAAACTACTGGAGTCGGTGATAAAGCTTACTTTGGTCCTGAACCAGAGTTTTTTGTATTTGATGATGTAAGAATTAAAAACGAAATGAATGAAACTGGTTTCGTAATTGATAGTACAGAAGGCCCATATAATTCTGGAAAAAAATATGAAAATGGTAACATGGGTCATAGACCAGGTGTTAAAGGTGGATACTTCCCTGTTCCTCCTGTTGATAGCGCTCAAGATATGAGAGGTGAATTTTTAAAAGGTTTGAGAGATGTTGGTATTACAGTTGAAAAACATCACCATGAAGTTGCTCCAAGTCAACATGAATTAGGAATGTTATTTGGTACGTTAGTTAACCAAGCGGATAACGTTCAGTTATATAAATATGTAGTACAGATGGTTGCCCATTCATTTGGTAAAACAGCTACTTTCATGCCAAAACCTGTAAAGGGGGATAATGGTTCTGGAATGCATACTCACCAATCAATTTGGAAAGGTGATACTCCTGTATTTTCTGGAGATGAGTACTCTGGATTGTCAGAAACAGCATTACATTATATTGGTGGAATTTTAAAACATGCAAAAGCAATTAATGCTTTTTCAAATGCTACTACAAATAGTTACAAAAGATTAATACCAGGATTTGAAGCTCCTGTTCTTTTAGCATATTCTGCAAGAAACAGATCTGCATCATGTAGAATCCCGATTACATTAAGTAAAAAGGGTGCAAGATGTGAAATAAGATTTCCAGATGCAGCAGGAAACCCTTACTTAACATTCTCTGCAATGTTAATGGCTGGTTTAGATGGAATTAAAAATAAAATTCATCCAGGTGAGTCTTTTGATAAAGATCTTTATACTTTACCAGAAGAGGAAATTAAAAATATTCCAACTGTGTGTGGTTCGCTTAGAGAAGCAATGGAAAGCCTAGATACAGATAGAGAGTTTTTGAAACAAGGAAATGTATTCACTGACGATCAAATCGATGCTTACATAGCTCTAAAATTTGAGGAAATATATAATTTGGAACACACTCCACATCCGATTGAGTTTCAGATGTATTACAGTAGCTAATTGATAAAAATAAAAATTACTTTTTATTTTTAATTAGCTGGGCATCAGCAATTTTAGATTTATTTACACCTTCTTTGATTGTGTATTCTAAAGTTCCGTTTGCACCAGCATTAACTGCTTTTCTCTGAGATCTAAATAATACTTTTTCTTTTAGATCTTGAGCAAGCTTAGCTGCATTTGATTGTAGATGTTTTAAGTCTCTCATGATTCATTAATGATAACATAGATATGCATTTGACGCAATGCAGATATGCACTAAACTAATACTAGATTTTGAAAGACTCCCCACATCCACATCTCTCGGTCTCATTTGGATTTTTAAATACAAATGATGATGAAAATTCCTCAGTTTTATAATCCATTTCTGTTCCTAGTAAGTACATAACAGCGCCAGCATCAATAAATACTTTTACACCTTTGTCTTCAATCACTTCATCGTTTGGATTTAAATTTTTTGCATATTCCATAATGTAAGACATGCCAGCACAACCACCAGCCTTTACTCCGATTCTAACTCCAATAGAGTCTTTTTGAGCTTCAGACATTATATCTTTAATTTTGTTAGCCGCATTATCACTGAGTTTTATTATTGGATTTGTCATAAGTTTAATTCTAATTTTGCCGCCTCCGACATCATTGATTTATCCCAAGGTGGGTCCCAAACTAAATCAAGATCAACATCTTTTACTTCTTTAATCTCTTTTACACTATTTTTGACTTCATTAGGTAAACTTTCAGCTACTGGACAATTAGGAGTAGTTAAGGTCATTTTAATATAAACTTTATTATCTTTATCTACTGTAACATCATATATTAATCCCAATTCATAAATATTAACTGGGATCTCAGGATCATAAATTTTCTTAATTTCAGTAATTACTTTTTCTTTAATTTCCATCAGTCAATGTTCTCACTATTTATTTCCTGTTGTGTATTATCTATTGCAGATGTCAATGTATGCCAAGATAAAGTTGCACATTTTACTCTCATTGGATATTTTTTCACACCAGACAAACACATAAGTTTAGTTTTTTCATTATCTTCTAAAATTTTATTATTAAGTTGATCTTTTTCTTTAATCATTTCTAAAAAATCTTTAACTATTTCTTTTACTTCATGTTCTTCTTTACCTTTAACCAAATCAGTCATAATAGACGCTGAAGCCATTGAAATTGCACATCCCTGCCCTTCAAACGAAATATCATGAACTTTTTTATCTTCATCTAATTTAAGATAAACATGAACTTTATCTCCACATAAAGGGTTATGTCCTTTAGCATCTTTATTATAATTTTCAGTCTTTCTTAAATTTCTAGGATTTTTCCCATGGTCTAAGATAATTTCCTGATATAATTCTTTTAAATCCATCATTTATTAAATATTTTTTTACATTTATTTATTGATTCATTTAATTTATCAATATCTTCTTTCGTATTATAAACTCCTAAAGATGCTCTTGCAGTTGCTGATAAACCTAATTTATCATGAAGTATTTGACAACAATGATGACCTGCCCTTATTGCAACACCATCTTCATCTAAAATTGTTGCAATATCATGTGCGTGAATACCATCTAGGGTAAATGATAAAACTGAACCTTTGTTTTTTGGACTACCTACTAACTTGACAGAATTATTTTTCCTTAAAACTTCTTCACCATATTTCGTAAGTTCACTCTCATGTTTCTCAATATTTTCAATACCAATTTGATTTAGAAACTTTATTGACTCGGCAAACGCAATAACTTGGGCTGTCGCCATAGTACCTGCCTCATATTTGTTTGGCAAATCCCCAAAGGTGATACCGTCTTTTTTAACTTCACTGATCATTCCACCTCCTCCTTGATATGGAGGAAGAGTCTCAAGCCATTTTTTTTTTGCATAGAGAATTCCTAAGCCTGTTGGACCATACATTTTATGACATGAAATTGCATAAAAATCACATCCAATTTCTTGCATATCAAGTTTTAGATGCGGCGCGCCCTGACACCCATCTATAAGAATTGGTATATTTTTTGAGTGAGCTAGTTGTGTAATTTCTTTTATTGGAAGTATTGCCCCAGTTACATTCGACAAATGTGTTATTGCAATCATCTTAGTTTTAGGTGAGATCAATTTTTCTATACTTTGAAGAGAAATTTCTCCCTCCGAATTAATTTCTGCAAATTTAATTTGAACTCCTTTAGATCTTCTTAAATAATGCCAAGGAACATAATTCGAATGATGTTCGAGTTCCGTGAGTATAATTTCATCGCCTTCTTTTAAAAATTTTTGTCCAAAAGTATTAGCAACTAAATTTATTGCCTCAGTTGCCCCTTTTGTAAAAACAATCTCGTTAGGATCTTTTGCATTAATATATTTTTGCATTAAACATCTCGTTTCTTCATATAAATTTGTAGCTGCTACTGCTAAATAATGAACACTTCTTCCAACATTTGAGAATTCTTTTGTATAAAAATCATAAATTCTATCAACTACAACTTGGGGTTTTTGAGATGAGTTTGCGCTGTCTAAATATACAAGATCGTTATTCTGGACTTTATTGTTAAATATTGGAAATTGTTTTTTTATGTTTTCAATATTCATCCGGATAATCCCATTGTAAACTTGATAATATTTTTTATTTCATCGTCTGTAATTTTTTCAATCACATCTAGTAAAAATCCTTTTATTAGCAGATTTTTAGCCTCTTTATAGTTTAAGCCTCTAGATCTAAGATAAAATATTGAATTTTCATTTAAACTACCAGAAGCCGATCCATGGGAACATTTCACATCATCTGCGTATATTTCTAATTCTGGTTTTGCATTAAATTCAGAATCCTCATTTAGCAAAATTGCCTTGCTTAATTGATAACCATCAGTTTTTTGAGCATCTTTATCTACATATATTTTTCCTTGGTAAACAGATTTTGATGAGTTATCCAGAACACTTTTAATTAACTGATAACTTTTAGTATTTTCAACTAAATGATTAATATTAGTTTTAATTTCATGATGTCTATTTTCACTCAAAGAAAATATAGCATTAACAAAGGCAGAAGAATATTTTCCTTTTAGATTGCAGTTTATTTCATTTTTTAAAAATTTAGATCCATTCGATAAAATAAATGTTTCAGAAATACTATTTGTGTCTTGATCAATATTATTGAATGAATATTTAATATTATTATTTATTAAATTATCTAGTTTAAAGTTCTTAAGAACGGAATCTTTTTTTAAGTCAAAATTATAATAAATATTTATAAAGTTTTTATCCGAAATATCATTAAATGTATCAATAACTTTTAGAGAACTATTCTCTCCCAATAAAAAATTAAGTTGAATATTAATATTTGTGGAATTTAATTCTTTATTGGTTGTGTGATAAATTATTATTGGTTTTTTGACATTATAACCATTTTCAACATGAATTTTATAATTATAAACTGAAAAAGCATTATTTAAATCTAAAAGCGCATTATCTTTAAATGAATTATTTTCTATTTTAGTTTCTTTTGAAATTTTTATCTTATTATTGTCTTCATGTTCAAGTTTAATTTCTTCTAGTTTTCCATTTATAAAAACCATTTTATTATGTTCTATATTATTTAAATATAATGACTCATCAATTTTGTGTGATTTTGTTGAATTGTTGTAAAAAATTAATTTTTCAATATTTTTATTAATTATTTGATTTAAGTCAGAAAATTTCCAGCTTTCTAATTTTTTTGAAGGAAAACCTTTTTCAATAAATTTTTTTAAAAACTCTTTTCTGAATTTTAACTCATTATTTAATGATGAGTTTTTATACATATTTTCAAAATCTGTTATAATTTTTTTTTCCATTTAATTAAAATTCTCATATCCTTTTTTTTCTAGCTCTAAAGCTAATTCTGGTCCACCGGACTTAATTATTTTTCCATGCATTAACACATGAACAAAATCTGGCTTAATATAATCTAATAATCTTTGATAGTGAGTAATAATTAAAAAAGAATTATTTTTTTTTCTTAAAGAATTTACTCCGTCTGCAACTATTTTAAGAGCATCAATATCTAATCCAGAATCTGTTTCATCTAAGATTGAAAGCTTTGGATTTAAAATTGACATTTGTAAAATTTCATTTTTCTTTTTTTCTCCCCCTGAAAATCCAACATTAAGCTGTCTACTCAATTTTTCTTCATCAAACTTTAATTCTTTAGATTTAATTTTTACTAAATTTAGAAATTCAATTGCATCAAGTTCTTTCTCCCCTCTCGCTTTTCTAATTGAGTTTAATGACGTTTTAAGAAAGGTGTTTGTGTTGACACCAGGAATTTCTAATGGATACTGAAAAGCTAAGAAAATGCCTCTATGAGCTCTTTCTTCAATCTCCAAGTCAAAAAGGTTTTGATTTTCGTATAAAATTTCACCACTTACATCATATCCTTTTTTACCCGAGAGAATATTCGATAATGTACTTTTTCCTGATCCATTTGGACCCATAATTGCATGAACCTCACCCTTTTTAATTTCAAGATTAAAACCGTCTAATATAGATTTTTTTTCAACATTAGCCTTTAAATTATTGATTTTAAGCATTTAACCTACGCTTCCTTCTAAACTTATCCCAACGAGCTTTTGTGCTTCGACTGCAAACTCCATTGGTAGTTGCTGCAAAACTTCTTTACAAAAACCATTAACAATTAAACTTACAGCTTCCTCGGAACTTAATCCCCTTTGCTGACAATAGTACAACTGCTCCTCACTTATTTTAGAAGTGGTAGCCTCATGCGCAATTGTAGAGTCTGAATTTTTATTTTTGATGTAGGGAATGGTATGCGCTCCGCATTTATTACCCATTAATAAAGAGTCACATTGAGTATAATTGCTTGAATTTTTTGCTTTTTTGAAAATATCAACCAGGCCTCTATAAGTCATATCGGATTTTCCTGCGCTTATACCTTTTGAAATAATTTTACTTTTTGTATTTTTGCCTATGTGAATCATTTTGGTACCAGTATCAGCTTTTTGGTGATTATTAGTTATTGCAATTGAGTAAAATTCACCAATTGAGTTGTCACCTTGAAGAATACAACTCGGGTATTTCCAAGTTATGGCAGATCCTGTTTCAACTTGTGTCCATGAAATTTTAGAGTTAATTCCCTTGCAAAGACCTCTTTTAGTTACAAAATTATAAATACCACCTTTGCCATCTTCGTCACCTGGATACCAATTTTGAACAGTTGAATATTTTATTTCGGCATCATCTAAAGCTATAAGCTCAACATTTGCAGCATGTAATTGGTTTTCATCTCTCATTGGAGCTGTACAGCCTTCTAAATAACTTACATAACTTCCTTTATCAGCAATAATTAAAGTTCTTTCGAATTGTCCAGTATCTGATGCGTTGATTCTAAAATACGTTGAAAGTTCCATTGGACATCTCGTATTTGGTGGAATGTAAACAAATGAACCATCAGTAAATACTGCTGAGTTTAGAGTTGCAAAAAAATGATCACTTAGTGGTATGACTGTTCCTAAGTATTTTTTTACTAATTCTGGATGTTTTTGAACTGCTTCAGATATAGAGCAGAAAATAATACCTTTCTCAGTAAGTTTATCTTTAAATGTTGTGGCAACAGAAACTGAATCAAAAACTGCATCAACAGCTATATTGTTCAATCTCTTTTGCTCTTGTAAGGGAATTCCAAGTTTTTTGTAGGTTTCTAGAAGTTTTGGATCTAGTTCATCAAGACTTTTTGGTTTTTCTTTAAAACTTTTTGGTGCAGAGTAATAATATAAATCTTGATAATTTATTTTCGGATATTTAGGTTTTTGCCAATCTGGTTCTTTAAGAACTTTTAATCTTTCAAAGGCTTTAAGTCTCCAATCTAATAGCCACTGTGGCTCTTTTTTTATTTTAGAAATAAATCTTATTACTTCTTCATTAAGCCCTTTAGGGGCTTTAAAATTTTCTATATCAGTAGAAAATCCATATTTATAGTCTTTTAATTTCTCTATTTCTTTTTCTCTCATTTTAATTTGTAATTAAATCCTCTAATTTTTTATTTTCAAAAAAATCATTTATATGTAAATCTAATTCATCCCATAGATTATGTGTAATGCATTTTGCTGATCTACCATTACATCCTTTTTTTGAATCCCTTTCACATCCAATTGTTTTAACACTTTCATTTAGTGCTAAAAAAATTTCTGATAATTTTAGATTGTTAGGATGTTTTGATAAAATATATCCACCGTTAGATCCTCGGATACTTTTAACTATGTTGTGCTGTTTTAATTTTAAAAAAATTTGCTCCAAATACTGCAAAGAAATACCTTGTCTTAAAGAAATATCTCTTAAACTTATTGGGCCAATAGCTCTAAGGCTTGCCATATCTGCCAAAGCCATCACTGCATATCTTGATTTAGTATTTAACCGCATAATTGTTTATTTTTTGGGTCCTATATATATACCCGACTAAAATAGTCAAGTTTCTGATTAATTTTAGTTCTTGCAATTTGTCGCTCTATTTTGATAGAAAAATGTAATTTTTTTTTGAGATTAATAATCAATAACAATGGATAACAAAATAATTGAAATATTTATACCTGGTCCTGTAGGACGTTTAGAAGCGAAGTATTATAAAAGTAAAAAAAAAACATCTCCCATTGCACTAATTTTACATCCTCATCCTCAATATGGCGGAACAATGAACAATAAAATTGTGGTGGAAACATTTAATACTTTTATGGATAATGAGTTTTCAGTTTGCAGAGTAAATTTTAGAGGTGTTGGTAAAAGTGATGGTGAATTTGATAATGGCCAGGGTGAGTTGGCAGATGCTGCAGCAGCACTAGATTGGATTGAAAGAGAAAATTTTGATAATTCACAATGTTGGATAGCAGGTTTTTCTTTTGGTTCTTTGATTGCAATGCAACTCCTTATGAGAAGACCAGAAATTAATAGATTTGCAATCATTTCTCCTCAACCAAATGTTTATGATTTTAGTTTTTTAAGCCCATGTCCTTCATCTGGGTTAGTGATCCATGGAAAAAAAGATGAATTAGTCTCTATACAATCATTAAATGAACTTAAAAATAGGCTGTTAAATCAAAAAGGTATAAATGTTCAATTTGAAAATATTAATGATGCAAATCATTTTTTTTCTAATTCTGAAGAAAATTTAAAAAAGTCTTTAAATAAATACATTTCGAAAGAATCTGCATTATTTTAAGTATTTTACGATATTACCTCCAGTTACTGGTTCTTTTACTTTTGTTGTTGTGGGAAACGAAATAAATTTTTTATAAAGAGATCTTATACTTAAATAACCAAAAGCCTGCGACTCAATAAAATCACCATCAATATTAAAATCATCAATATTAAGTATATTTTTATTTAGAGTTTTTTTAATATTTGAAACCAAAGTTTTGTTTTTTCTTCCTCCACCACATAAAATAACTATAAAATCACCTATAATTTCTTTTTGTAAATTTTCTGATATCATTTTAGCAGAAAAAAAATTTAAGTTAGCAAGTGCATCTTCTATTGAAAGCCCTTTAACAAAATTAATATCGAAGTCTTTGATATCTAGTGAATGTGTTTGTTTTGAGTTATAATTTTCTTGTTCTAGTATACTATTAACTAAAACATTATCAACTTTTCCTAATGCTGCAAAATTTCCATCAACGTCAAATTCTAGTTTTTTTGTTTTTTTTATATAAAGATCCATTAAACAATTGCCAGGTCCAATATCTTTAGCAAAAAAAATATCATCATCTATAAAAGTAAAATTTGCGATCCCACCAATATTTAAAAAAACAACCGGTTTTTTGAAATTTAATTTTTTTTTTATTGAATGATGATAAATTGGTGTTAAAGGAGCTCCATCACCTCCATTCTTAATATCATTCTGTCTAAATTGGTAAACTACATCTGTTCTTAAAAGTTGGGATAAAAGCTTTGCATTTCCCATTTGTAAAGAATAATTTTCTTGAGGTTTGTGTAAAATTGTTTGTCCATGAAAGCCAATTAATTGAGGTTTTATATTATATTCTTTGCATAACTTTAATGAAATTTCTGCATGTTTTATTGTTACCTCTCTTTCGAGATTTTCATATTCGTTTTGATGAAACTGTAAATCTTTGAAAGAATTAATTTTGCTTGAAAAATTGTAAAGTAAGTTTTTCAATTCTGGGTCGTATTTTACATATAAATTTCCAATAATTTCTACGTATTCTTCTCCATTTGATCTTAATAATGAAGCATCTATCCCATCCATTGATGTTCCGCTCATTAATCCTAAAGCAATAATTGTTTTATCCATATTGATTGTTGATTAAATATAAATAAGTATAAGTTACTTTATCTTTATGAATAAATTTTTACAAGAATTCCATGACAGAGGATATTTTTACCAATGTACTGACAATGAAGGATTAAGCAGAATACTAAATAGGAAAATTAGAGCATATATAGGTTTTGATTGTACTGCAGAAAGTCTTCATGTTGGTAGTTTGCTTCAAATAATGTGTCTAAGGTTACTTCAAAAACATGGTCATCAGCCAATTGTATTGCTTGGTGGTGGAACAACAAGAATTGGCGATCCCTCTGGAAAAGATAAAACCAGAAAGATATTAGATGAAAAGATTATTGAAAAAAATATCAAAAATATTGAAAAAATTTTAAAAATATTTTTAACGTCTAAAAATAAAGAAACTTCTCCAATATTTGTAAATAACTATGATTGGCTTAAAAATTTAAATTATATTTCTTTTTTAAGAGACGTAGGAAAACATTTTACTATAAATAAAATGTTGAGTTTTGACAGTGTAAAATTGAGGTTAGAAAGAGAACAATCTCTGAGCTATATGGAATTTAATTATATGATATTGCAGGCTTATGATTTTTTAGAGTTAAATAAAAAAAAGGACTGTGTTCTACAAATAGGTGGATCTGATCAGTGGGGTAATATTGTTAATGGAGTGGAACTAGTTAAAAGATATTCTTCAAAAGAGGTATTTGGACTTACAACACCCCTAATCACACTTGCTTCAGGAGCTAAAATGGGAAAAACAGAGACTGGAGCTATTTGGTTAGACAAAAAATTATTTTCACCCTACGACTATTGGCAATTCTGGAGAAATGTTGATGACAGAGATTTGATAAATTTTCTTAAAATTTTTACTGATATATCGCTTGAAGAAATAGAAAAAAGAAAAAATGAAAATATTAATGATTTGAAAATAGTTTTAGCAAACTGTGCAACAAGTATGCTTCATGGAGAAAAAGAGTCTGAAAATTGTTTTAATCAGGCAAAAAAAATATTTTCTGAAAATTCATCTGATGATGGTTTGCCAATTATTATAATTAATAAAAGTCAAATAATTAACAAAAATTTGTCTGACCTTATTCATGCATCAAAACTTGAGAATTCAAAAAGTGAAATTAAAAGATTGATTAAAAATAATGGAATAAAAATAAATAATTCAAAAGTTGAAAAGGACATTCCATTTTCAAAAATTGATTTTAAAAATAAAAGCTTTTTCAAATTATCAATTGGAAAGAAAAAACATTTTAAAATAAAAATTAATTAGATTTTTTGATTTTTTCTAAAGTTCTTGTTATAAATCTTGGGGTTAATGTTTTAATCGGATTAACCCTAGTATCCAATTTATCTGGTGGACCTTTTATTTTAAAACTTACACCAAATACACCCTCCCCTGTCTTATCACCTACTAATATATTTCCCAATAAAGGAATTTTTGCTATTGTTTTATTAATTGTTGTTGCAGGAACCATTGTTCCTCTTAAGCTTACCAATTTATTTTTCTCAACATATCCTTCCATTAAAATTGATATTGCCGGCCCTAACGCATATATTTCTTTAATAGTAATTAAATTTTTTGAACTCTCAAAATACATATCAAACTCACTAAATCTTATACCTTGGCCTGTTGCTAAATCTGCAATTCCTTGAAGAGAAGCTAAAGATAGTAATTTTGTTAACGCTGGCATATCTTTCAGTTTGAAGTCATAAATTCTTAATTCTGATTTTGATAAAGTTTCATTTATTTCAGTAGAAGTATAGTCTATTTTTCCATCTTCAAAACCTTTAATGAAATCAAATTTTTTTACAAATGGTTTTGCATAATCTGATAAAATAATAGTAATAATTTTTCCATCAATTATATCTTTAGTAAATGTAAAATTGTTTTTTTGATCAAATTCAGCTGTAATATTTGTTTTGCCAATTTTATTTTTTAAGATTTTGGATTTTCCTTTAATGTTGTTTAAATTATGATCTTCATCTAATTTTGCTGATTTTATATTGATATTTAATGTTGAGTTTAAATTTTGAAATATATCTAAAAAATTTTTTTTATCTTTTCCTGAGAGGCTTTTTTTAATAATTGAGCCCATGTCAAAATTGTTTGAATTTAATTGAATATTATTATTTGTTTTTTTAAGATTAATATCATTTAAAAAATTATATTTATTCACATATTTAGCTTCAATTAATTCAAAATTCTTAATTTTGAAGTTTTTTCCAAATTTAATATTTTGAAAATAAATTCTATTTTTTTTGTTAAAAAATTTTAAATATTCTAATTGAAGGTTATTTTTTTTTTGAGTAAAAACTGAGTCAAGAAAAAATTCTTCTTTTTTTTTTTTATAAAAGTCAAATTGATCAAATTCTAACGCATGATCAGTCAGATCTAGGTAAATTTGATATTTTTCAATCGAATTAACATTTGAATAGTCTAATAATATTTCTCTAGGTTGATCTTTTTCATTTAAAATATATTTTGAGTTTATTTTAACAAATGTTTCTTTTTTTTTATTGAAGCTAATCGTTACATCTCCTTTTTTTAAAATAATTTTTCTATCAAAATCAGGGATATAGTCCTCTAAAATAATATTATCTAATTTTATTTTTATTTCATCAAAATCTATTTTTGTTCTTAGTTTATAATCGTTAATTTTAAATTTTGAATTTAAGATGATCTCAAAATCCGATTTGCATATTATCGATGTTTTTTCATCAATATATTTTTTTAAATTGAAGTCTAAAAAATTTGATATTAAACTTACATTAACTTTATTTTTAAAGTCCCCACTAAGATAAATTAAATTATTATCTTTAATAATTGAAATTTTATCACTTACAAAATCTGTTTTTTTATATTTTATTTTTAAATTTGTTAAATTTAATTCTTTATTTTTATAATTAAATTCTAAATTTGTATCTTCTATTTTTTCTTTACCTAAAATATTTAAATCTGTATCAATTATTTTTCCTGATATATTTAATTTATCAATTTCTTTAGCTGTAGAATTAATGGTTATATTGTAAATTATACTACCATTAGTGACACTATTTTCTAAATATAAAGCTGGTATATTTATCCTATAGGCTCTTATGAACTTTAAAAAATCAATAATTTTATTTTTTTTCGAATTGATTATTATTTTCTTTATTTTATTTTCTTTTCCAATAATTGATTTTAATGATATTAATAATTCCACACTTTCTATTTCTTGACTTTCATTATGTATGAGTAATTTTAAATTTTGACTTTTTAAAGAAAAACTTCCTTCTAAAAGATTCAGTTTAACAAAAACATCTTCTAGTTCTATATTTGCTCGATTGTCTTGTTTTGTTATTTGTAATTTTATTAAATCATTAAATTTGTTAGTTTTAACTCCAAAAATACTTAAATATGAAGTAATTAAAACTAAAATTAAAAGTGTGATAGTAAATGTTCTTAATAAAATTTTAAGCATATAATTTGTATAGACTGCTTTCTAAAAAATCATCAATATTTCCATCTAAAATTTTATCTGGATCTGAACTTTCTTCCCCAGTTCTATTATCTTTTACTAGTCTATACGGATGCAAAACATAAGATCTAATTTGATGACCCCATCCGATTTCAGTTTTAGATTTTTCGATGTTTTCATCCATTTTTTCTTTTTTTTCTAACTCATGTTCGTAAATCCTTGCTTTAAGCATTGTCATACATGTTTCTTTGTTTTTATGTTGAGATCTTTCATTTTGACATTGAACAACAATATTAGTTGGTAGATGAGTTATTCTAACTGCACTATCAGTTGTATTTACGTGTTGACCTCCAGCTCCACTTGATCGATAAGTGTCAATTCTCAAGTCCTTATCTAAGATTTCTATTTTAATGCTATCATCTAGTACTGGATAAACCCAAACGCTAGCAAAACTAGTATGTCTCCTTGCTCCTGAGTCAAATGGTGAAATTCTTACAAGCCTATGTATTCCCGATTCATTTTTCAAATAACCATAAGCATATTCTCCATTAATTTTTATGGTTGATGATTTTACGCCTGCTTCGTCTCCTTTATGTTCGCTAATTAATTGAAATTTAAAATTTTTATTTGAGGTCCATTTAACATACATTCTTCTTAACATTTCAGCCCAATCTTGACTTTCGGTTCCTCCAGCTCCCGCATGAATTTCGAGAAAACAATCTAACCTATCGTTTTCGTTAGATAAAAAACATTTTACCTCATTTTTTTTAACCTTGGCTTTTAATAATTTAATTTTAGCTAATACTTCGCTAATAATTTGTTGATTGCCTTCTTCCCTTGCTAGTTCAAATAGATCTACTAAATCATTTAATTGATTTAAATTTGATTTATATAATTGTACTAAATCTTCAAACGATTTTTTGTCTTTGAGGGTTTTTTCAGCTTCTTGTTTATTTTTCCAAAAATTTGGGTCTTCTATTTTTTTGTTAAGTATTTCAATTTTATTAAATAAATCTTTCTTATCAAAGAAACTCCTTTACTCTTAGATTTATTTTTTCAATATCTAACTTTTCTGTTTCAAATTCATTTTCCATTAATAAAACTTATAAATATTTTCCTTAGAGATATAGTCTATATTACCATATTGTATTTTATTATTAACTAAATCTTTTTCCTTAAAAGCTTCAATAATAATTGTTTCGTCATTATAAGAAGCTCTTTCACCTGTATTAGAATTTACAACTAACATCTTGATTCCTTTTGGAATTTTAAATGGCCTTGCATTTTCTTTTTTTACTGTATTTTTTACAAAATCTTTAAATATTGGCATCGCTGTCCTAGCTCCAGTTTCGAACTTACCTAAGGATGAAGGTTCATCATATCCAACATAAACTCCAATCACATAATTTGAGGAAAATCCAATAAACCAAGTATCAGTATTTTTATTTGTTGTGCCTGTTTTGCCGCCTAGATCTAAATTTAAATTTTTAAGACCTTTTGCTGTCCCTCGTTTTACAGTTCCTTCTAAAATAGACGTCATTTGATACGCTGTTTCTTTACTAATTATCTGATCAAAATTATTTTTAATTTTTGGAATACTATTAGTTAAATAAGAAATTTGATCACAACCATCACATTCTCTGTTTTCAGAATTATAAATTGTATTACCTTCACTATCTTGTATCCTGTCTATAAATTTTGGATAAATTAACTTACCTCCATTTACAAAGGTGCAATAAGCATTTGTTAATTTTAATAACGTTGTCTCACTAGAACCTAAGGATAGAGATAAAAGTTCTTCTGGGTTTTTATAAATATTTAAGTCTTTGGCAAAATTAGCAATTTTTTTAATTCCAATATTTTGCGCTATTCTTACGGTCATTAGATTTCTAGATTTTTCTACTCCCGTTCTTAATGTTGATGGCCCATAAAACTTTTTTCCATAATTTTCTGGTTTCCACAATTTTAAATCTTCTCCTTGATCAAAAACTATTGGTGCATCTAAAATCAATGTTGCAGGTGTATATCCATTCTCGAGTGCTAACGCATATACAAAAGGTTTGAATGCTGAACCAGGTTGTCTCAAAGCTTGTGTTGCTCGATTAAATTCACTATTTTTAAAACTAAATCCTCCACTTAATGCCAAAATTCTTCCAGTATATGGATCCATAACAACAATGGCTCCATTTACTTTTGGAAGTTGTCTTAAATTAAATTTATCCTCTTTAATTTTTTCTGCATAAATAATATCTCCTTCTTTAAATAGGTCTTCAAAATTTTTTTTAGTCCAATTTATTGAAGCAAATTCTATTACTCCTTGTTCCCCTTTTGATGTTTCGATTTCTACTGAAAATCTATTTATTTTTTTTATTATTGATAAGTTCCATCCAATAGAGGACTCTAATTTATAATTATCTAAATTTTTAGACCAATTTGGATTGTATTTTTTATTTAATAAAGGACCTCTCCACCCCTTTTTTTTATCAAATTCAATCAAACCATTTCTTAAGGACTTTGTAGCATTTTCTTGAATTTTTAAGTTGAGAGGTGTGTTTATTGTAAAGCCTTGTTTATAAACTTTATCAAACCCATATTTATCAACTATCAATTTTCTTATATCTTCTACATAATAATTAGAATTTTCTAAAAAAACTGATTTTCTTTTTTTTAATATAATTTCTTGATTTGCTAAGTTTAAATACTCTTTATCATTGAGATAATCATTATCATGTAAATTCTTTAATACTAAATTTCTTCTAAATTTAGCTAATTCAAGATTTTTATATGGATTATATCTACTTGGAGCTTTTGGTAAAGCGGCTAGAAGAGCTGCTTCTGAATAATTTAGTTCCTTAATTGATTTATCAAAATATTGTAGACTTGCTGATGCTATACCGTAACTACCTTCTCCTAAGTATATTTGATTTAGATAAAGCTCTAGTATTCTTTCTTTTGAAAGTGCTCTTTCTATTCTGAACGCTAAAATTGCCTCTTTAAGTTTTCTATCGATAGAAACTTCATTTGATAAAAGAAAATTTTTTGCAACTTGTTGGGTAATTGTTGATGCACCTTCAAGGCGTCTGGAGAAAATTATATTTGAGACATTATTTATTATAGCTCTTAATACTCCTTTTGCATCAACTCCTGGATGTTTAAAAAAGTTTTTATCTTCAGCAGATAAAAAAGAATTTACAACTAGTGAAGGTATAGAGCTGTAGGGAACAAATATTCTTTTTTCTGAAGAAAATTCACTTAATAATTGTCCATTGTTAGAGTATAATTTGCTAGAGATAGGTGGTTTATAATTTTTCAAAAATTTGTAGTCAGGAAGATCATTTGAATAATACCACAAAATAGTAATAATACTTAAAAGCCCTATAATAGAAAGAAATACCCCTAAAACTAAGATTTTTTTCAGCTGCTTAATCATTTCTATTTTATTTAACCTACGAATTTGTTAATGTTATGGCATATATAATTAACAAAATTTAAATGAATAAAAAATACATAAACATAAAAATATGGCAAAAAATTTATTTATTGATGCTTCGCATCCAACACAAACTAGAGTCGTTCTTAAATCAGATAATGACATTGAAGATTACGAATACGAGGGAAAGAATAATAATCTAATTAAGAACAACATTTATCTAGGAAAAGTAAGTAGAATTGAACCTTCTCTTCAAGCAGCTTTTGTGGATTTCGGGAGGGAAAGGCACGGATTTCTATCATTTAATGATATACAAAGTGATTATTATCAAATACCTCAAAGTGATATTGAGTTAATCAAAAAAGAGGAAGAAGAAACAAGAGTTGAATTACAAAAACAAAGTGAAATAAACGAAAAAGATTTAGAGGAGAAAGACTTAGAAGAAAAAATTCTTGAACCAGATAATAAAATTGAAATTCAAGATGATGAGAGCCAAAGTAATGAAAAAAGTGTAGAATTAAGTTCTAACAATTTTTCAATTAAAAAAAAAAAATATAAAATTCAAGAAGTAATTAAACCTAACCAAGTAATTTTAGTTCAAGTTCTTAAAGATGAAAGAGGTTTAAAGGGTGCTGCATTAACAACTTTTATTTCAATTGCAGGTAAATATACAGTTTTAATGCCTAACACACCAAAAGGCGGGGGCATATCTAGAAAAATTTTTAATCCGATAGAAAGAAAAAAAATTCGACAAATATTAAATTTGATAAATATCCCGAAAGA
The DNA here is from genome assembly GCA_902569105.1 of uncultured Pelagibacteraceae bacterium. Classification (GTDB taxonomy): domain Bacteria; phylum Pseudomonadota; class Alphaproteobacteria; order Pelagibacterales; family Pelagibacteraceae; genus Pelagibacter. Next base: position 8,058 of record CACFTE010000008.1, on the reverse strand, counting down.
AATGGGCTTGATAGTTAGGACCGCAGGGTCAAATAAGACAAAAAACGATATTGAAAATGATTTAAAAAATTCAATTTCTTCATGGGAAGAAATTAAAAAAAAAGCTATGGATTCAATTGCTCCATCAATAATCTTTGAGGAAAGTGATATTATTAAAAGAAGTATTAGAGACATGGTGGATGATGATGTTCAAAGTATTTTTGTAGAAGGTAACGAGGGATATCAAAAAGCTAAAACATATATAAAACAATTGATGCCTAAACAGATTAAAAAAGTTAAAAAATATAGAGAAAAAATTCCACTTTTTTTTTAACAATAATATTGAAGGCAAACTTTACGAAATTTATAAAACAGAAGTGAAACTGAAATCAGGAGGTTATCTTGTGATAAATCCGACTGAGGCACTAGTTTCGATAGATGTTAACTCGGGTAGATCAATTAAACAAAAAAATGTTGAAAGCACTGCTTTAGATACAAATTTAGAAGCTGCTGAGGAAATCTCAAGACAAATAAAGATAAGAGATCTATCTGGATTAATAATAATAGACTTTATTGATATGCATAATTTTTCAAACAGGAGACAGGTGGAGAGAAAATTAAAAGAAAAATGTAGAAAAGATAGAGCGAGAATTCAAATAGGAAGAATTACTCATTTTGGTTTACTTGAAATGTCTAGACAAAGATTAAGGGAAAGCAATGTAAAATGGATTATGAACCTAACGAATGAGTCACAAGCTTTAAAGGTTTTAAAATTAGCAGAAATTAAATCTTTAGAAAATAAATCAAAAGAAATTATAATTTATCTTAATAGAAAAATTATAGATTTTTTATCCAAGAATAGTGAACAAGATATACTTTTTTTTCAAAAGAAAAATAAAGTTAAAATTTCATTTAAAGATGAATTAAATTTTGGAGTAAACGATTATAAAATAGAATTTAAATCTAAAACAAACAAAATTATTGAGACCATACAATCTGAAAAAATTATACCTAATGATTCAAATATAATCAAATTTGAGGAAAAAAAGAAAACTTTCAAAAAAACATTTAAAAAAATACCCAAAAAAAAATTTTTTAAAAAATATAAAAAAAAAACTAAATAATACCTTTTTTTGGAGAGGAAGGGTCACCAAAAAAACTTTTAGACATTCTTCCTGATAAATATGATTTCCTTCCAGCGATCACAGCATACTTCATAGCTTTAGCCATTTCGACTGGATATTTCGATTTAGCTATAGCAGTATTAATTAATACACCGTCACATCCTAGCTCCATTGCAATTGCTGCGTCCGATGCCTGGCCTATTCCAGCATCAATTAAAAGAGGAATTTTAATATTTTGTTTAATAATTTTAATATTTATTTTGTTTTGTATTCCTAATCCAGATCCTATTGGAGCAGCTAAAGGCATAACTGCAACAGCTCCTACATCTTCTAATCTTTTAGCAATCAAGGGGTCGTCATTACAATATACCATTACTTGAAATCCTTCTTTTGTAAGTATCTCTGTTGATTTAAGCGTCTCTATCATATCTGGTAACAAAGTTTTTTTATCTCCTAATATTTCTAACTTAACTAATTTCCATCCTCCAATGTCTCTTGCTAATCTTAGTGTTCTTAATGCATCATCTGAATTAAAACATCCAGCAGTATTTGGTAAATAAGTAATATTTTTTGGGTTTAAATAATCCATTAGTATAGGTTTTTTTTTATCAGAAATATTTACTCTCCTTACTGCAACTGTAACTATTTCTGCTCCAGATGCTTTTACTGCTTTAGCACATTCTTCAAAGTCTTTATATTTTCCAGTTCCAACAATTAATCTTGAGCTAAACTTCTTATTTGAGATTTTGAAATAATCTTTTTTATCTATCATCCGCCACCTATAAAATGAACAATTTCAACTTTATCATTTGGTTTTAAGAAAATTTTATTAATTTTTTTCTTCTCAACAATCAAGTTATTTTTTTCAATAGCAATCTTATTTAGAGGAAATTTTAAATTATTGATCAAGATTCCAAGATTTATACCTTTATCGATACTTATTATTTTGCCATTTAACTTTATTTTTATTTTATTTTTTTTTTTCATGTATTATAAATAATTTGTGCAAAATAATATCATAATAATCAACGGTCCAAATATAAATTTACTAGGTGATAGAGATAAATCAATTTATGGGAGTGAAACTTACGAAAATTTATTGAATAGATGTAAATTAGAGGCTGCCAAGATGAAAATTAATGTCGATTTTTATCAGTCAAATATAGAAGGTGAATTAGTAACTAAAATACAAGAATCTCGAAAATTATATGATGGATTGATATTGAATGCTGCAGCTTTTACACACACATCAGTTGCTATTCGAGATGCTTTAAGTTTATTTAAGAAACCTTCAATTGAATTGCATATCTCAAATATTCATAAAAGAGAAGAATTCAGACGTAAATCTCTTATAAGTGATATTGTTACTGGAATTATATGTGGCTTAGGAACTTCTGGCTATATTTTAGCCATAAATGCAATTTATGAAATGATACAAAATGGAAATAAATAAAAAAATTATTAAAGAACTAAAAGATTGCCTGGATGAATTCAATCTAAACGAAATTGAATACTCTTATAAGGACACAAAAATAAAAGTTTCAAAGAAATCAAATGTAGAATTTGGATCAACTAACACTGTAGGAACTAAACAAATAAGTAAAGAAGAGTTCAGAAAGGAGTCTTCTGGTAAAAAAGTAACATCTCCAATTATTGGAACAGCCTATTTGGCTCCTGAACCAGGTGGTAAAAAATTTGCAGAAGTTGGAAAAAAAATTAAAAAAGGCGATACAATAATGATTGTTGAAGCTATGAAAACAATGAATCATGTTCCAAGTACTTTTGATGGAACTATTAAAGAAATTTGCGTTTCTGATGGCCAGCCTGTAGAGTTTGGTCAAACTCTTATAATAATTGAATAAATGTTTAAAAAAATTTTGATAGCTAACAGAGGCGAGATAGCTGTGAGAATTATTAGAGCTTGCAAAGAATGGGGAATTTCTACAGTTGCGATTCATTCAGATGTTGACAGAGAAAGTATGCACGTAAAATTAGCTGATGAAAGTATATGCGTAGGTTCACATCAACCAGCAAGTAGCTATTTAAATATTCCATCTATCCTTTCTGCTGTCGAGCTGACTAATGCAGAAGCAGTTCATCCAGGATATGGTTTTTTGTCAGAAAACTACAATTTTGCAAAAATACTTGAAGAAAATAATATTAAATTTATTGGACCAAATTCTAAACATATTCAAATGATGGGAGATAAAATTCAAGCTAAAAAAATTGCAAAAGAACATGGATTGCCTGTTATTGAAGGTTCAGAAGGTGGGGTAAAAAATATAAAAGATGCTAAAGAAATACTAAAAATAACTGAATTACCAGTCCTAATTAAAGCTGCAGGAGGTGGTGGTGGAAAAGGTATGAAAATAGTAAAAAACGAAAATGATTTTGAAAATCTATTTCTCACAGCAAAATTAGAAGCAAAAAAATATTTTGGTAATGATGAAGTTTATATTGAAAAATTTTTTGAAAACCCAAGACATATAGAAGTTCAAATTTTAGCAGGCAAAAATAGAGTTGTACATTTACATGAGAGAGATTGCTCTGTACAAAGAAGACATCAAAAACTTATCGAAGAAACTCCAAGTCCAATTTTAGATAATAATATTAGAAAAGATTTATTTGATAGAACGGTTAAAATGGTGGAAAAAATAGGATACCAAGGGGCAGGAACAATAGAATTTATATATGAAGATGGTAAATTTTATTTTTTAGAAATGAACACAAGAGTTCAAGTAGAGCATCCTGTAACTGAAGTTGTAACGGGTATAGACATTATTAAAGAGCAAATTTTCATTGCATATACAGGTGAAACAGCATTAAAACAAGAGGATATAAAACCTCGAGGCCACGCTATAGAATGTCGTATTAATGCTGAAGATCCATCGAATAATTTTCAACCTTCTCCAGGAACAATAGGCATGTGCCACCAACCATCTGGATTTCGTACTAGGGTAGATGGAGCTATATATCAGGGTTATAAAGTTACTCCTTATTACGATAGTATGATTTGTAAACTTATTTGTCATGGTAGAAATAGAACTGAAGCTATACAAAGAATGAATAGATCTTTAGATGAATTTGTGATTGAGGGAATAACTACAACAATTGAACTTCATAAAAAATTAATTAATCATGAAAAGTTTGTAAACTCGGACTTTAATGTTACATGGCTAGATAACGAAAAAATTATATAGTTTTACAAGAGCTTAGCCATAAATCATAGACAGGATGATCAAATGGATTTAGGGTAGGACTTGATGAGAAGGTCCAACCATTAAAAATAAATACTTTCTCATTATCCGATAGATTTAAATCTTTAACTTGAATATATGCTGTAATCTCAGGATCATCGTCGAACTTAGAATTTTCACATTTTAACACTTTAATTAATAAATTTTGAAATTTTTTTTCCTCACCTATATTTAGTTTTAAGATAGTGTTTTTTGAACTTACTTTATCCAAAACATTAATTTCTACTAAAGTATTTTTCGATTCTTGAGCTACAGAAAATGAAAAACTAATCAACAGATTAATTAATATTAAATAATTAATTATTCCAAGTTTTATATTTCTTTTTTGTTGCATTCTGGTTCTTTTGTGGATTATAAGCTTTGCTTGTTCCTGTTTGGTTAGATAAATGTCCTTGTTGCCAATGATATTTTTTTAATTCATGAGTATCCTCAATTTTATTTTTTATTGAGTGCATCCAAGAATACCATTCGACAGGAATTTTTGTTGCTTCAATCTCTCCGCTGTAAATAACCCATCTTTTTTTTTTCTTTTTATTTTCATAATATTTATTTCCAAATTCATCTTCACCAACAAACTTTCCAGAAAAAATTGTTTGAAGTCTTGTCCCAACAGTTTGGCGATTCCACCAGGTCAAAATTTCTTTAATGAATGTCAACATGTTTTTTTTCAATTTCTAATTGTAAAAATAAAATTAGACTAAATTAAAATTATGTATATACATTAAATTATTAAACTCAAAAGTTTTTTAAATTATGGCAAAATATACGGTTGAAACTTATTATACGTGTACTTTCAAAGTTAAACATTATCTAGACGATATTAGTAAAAATCAATTAGACCAACTTGATAAAAGAGAAGATGGAGAATTTGAAATTTTGGATGTAAAATTCGACAAAAGGAATACAAAAAATCTTGAAAAAAATAGTGACAAAATAGAGGTTAATTACAAAGAAACTGTTGGTAATTTAAATAATAATACTCAGAAAAATATTAATAAAAATGTTGTTATAAACAATACCTTTAAGGAAAATATTACCAAAAGATTTGGTATGCCTGATAGAAGAAAGGGCTACATTCAAAAAGCTACAATAGGTGACCACAAGGTATATTTGCACACTGGTGAGTATGAAGATGGTAAAATTGGAGAAATATTTATAGACACGTCAAAAGAGGGTGAGCTTGTTAAGGCATTAATGAATAATTTTGCAATAGCAATATCCCTTGGTTTGCAATATGGAGTGCCATTAGATGAATTCGTAAATGCTTTTATTGGTACAAAATTCGAACCATCAGGAAAAGTTCAAGGAAATGACAGGATATTAAGTGCTTCGTCAATCTTAGACTATATTTTTAGAGAACTTGCAATATCTTACTTAAATAGAGAAGATTTAGCTCACACTCCCTCAATTGCTGGTTCGTCAAATTCAGAAGATGGAGAACAGAATAACGAAGAACAAAACCAACTTATAAAATTAGTTAAAGATATAACAAGCAAAGGTTTTGTAAGAAATAATTATAGAGAAAAATTGGTTGATCTTTCCGATATAAAGCTCAATTTAAAAGGAAAAAAGAAGTAATTTATTTTTTCTCCAAAATTTTTAAGTTTAATTCTTTTAGCTGCTCTTCATTTATTTCTGAAGGAGCATTCATCAATAAATCTTGAGCATTTTGATTCATTGGAAACATTGTCACCTCTCTAATATTTTTTTCATTTGCTAAAAGCATTACTATTCTATCAATGCCAGGTGCAATACCTCCATGGGGAGGAGCTCCATAGCTTAAAGCATTTATCATACCGCTAAATTTTTCATCAACTTGACTTTTATCATAACCAGCTATTAAAAATAATTTATACATCAATTCTGGTATATGATTTCTGATTGCACCTGAGGATAACTCAACACCATTACAGACAATATCGTACTGATAGGCTTTTAATTCTAATGGATTTAACAAATCTAATTTGTACGGATCTCCCTGAGGCATTGAAAAAGGATTATGACTAAAATTTATTTTTGATGTTTCCTTATCTAACTCAAATATAGGAAAATCAGTAATCCAACAAAATGCAAATGAATTTTCATCAATAATATTCAAATCTTCGGCTATTTTATTTCTAGATTTAGACATAATTTCGAAAATTTCATCTTCTTTACTACATGACATAAAAATACTATCACCTATCTCAGCTGAGGTAATTTTCATTACTTCTTTTATAGCCTCCTCAGAAAAAAATTTTCCAACTGGACCTTTTCCAATTAACTTTTCGTTATTATCTTTTTCAATTGAAAAATATGCTAGTCCATTCCAACCTTGTTCTTTTGCCCACTTATCAATATTATCAAAAAAGCTTCTTGGTTTTGTGTTAGTATTTTTGGTAACTATCGCTTTTATTAATGAACCAGACTTTAACAGTTTTTTAAATATTTCAAATTTTACGTCATCTCTACTAAAAATTTCTGAAATGTCAGAAATTAATAATGGGTTTCTCAAATCAGGCTTGTCAGTACCATATTTATTCATGGATTCTTTGAATGGAATTCTTGGAAATTTTTTAAACATCATTTTCTTATTTGAAAAATGATTAAATAAATTAACCATTAATTTTTCTACAACATCAAATACATCCTCTTGTTCTACAAATGACATTTCAATATCTAGCTGATAAAACTCGCCAGGACTTCTATCTGATCTAGCGTCTTCATCTCTAAAACAAGGTGCAATTTGAAAATACCTATCAAATCCTGAAACCATTATTAATTGCTTAAATTGTTGTGGCGCTTGAGGTAAAGCATAGAACTTTCCCGGATTTAGTCTACTAGGTACTAGAAAATCTCTGGCCCCTTCTGGGCTTGAAGAAGTCAAAATTGGAGTTTGGAACTCGTTAAAGCCAAGTTTTTCCATTTCCTTTCTAATGAAAGATATAACTTTAGATCTAAGAATAATATTATTATGAATTTTTTTTCTTCTTAGATCCAAAAATCTATATTTAAGTCTTATTTCCTCAGCATACTCTTGATCAGAAAAAACAGGCATTGGAAGTTCTTTTGTAGTCCCCAAAACTTCAAAGGAGTTTATTTTTACCTCTATGTCACCGGTAGAAATTTCGTTATTTATTGTTTCAGCTGACCTCTGTAATACATTTCCATCAATTTTTATTACTGTTTCTAGAGGAGTTTTTTCAAGTCTAGAAAAATTTTTATTTTCTTTATCAACAATACATTGGGTTAATCCAAAATTATCTCGCAAATCAATAAATAAAAGATTTCCATGATCTCTTTTTTTATGAACCCACCCTGATAATCTTACTAATTTATTAACATGTTTTTTGGTCAACTCATTACAATTATGTGTTCTATATTTATTCAATTATGCCTCTAAAATTTTTTTTATTGATTTATAATCAATTGGTTTTTTATTAATTAAACTAAATTGATCTACTTTATATATAAAATTTAGTATTTTTCCATACGACCTTTCAATTCTTTTAGTTATATATTCTATAATTTTTTTCTCAATTTTTATTTGTCTATCAGAAAAATGTTTTAAAACTAATGCAAATATCATTTCATCATCAGGTTTATCTATTTTTGCAAATATACAATTCTTTAATCTTGATTTTAAATCAGGTAGGGAGAAATTGATTGAATTGATTGATTTAATAGAATTTATAATTAAATATTTATTATACTGTTCT
>CACFTE010000007.1 GCA_902569105.1 uncultured Pelagibacteraceae bacterium | reverse complement strand
ATTTTTTTAATTAATTGATACAAAGCTATCTCACCTGTAAAATCTACCCCTTGGACAGGTTCGTCAAGCACTAATAGTTCTGGTTTTTTTGAAATAGCTCTTGCAAGCAAAACTCTTTGAAACTCACCTCCAGATAAATTACCTAAATTTTTATTTTTAAGATGTATAACTCCAGTTAAAGATAACGCCTCGTCGATTTGCTCATTATTTATATTGTCTGTTAAAACCATAAAATCATTAACTCTAATGGGTAATGTCCAATCAATTGAAATTTTTTGCGGTACATATCCAATTTTATCTGTATATTTTTCAACTTCACCTTCTATATTTTTGTATATACCTAATGCAATTTTAGCAGTTGTACTTTTTCCAGATCCGTTTGGGCCAATAAGTGTTACAATTTTTCCTTTTTGAACTTCAAGAGAAACCCCCTCAACAAGAAACTTATTATTTAGCTGATATCCAGCACTCTTTAATTTTACTAATATATTATTATTTGATCTCATTTTTATACTTGACTTATAAATGTTATATTATTACATAACGTTATAATATAACAATATTTAATTTATGGCTTATTTAAAAAAAATTCCTTTCTTTCTTGCAATAATAACATTTTTGACATTCTTTACATCTTTAAATGCAGATGTAAAAGTTGTTGCATCTATTAAACCTATTCACTCTTTAGCTAGCTCTTTAATGGATGGTGTTGGAAAACCAGATTTAATAGTAGATGGATATGCATCTCCACACGGCTTTGCCATGAAACCTTCACATGCAAAAATGCTTCAAGAAGCAGATATTATATTTTGGGTAGGTGAAGATTTAGAGAATTTTTTAGTAAAACCATTGAGTTCAATTGCAAAAAAAGCAGAAAAAATTGAGTTAATGGATATCAAAGGTTTAGAGATTTTAAAATTTAGAGAAAGAAATATTTTTGATGATCACGACCATGACGACCACGGACACGATGACCATGGTAAAAAAGAAGATGATCATGACGACCACGGACATGATGACCACGAAGGACACGCTCATGGTGAGTTTGACCCACACATTTGGTTAGACCCTGTTAATGCGAAAGTTATTTTAAAAGAAATGGCTGAGCATTTAATTGAAAATGATGAAAAAAACTCTTCAACTTATAAAAAAAACTTAGCAAAAGCTCTTAAGGATATTGATAAGTTAATTAAAGATACAAAATCTGAATTAAGTAAAAGTGTTGCTTCTATAGTTTTTCATGATGCATACCAATATTTTGAAGAAAGATTTAATGTAAATATTTTGGGAGCATTTACAGTTAATACAGATGTAATGCCTGGTGCAGAACAATTAGCCGAGATCAGAGAAATAATTGAACATGATAAAGTCGCTTGCGTATTTTCAGAACCACAGTTCAATCCAGATATCATTAAAGCAGTTGCAAAAGACATGGATATAAAAACTGGAGTAGTTGACCCTCTAGGAGCAACTTTAAATTCAGGTAAAGATTTATATTTCGATCTGATTAAAAACATGTCTGCTTCGTTCAAAAACTGCTAAATACTGTGACATATAATTATCTTAAATTATAAATTTATTAATCTATTCTGGTCTTTGTTCAAATATGAAAAGACCACCTTACTATTATAGAATTCCAATTTTAATGGCAATTCTTTGTTTTCCTCCAATTGGCTCAACACAACTTGGTTGGTATTTTTTTGGTAAAGAAATAGGGATAAATATTGGCATGGTTGTAGGGGTAATTTCTGTTACTATTGCAGCATATCTTTTGTATCAAAAAGGATGGAGAGAGGATGATGAGGATTAATTAATGCAAGCAATTATATTTTTTACATTAGCAATTTCAGCGATGATATTTGTAATTTATTTAGGTGCTAGATCAACCATGAGAGGCATGAAAGCTAAAAGTGAAAGATTAACTGAAGAAGAAGAATTGAAAAATTTACCAGAAAATAATACTGGCATGATATCTGAATTAGAAAAATTAAATGAATTATATAAATCAGGTGCATTAAGTGAAGAAGAATTTAATAAAGCTAAAGCAAAATTGCTTGAGAATTAAAATAATTATATTATGGAATTAATAAGTATTGATGGATTAAACATTGAGTATCATCAAAAATCAAAAAGAATTATAAACATAGAACTTGATGATACAATAATTGAAAAACTCGCATTCAATTTTAAAAAATTTGATATCTTAACTTTAGAGTACAAACCTTTTTCAAGATTTACTATTGCAAATGTCTTAGACGAAGTTACATCAAAAAAACTTAGTAAATTTATTACCGAGGTTTTAAAAGATAGAGAAACAGGATGCATAATATTAAGTCCAAAAAATAATTCAGCAATAGTTGATCAAACTTTTTTAGTAAAGCTTTCTACTGCAATTACCCATTTATTTGGAAATCCAAATCATGATTCAATGGCAGGAAAATATTATGCAAGATTTCATGTAAAACACGTTGACACCTCAGATAGTTATTTGAGAAAACCTTATACTAATATGGACCTACATACTGATGGAACTTATGTTAAGGAAAAAACTGATTGGTTGCTAATGTCAAAGCTTGAGGAAAAAAACGTCGAAGGTGGCGAAAGTGTTTTATTACATTTAGACGACTGGGAATTCTTAGAGCAATTATTAAATGATCCTGTTGGAAATCAAAATTTTATCTGGGGTTCTCCGAAGAGTAAAAACATAGATTATAAAGTTGAGCACCCAGTTTTTACTAAAGATGAAAATGGTTTAGCGCAAATATCATATATTGACCAATTTCCTGAACCAAAAAATATGGAACAGGGATTATTTTTACAACGTTTGTCAGATAGGCTTGAAGGAAGCAAAAATAAAATAGAAACTAAATTACCAGTAGGGTCATGTGTAATTGCAAACAATTACTTTTGGCTTCATGGCAGAAAACCATTTAAAGAAAATAAAAATCTTAGTAGAGAACTTTTAAGAATAAGAGGCGCTTTTTTCAATTAATGAAAAAGCTTTTTATTTTATTTATATTTCTAAGCACAAATGTATTTGCTGAAATTAATTTAACAAAAATTAAAGACGGTTTTAATAGTCCTTGGTCATTATCTATTGTTAATGATGGAAAATATTTAATTACGGAAAAACCAGGAAATATAATTCTATTTAATGAATTTAAAAATACATCTAAGACTATAAAACATAATTTAGATGTATTAGAGGATGGCCAAGGTGGATTGTTAGATATTTTTTTTGAAAATAATTATGTTTATGTAACTTATTCAGAACACATAACTAATGGATTTACATCAACTTCTTTAGCAAAAGCTAAGTTTAATGAAAATGAATTAATATTTTCAAATTTATTTAGATCAACACCTTCTATTAAAAGCGGATATCATTTTGGATCAAGAATAGTGATAAAAGAAGACGATATTTATATTTCTTCAGGAGAAAGAGGTGGAGGAATAATAGCTCAAGATCCCTCTAAACACCCTGGAAGCATTATTCGGATAAAAACAGATGGATCAATACCAAAAGATAATCCAAAGTTTTTAGACAAACCAGATTGGCTCCCTGAAATTTATCAAATAGGAATTAGAAATGTCCAGGGTATGTGTTTATCCTCTTATGATAATAATGTTTATATGACAAATCATGGAGCAAGAGGTGGAGATTGGTTTGGAAAGGTAAATAAGGGTGGAAATTACGGTTGGGATAAACTTTATTGGGGTGGCACTAAATATTCAGGTTTACCAGGAGGTCCAGAATGGCTTCCAGGATATGACAGACCAATAAAATATTATGTACCATCAATAGCTACATCAGCATGTTTAATTTATAGTGGAGATGAATTTCCTGAATGGAAAGGTCAAGCATTGATAGCATCTCTAAAACATCAATCGCTAAGAAGATTAAATTTTGAGGAAAACAAATTTATAGAGGAAGAAATACTTTTCAAAAACACAATTGGAAGAATTAGGGATGTAAAACAAGATCTAAACGGGAAAATTTTAATGTTAAGTGATTATGGTGAAATATGGAGAATGTCAAAAGATTAGCTATAATCCCTATGTTGTAATAATAATAAAAAAAACTATATAAATGCGGAATGTCTGAAGATTTAATATCAATAAATAATTTATCAAAAACTTATAAAAACGGATTGAAAGCTTTAAATAACGTAAGTTTAAATATAAAAAAGGGTGAGATACTTGCTATGCTTGGACCAAACGGTGCTGGCAAAACAACATTAATAAGTATTATTTGTGGAATCGTTACACCTTCATCTGGAAAAGTTAATGTTGATGGATTTGATATAATTAATGATTATAGACAAACTAGATCTAAGATTGGTTTAGTCCCTCAAGAATTAACTTTAGAAAACTTTGAGACTGTATTTAATAATGTTTCTTTTACAAGGGGACTGTATGGCAAAGCTCCAGATCCAAAGTATATTGAAAGTGTATTAAAAAAATTATCTCTTTGGGATAAAAAAGATAATATTCTAAGACAGTTATCAGGTGGAATGAAGAGAAGAGTGCTTATTGCAAAAGCTTTATCCCACAAACCTTCAATCTTATTCTTGGATGAGCCTACAGCTGGCGTAGACGTAGAATTAAGAAAAGATATGTGGAAATCAGTAGAAGCACTAAGAGAAAGTGGTGTAACAATAATTTTAACCACTCATTATATTGAGGAGGCAGAAGCTATTGCAGATAGAGTTGCAGTAATAAATAATGGAGAAATAATTGTAGTAGATCAGAAAAAAGATCTTTTAAATAAAATGGGAAGAAAAAAACTTAGAATTGATTTACACGAAAAAACAGACACTATTCCAGAAAGCTTAAGTAAATATGATCTTGAATTAAGTGGTAATAAACTCTCGTTAACTTACTCATATGATACTCAAAAACAAAGAACTGGAATTACAAATCTTCTACAAGATATAAGAGATCAAGGATTAAAGCTTAAAGATCTTAAAACAGAGGAAAGTACACTTGAAAAAATATTTGTAACTTTAGTAAAGGAAAATAATGAGAATTAATTATTACGGATTTAGAGCAATTTATCTTCACGAAATGGATCGATTTAGAAGAACATTGTTACAGTCTTTAATATCTCCAGTATTATCAACTTCACTTTATTTTATTGTCTTTGGCTCAGTAATTGGAAACTATGTTCAGAATATAGATGGCATTAGTTATGGCTCTTACATTGTGCCTGGTTTAATCATGCTAACATTATTAACTCAGTCAATAAGCAATACTTCGTTTGGTATCTTTTTTCCAAAATTCAATGGTTCACTTTATGAAATACTTGCGGCACCAATATCTACTTTTGAAATGGTATTAGCTTTTGTTGGCGCTGGAGCAACCAAAACGTTAATTATTGGAGCAGTAATATTGGCTACGTCAAACTTTTTTGTTGAGGTTTCAATTCTTCATCCTTTATTAATGGTCTTTTTACTTGTGCTTGTAGCATTTACATTCGCGTTATTTGGTTTTTTAATTGGATTGTTAAGCTCGAATTTTGAGCAGATGTCTATTATTCCTACATTGGTTATTACTCCAATGGTATTTCTAGGCGGCAGTTTATATTCTCTGGATATGCTACCTCCTTTTTGGCAAATGGTAACTTATTTCAATCCGGTGGTGTATTTGATTAATGGTTTAAGATTTTCTTTTTATGGAGCATCAGATTTTAATATTTGGATTAGTATAGCCTCAATGATTTTCTTTTTAGTTCTTTGTATTTCAGTAGTCGCATATGTTCTTAAAAAGGGTTATACTATAAAGAGTTAAACAAAGGGGTGCCATTAGGCTGAGATATACCCTTAGAACCTGTCCGGTAATTCAGAAAGGGAGAATATGGATCAACTTAATTTAATAAATCAATCAATCTCAATAATAATTACATTAGGTATTAGCTTATTATTTATTGTAATTGGAATATCTTATTCAAAAAAACACCAAGGTCTTAATAACTATCTGTTAGCAAATAGATCAGTTGGAGTTTTTTCTTTAACATCAAGTTTAGTGGCTTCCGCATTAGGAGCATGGATACTTTTTGGACCAGCTTCTGCTGCAACATGGGGTGGAATTGGTGCTGTAATAGGTTATGCATTAGGAACTGCATTTCCTTTATTCATATTAATTTATTTAGGAGAAAAATTTAGAAAAAATTATTCAAAAGGAAAAACTTTAATTGAGGTTATCAGATCACGATACGGAAATAAATTATTCAAATTGATTTTATTTTTATCAATTTTTTACATGACAATTTTCTTAATTGCAGAAGTCACTGCAATATCTTTGTTAGTTAAATATATTTCAGGAACAAGTTTATGGATCACAGCCGGTATTGTTGTGACATCATCTTTAATTTATACTTTATATGGGGGATTGCGAGCATCACTTTTTACTGACAATATTCAATTTGTTATATTTTTAATATTATTATTAATTGTTTTTACAAATTTGTTTTCATTAAATTCAGGAAATTTTAATTTTGACTTTATAAATCAAAATAGACCACATCTCTTAAGCTCAAATTACTTACCTAATTTTACAGCTGGATTAACTTTTTTTATAGCAGTAGCTGCAACAAATTTATTTCATCAGGGAAATTGGCAAAGAGTATATGCTGCAAAAAATAACGATGTATTGAAAAAAAGTTTAATTTTTTCTTTTATAATTATTCTTCCAATAGTTTTTTTAATGGGATTTTCAGGTCTAATTGCGGTTTCACAAAATGAAACTGTTATTCCAGATCTTGCATTTTTTTCACTTATATTAAAAGAAAATGGAATTCAATTATCAATTATAATAGTCATATTAGCCATATCTTTAACAGTAAGTAGTATAGATACTTTAATTAATGCAGTTTCAAGTTTGATTATAGTAGATGGAAATAAAGTATTTAAAAGTAAAAAAAATTATCTTAAATTTTCTAAACAAATAATAATTATATTATCAATAATTGCCTTTGTTGTTGCATCAAAAGGATTAAGTATTTTGTATTTATTTTTATTAGCTGATTTACTTTGTTGTGCAGCAGTGATGAGTGTTTTTTATGGATTTTATAATAAAAATTTTAGCGAGAAAAAAGCTTACGTTTCTATTTTATTTGGTTTAATGATGGGTTTACTTTTATTTCCAAGTACCGATTTTTCAAAATCAATATTAGCAGGGATTATTTTTCCAACAAATATGTTTCATGATTTTATTTCACAATCCTTATTATTTTCATCATTTATAGTGGCAACTTTTGCTCCATTAGTCGTGTGGAAAATTAAAGATTATGGTATAAGAAATTAATAGTCTTAATAATTGTACATTATGCAAAATTATAATTGGAACTATCCAACAACTATCTGGGTTGGAGAAAATCGTATCAAAGATTTAGTTTCTGCATGTAATAAACTAAACATCAATAAACCGCTGCTAGTTACTGATAAAGGATTAGCAAAAAGTAAAATTATTGAAGAAGCTATTACGTTACTTAAAAAAGAAAATTTAGCTGTGGAAGTTTTTTCAAATGTAATTGGTAACCCTACAGGCTCAAATGTAGAAGAAGGTGTTGAGTTCTATAACAAAAATAAATGTGATGGGGTAATTGCTTTTGGTGGAGGAAGTGGTTTAGATGTCGGAAAAGCAATAGCTTTTATGTCTGGTCAAACCTTATCTATTTGGGAATTTGAAGATATTGGTGATAACTGGTCCAAAGCAAATCCAGATACAATAGCCCCAATCATAGCAGTTCCAACTACTGCAGGTACCGGCTCAGAAACTGGAAGGGCGTCAGTGATATTAAATGAAAAGATTGGTGAAAAAAAAATTATTTTTCATCCAAAGTTTTTACCTTCAATTGTAATACTAGATCCTGTTTTAACTTTAGATCTACCTTCAAAAATTACTGCGGCAACAGGAATGGATGCGTTAGCGCATTGCCTAGAGGCTTACTGTGCCCCTGGATTTCATCCAATGGCTGATGGAATTGCATTAGAAGGAATGAAATTAATTAATAAGTGGCTTTTAAAAGCTGTTAAAAATGGAAAAGATATTGAAGCAAGAATGAATATGCTTACCGCAGCAAGCATGGGGTCAACTGCATTTCAAAAAGGATTAGGTGCAATTCATTCGTTAAGTCATCCAATAAATGCATTAAACAATGTTCATCATGGCTTATCAAATGCAATTCTTATGCCTTATGTCTTATCATTTAATAAGAAAGAAATTGAACAAAGAATAATTAAACTTTGTGAATATTTAGATTTTAAAGATAATTCATTTGATGGATTTTTAAACTGGGTATTAGATTTAAGAAAAGAATTAGATATACCTCATAAACTATCAGAGGTTATTGAGGAAAAAGATTTTGATATTGAAAGATTATCAAAGATGGCTTTAGCTGACCCATCTACAGAAGGAAATCCAAAAAAACTAACAGTAGATGATATGAGAATTATGTATCAGCATAGTATGCAAGGAAAACTCTTCTAAAATGACAAATTTATTAAATAATGACGCATTGTTAATGATATTTAAATATTGTAAAGATTTTGAATGTTTGATTTTATAATTCCATTTATCATTTTAATTCTTGTTGTTGTTTTCATTCATGAATACGGACATTATTATTTTGCAAGAAGATATGGTGTAGGAGTTACGGATTTTTCAATAGGTTTTGGAAAAGAAATAATTGGTTGGAATGATAAATCAGGAACTCGATGGAAAATTTGCTGGATACCTTTAGGAGGGTATGTAAAATTCTTTGGTGACAGGAATGTATTTTCTCAAGCAGACCAAGAAGAATTACTTAAAAAGTATAAAAAAGAAGACCAAGAAAAATTATTTGTAACAAAACCATTATATCAAAGATCCTTAATTGTATTTGGCGGTCCTTTAGCAAACTTCTTATTAGCAATTGTGATTTTCTTATCTATATATATGTTTGTTGGTAAAGATTTTACACCAGCATTAATTGATGAAGTGCAAAAAGATAGTCCTGCAGAAACAGCAGGTTTAATGAAAAATGATGTTATTTTGGAAATAGATAACAACAAAGTAGAAAGTATATTAGATGTATCCAAACTTATTGCAATGTCCACATCTGATTATATTGATTTTAAAGTTTCAAGATATGATCAAGAAATTTTATTTAAAATTAAACCAAATGTTGTGCTCGCTGAAGATAATCTTGGTAATAAAATTAATAAAAGAATGGTTGGTATTAAGTTAAGTCCTTACAAAAATGAGATAAATCATAAAAAATTAGGCCCTGCTCAGGCATTAATACAGTCAGTAGGTGAAGTATATTTTGTTACCACATCTACATTAAAGTATTTAGGATCAATGTTAGTAGGAAAAGGTGATAGTTCTCAATTAGGAGGGCCAATTCGAATAGCCAAAATATCAGGCCAAGTTGCAGAATTTGGAATAATACCTTTTTTAAGTATGATGGCTTACATTTCCATAAGTCTTGGATTAATTAACTTATTTCCAATACCAATGCTGGATGGAGGCCATCTTATGTTTTATGGTTTTGAAAAAGTTCTAGGTCGCCCTTTAAGTCAAAAAACACAAGAAGGTTTCTTTCGAATCGGAATGTTTTTATTGTTATCTTTAATGTTTTTTGCGACCTTTAATGATCTTAAAGATATTGGCTTATTTTAAAGGTTTCTGATCAATTTAACAAAAAGCCAATAAAATCAACACTTTTAGAGCACAATATATTGTGTAATAAATATTAATTAACACAAAAAAAAAGCTTGAAAAATCAAGGATTTTATAAAAAAGTGTAAATAACCTAACACTGGAGCTAAAAATGAACAAGAAACAACTAGTAGCAAAACTCTCAGATAAGCTAAATCAAAGCAAAGCTGATGCAGAGCGTACTTTTGATACTATTACCAACACTATTTTGGACGCATTGAAAAATGACGATTCAGTAAAAATTGCTGGTTTTGGTACTTATAAAGTAGCTAAAAGAAAAGCTAGAGTTGGTAGAAACCCAAGAACTGGTGAGCAAATCCAAATCGCTGCTTCTCAAAAGGTAAAATTTTTACCAGCTAAAGCACTTAAAGAAGTATTCAATCGATAATTCTTTTTTTAAACAGCCTTTATTAATTATAAAATTATTAAAGGCTGTTTCTATATGCAAAAACTGCATACCTATTTTTCCGCATAATCAATAGTTTTAAATATTTTTTTAAATATAAAAATCTCAAATTAATTTTAAGGAGATATATGTTTAAGTTTATAAAAAAATTATCCTTACTTACAGTTGGGTTGTCATTATGGTTTATAATGCCAGCTGCAGCAGAAACTACAGTCTCAGCTGAAGTAGGATTTATATTTAATACGTTTTTATTTTTAGTTTGTGGATTTTTAGTCATGTTTATGGCTGCAGGATTCGCTATGCTTGAAGCAGGAATGGTTACTTCAAAAAGTGTATCCGTAATCTGTGCTAAAAATATTGGTTTATTTTCAATTGCAGGAATAATGTTTTGGATGTTTGGTTACAACCTGGCATACGGCATACCAGAAGGTGGCTATATAGGAAATTTCTTACCATGGTCAGATGCAAGTTCAGTTGATACTGGTTATTCAGACGGATCAGATTGGTATTTCCAAATGGTATTCTGTGCAACAACCGTATCAATCGTATCAGGAACAATGGCTGAAAGAATTAAACTATGGCCATTCTTTTTGTTTGCTGCAATTTTATCAGGAATTATTTACCCAATTGTTATGGGATGGCAGTGGGGCGGTGGATGGTTAGCATCAGCTGGCTTCTCTGATTTTGCAGGATCAACTCTAGTACATTCTACTGGTGGAGCAGCAGCTCTAGCGGGTGTTATGTTGCTAGGTCCAAGATTAGGAAGATTTACAAAAAGTGGTGAGGCAGCTCCCATTAAACCTTTCGCAGCATCATCGATACCTTTAGTAACTATTGGAATATTTATTCTATGGTTAGGTTGGTTTGGATTTAATGGTGGTTCACAACTAGCAATGGGTACAGCTGACGATGCAATAGCAGTATCAACAATATTTATGAATACATTTTTAGCGGGTGCCGGAGGAGTAATGGCAGCAGCAGTAGTAACAAGGTTAGCATTTGGTAAAACGGATGTTGTTCAAATGTTAAATGGATGTATTGGTGGATTAGTAGCAATTACCGCTGAACCTTTAATGCCATCACCTTTAGCGGCAATATTAATTGGTGCAGTTGGTGGAGTAATCGTAGTGTATGGAACTAAATTCCTATTATCATTAAAAATTGATGATGTTGTGGGTGCAATTCCGGCTCACTTGTTTGCAGGTATTTGGGGAACATTAGCTGTTCCAATTACAAATCCTGATACTTCATTTGGTACTCAGTTACTTGGGGTAGTTTCAATCAATGTGTTTGTATTTGCTGTATCGTTTGTCATCTGGTTTCTTATGAAAAATACTTTTGGTATTAGATTAAGTAAAGAAGGTGAACTCAAAGGTACAGACGTTACTGAAACAGGAGTGATTGCTTACGCAATAAGAGATTAGTTAACATTCTCCCTTTTACGTTAACAATTAAAAAGGCCCGGTAACACGGGCCTTTTTTTATTTGGACTTTAAAAAATTTAACACTTCTTTAGCGTGGTCCTTTACTCTAACGTTACGCCATTCATGTAAAATTTTATTATCTTTAATTAAAAATGTACTTCTTATTTGGCCCATGAATTCCTTGCCCATAAACTTTTTTTTACCCCAAGTTTTATAAGCTTTAATTGATTTCTTGTCCTTATCTGACAAAAGTTCAAATTTTACTTTATACTTTTCCTTAAATTTTTTATGACTTTCTAAACTATCTTTTGATATTCCAAAGACTTCACATTTAACTTTTTTAAAATTAGATAATAACGAATTAAAATCCTTAGTCTCAAGTGTACAACCAGGCGTATCATCTTTTGGGTAAAAATATAGAACGATATATTTTGATTTAATCTTACTTAATTCTACAATGTTTCCAGATGTAGAGTTTAATTTAAAGTTTGGTGCTTTTTTTCCTATCAAATTTGGCATTATTCATTCTCCTCCCAGAGCGATTTATAGTTAATAAATGGAGACAAACCATAACTAGAATTAATATTTGTCATATGAATAGACAGCGATTTAACTGGAGAAATACAGACTTCTTTTTCATAAATTAAATTTAAATATTTTTCAAATGGATCATGTCTATCCAAACAATTTTGGTAAAAATTATCCCAATATTTATTTAATATATTTTTTGAAGTCATAAATGAACACAATGATTTATTTATAGTTCTCCAATGACGTTTACTACCAATAAGTAGATTTGTTTTTTCATTATCCATATACAAGTAAGGATAATCTGAAGGACAAATGATCAAATCTTTATTTAATTGTGATGCAATTCTTTCGTATGTGCCAATCATTTCTTCTAAAGAAGATCTGAAATGCAAATAATCATCTTCAATAAAATATATTATGTCATCTCCGTCATTTTTACCTATTTCAAAGCATTTAAGTAAACTTGATAGATTAGAAAAGGTATCTTTCGACTTTTGTTCTTTAATAACATTTAGATGCTCAGAGTGATTATGATTTATAATTTCAAAATTTTCTTCAGATTTATCCAAAATATTCTTTATTACGGCAAGATTTTCTTTTGTTGAGTTATCATCTACAATTTTAATATTAATTTTTATTGAATTATAATTTTCTTTAAGATTTTTAACAGCCTTGATAAGAGAATTCAAAGATCTTTTAACATATTCAATTTTATCTTTTTCGAAAATTCTTTTTTTATTTTGGTCCCAAATTTCAATATTTGAATTAGTTCTAAAAATAATAAGAAGTGATGAAATCTTACGGGTTAGATTTACCTCACCTAGTGGTAAGATGATTGATTTATTTAGAGTAGAAAGCTGTTGGTTAAGATCTTTATTTAAAGTAGGAGATCTAAATTCATTTTGATCAATTACTTCGAAACCTAAAGATTTAATTATCTTTACAAATATTTTTTTTAATATATTTTTTTTCATAAGATACTTTATATTTACTATGTCTATAAAAACAGCGCAAACTCTTGTTTCTGAAGCAATGCAGGAAATTAAAACTATATCTGCAGAAGAAGCTTATAAAATTTTCGAGGAAAACAATTGTAATTTAATAGATATTAGAGATACGAATGAACTTGAGATTACGGGTGCAATTGAAAATTCGATAAATATTCCTAGGGGCTTATTAGAGTTTCAATTAGATCCAAATGGTACATTAACTCAAAATGGAATAATTGACCCAAATAAAGAGACAGTTTTATTCTGTGCGGCAGGTGGCCGGTCTGCTTTAGCAACTAAAGCTCTACAAGAAATGGGTTATAAAAAAGTTTGCCATATAGCAGGTGGATTTTCAGCTTTACAAAATTCAAAGTTTAAAGTTAAGAAGTAGAATTAAATTCTTCAATAGCATATTCTAATCTATCTTGTCCCCAGAAGTTTTTATTATTAATTACAAAAGTAGGGGCACCAAAGATTTTTTTTTTGAAAGCATCGCTTGTTAGTTTTTTTAATTTTTCTTTAATGTCATTTTTTTCTATTTTTTCTATAAATTCCTCTAATTTAATATCAATTTGATTTAAAATTTTAGACAATACTTTATTATCAGTTACATCTTCGTTATTTTTCCAATAGGCATCAAACACTAATTCAATATATTTTTTTAATTGGTCATTTTCTAAAATTAAACAACCTCTCATTAGCTTAATTGTATTAAGTGGAAATTTAGAATTAAAAATAAAATCTATTTTAAACTTTTTCGAAACCATTTCACAATCCATAATCATAAACTCTTTTTTGGGCTCTATATATGCTTGTGGTGTAATATTCCATAATTTGTGTAGACCACCTAACAGTATTGGCTTATAATTAAATTTTATTCCCACACCTTCATTTTTAATTCTTTTATGACCAAGGTAGGTATAAGGACTTATAAAATCAAAGTAGAATTCAATGTTTTTAGTCATAAAGACTTATTTTTTTTGCATAAAACATTCTAATAATCCAATAGATAAATACACCTAGCGGTCCAACAAAATAAGTTATTATCAGTGGAAAAAACATAATATATTTATTTATTAATAGTCTTGAACCATCTCTGGATATCCAAGATCCACAAAATAGATTTATAGCCAAGAAGTGTATCCAAAAAATAATTAAAAACTCTTGGTTAGAAAATAAATCACTTAAATTTTTTAAACTTAGATATAAACTAAAATTATTGTCAAAGTCGTAAGAACCTAAATAAGATTTATAAATTACAAATATATAGGCAGCACATAATATAAAGATAGGGAAAATTGAACTTACAAAAATTCTTCCCAATTTAGAAGAGGGTAGAAATATAAGCATCAACCAAAATGGTATAACACCTATATTCAACCACAAATAAACCATTTCTATTGTAAAGTAAGTTGATATTTGCTCGAGCATATTAGAATATATTATATAACTTTAAAAAATGATTCCTATAAAAAACAGAAAAAAAAACCTTGAAGCAACAGTTGAAGAAATGAGAAATTTTGCATTTGTATATGTTGAAAAATATGCTCCTTCAAAACAACAGCTAAGAACATATTTATTAAAAAAATATTTAAAATCAGGTGCGGCGAATGTAAGCAAAAAGAATATAACGGATTTAATTGATGTTGTATTAGAAGATCTTGAAAAATCTAAATTTATTAATGATAAATTTTATTCTAGTTCTAAAGCAAAAAGCTTAATACAGAGAGGAAGTTCAATAAATAAAATAAGAAATTACCTACTTTCTAAAGGAGTGAAAGATAAATATATTAAGGAAACTCTTAGTGATATAAAAGAAAATAACGAAGATCAGGATTTTTTTTCAGCAATAAAAATATGTAAAAAAAAAAGAATTGGTCCAGCTAGAGATGAAAATAACAGGCCTTTATTTATGAAAAAGGATTTAGGTATTTTAGCAAGATCTGGTTTTGATTTTGATACATCAAAAAGAGTTCTTGATATAGAAAAAGACGAATACTTAAAAATAATAAATTTATTATAGTTTTTTATTTTTATTTTTTTCTTGCAAATAGTATTCAAGTCTTTTTTTGATATAATTTTTTACAAAAACAAAAACAAGTAAACCAAAAATAGAAACGGAAACAATTATTATCAGAATTATTCTTAGTGTTTCATCCATTATAATTTATCTGTTGATTTTAAGATTAAACTAGTATTTTTAAATCCATCTTTTCCATACACAATTTCATTTCCTTGAAAGTCTGTAACCATGCCCCCTGAATTCTTTAAAATTGCATGTCCCGCAGCAATGTCCCATTCATGTGCACGTGGCTCAGCGAAATAAACTTGATACTCACCAGTCGCAACCACACAAAATTTTAACGAACTTCTCATTTTAATGTATTCGTTTACTTTATACTTTTTGTGCATCTCTTCTATTTCAGGTTTTAATTTGTTTGAGTAACTAACTGCCTTTATATAATTGAAATTTGTATCTTTATTATTTAAGACTTTTTCTTCATTATTTTTGTATTCAAAACTGACGTTATTACCATATGAATAAAACATTCTATTTTTTGCAGGAGCATAAATAATTCCAGCAATTACTTTTTTATTAATTATTAATCCTGCATTAAGTGTAAATTCATCTCTGTTATTAATATAATCGTAAGTCCCATCAATAGGATCAACTAACCAAAACGTATCTAATTTTTTATTTTTATTATCTATAGTTTCTTCTGATATAATTGGTATTTTTGGAGTTATTATTTTTATATTTTTTAATATAATATTATTAACTTCTATATCTCCATTTGTGACTGGTGTATTATCTTTTTTGATATGTTCAGTAAGGCCTTTTTTTCTAAGATCTATTGATAATTTACCTGCGTAAAAAAATACCTCAGTTAAACTTCTTATAGCTTCTTCAATCTTTTTTATTTCCATTTTTTATAAATTTTTCTAAAGTTACTAGATTTCCATTTATTACTTTTTTACCAACATTTTCAAAATTGACTGTAATTTTTTCTTTAATAATTGATTGTATTTGGCCAACTCCCCAATCATTATTATTGGGGTTTATCACTTTGTCCCCTGGTTCAAAATCGAATATCATTGTATTTCACTTATAATGTAAAAGAGTATAAATACAAACTTTATGAAAACGAAAATTAACTCAATTGGAATAGAAAAAGACCCCAAAGATACAACTGTAGTAGTCGCGATGTCTGGAGGTGTAGACTCCTCTACTGTAGCGGGGATGATGAAAAAAGACGGTTATAATGTAATTGGTATCACTTTAAAATTATATGACGATACTAAACAAACATCAAAGTCAAAACAATGCTGTGCTGGCCAAGATATAATTGATGCTAAAAGAGTTGCTGCTAAATTGAATATAGAACATAAAATTTTATATTATCAATCAAAATTTAAAGTGGGAGTTGTTGATAATTTCGTAGAAAGTTATTTAGCTGGAGAAACCCCAATTCCTTGTGTTCAGTGTAATCAAACTGTAAAATTTAAAGATCTATTTGAAGAAAGTAAAAATTTAAAGGCTGATGCTCTAGTTACTGGTCATTATGTCAAAAGTGTTACACAAAATAATGAAACTAATATGTATAGAGCAATTGATCAAAATAGAGACCAAAGTTATTTTTTATTTAATACTACACGCGAGCAACTTAACTATCTAAGATTTCCATTAGGTAGCTTGTTGAAAGATGAAACAAGGCAAATTGCCAAAGAATTAGACTTGAATGTTGCTAACAAACCAGACAGTCAGGATATATGTTTTGTCCCTAATGGTGATTACGTCTCAGTAATTCAAAAGCTTAGACCAGAAGCTTTTAAAAAAGGTAATATTAAAAATTTAGATGGAAAAGTAATAGGTGTTCATGATGGGATTGTTAATTTTACTATAGGACAGAGAAAAGGAATTAAAATTTCAGAAAAAGATCCGCTATATGTAATTGAAATAAATTCTAGTAAAAATGAGATTATCGTAGGTCCAAAAGAGAAGTTAATAAAAAGAAAAATTAACTTAAGGGATATAAATATATTAACTTATGAAAAAGATTTTAATAAAGAAGTATATGTAAAAATAAGATCTACTGGTAAATTAATTAAATCAAATGTTAAAATTTTAGATAGTAAAGCAGAAGTAGAGTTGTTAGAAGACGAATATGGTATATCCCCCGGACAAGCGTGCGTATTCTATAGTAGAGATAAATATGGAGATAGACTTTTAGGAGGAGGCTGGATTTCTAATTAACTTTTCTCCACATCAAAAAAGACAAAAAATAAAAAAATAAAAGTATTAAAAAATAGTTCCATTCTAAAATATAGTCGATTTCTGGACTTAAATTATAAAATATTAAAATTAATAAAATCAGAATTGTAGTAAAACAAATTATAAAAACAAATAACAGTTTTGAATAAACAATAATTGAATTTAAGTAATTGCTAATCTGATCTTTGATAGAGAAAATTTTCTTTATTAAAAAAGCTTGCGCAAGTACTTCAAATAAAATAAAGAAAACTACAAACGTTCTTCTCAATTTTGATAAAAATTCATTTTCAAAACTCCATCCTAAAAAAAACACATGAAGAAGTAAAAATATTGCAGAAAGAATTCCAAAATAGAAGAAATAATAATTTTTTGATGAATTAATTAAATTTTTTATAACTTTATTATAATAAATCCAATAAAATAACATAAATATCACACTCAGATATAAAAGAGGTTTAAAGAAAAAATTTAAAGGAAATCTTTTTACAATATTACTAATGGATGTTTCCCCATAAAAAAAAGGATTTACAGGATAGCTGGTACCTAAGCTAGTTTTTTCATTTATTTTTAACTGATAAATACTTTCATAAAAAATTGGAAGTATGTTGTAAAGCCTTATACTTTTTGAGTTTGTGATACAGTCAGGATCTTTTTGATCTGACAATATATAATTTATAAATATTTTTTTTTCAAAATTTTTTATAATTTGATTGTTGTTGATTTCAATGATATTTCCATCTTCATCAGAATAATTGAGTATTATAATATTTGTATAACACTGATTTAAACTAGTGAATTTTTCAAAATTTATTTCTGAACAATATTTATTTTCATCTGAACAGTGAATGCTAATTGAATTACCTGGAAGATTTTTTGTAAAATTATAATTAAATTCGTGAGTAAATTTGAATGTTGCTAAGTAATTGTTTAAGAAAAGAGATCCAACAAGAGCTATAGCAGGCGTTATAAATAAAAGTAATGCTATTATTCGAAGTCTTCGAATACTATTTTTCATTTTAAATTTAAAAAAAATTTATTTTTTCTTATTTTTTTTTCTTGCTCTTCTTTTCTTTGAGCCCATTTTTCTTCGACCTCTATGCTTTTTTGGGTAACCCATAATGTTCAATCCTTTTCCTTAATTATATTGACTTATCGAATGGATATAGCATTGTCGTTTAAATATCAATATTATATGAAAACTAATCTTCGTACATTTATAAAACATACGGCAAAAGATTTTCACAATCAATCAGTCAATCCCCCAGTTGTAAGAGCGTCAACTATTATATTTAAGAATCTTCAAGAAATCGAGAAGACACAGAGAAAATATTTAAAAGATCCTAGAAGTGGAAATTTTGATTATGGAAGACAAGGAACTTCAACAACACATGCCCTTCAAAGAATTCTTCAAGAAATGGAAGAATGTTATAAAGTTTATTTAACACCAACTGGATTTGGAGCAGTATTTTTAGCTATATTAAGTCTAGTTGAGCCAGATGATGAAATTTTAATTACTGACTCTGTATATTCTCCAACAAGATTATTAACACAAAATTATTTAAAAAAATTTAGGATAAAAAGTATATTTTATGATCCAACAAATTTTGAAGATTTAAAAAATAAAATCTCAAATAAAACAAAACTTATATTTGTAGAAAACCCAGGAAGTAATACATTTGAGTTTCAAGATTTAAAAAAAATAGTTTCAATAGCAAAAAAATATAAAATATATACTGCTATAGATAATACTTGGGGTACACCATATTTAATAAAACCTATAAAATTAGGATTTGATATGTCAATTGTATCAGCAACAAAATATTATTCAGGTCATTCAGATGTTATGGGTGGTAGCTTGGCTATAAATAAAAGAGTATTTAAGTTTGTAGAACCAACAAATAGAGTTACAGGTTTGAGATTAAGTCCTGATGATGCATATTTTATCTTAAGGGGCATTAGAACTTTGGATGTTAGAATGGATAAACATCACATAAATGCTTTAAAAGTTGCAAAGTTCTTATCAAAACAAAAAAAGGTAGTCAAAGTATGTTATCCATATAAAAAAAATTCAGAAAGATATAAACTATGGAAAAAATATTATTCTGGAGCATCTGGACTTATGGGACTTAGAATAAAATCAAAAAATAAAAATTCAGTTAAAAGCTTCATCAACTCATTAAAATTATTTGGTTATGGATTTAGCTGGGGTGGGTTTGAAAGTTTAGCTCTATACCAAAATCAAAAACAATTAGGTGCTAGAAGTTACACAAATCTAAAAAAAGATGAGCATATTATTAGGTTACATATTGGCCTAGAAGACCCATCAGACATTATAAATGACTTGAAGCAAGCTCTTAAAAAAATAAAGTAGCTAAATGGATAAATTCTTTCCAAGCAGAAGCGCTTTCATAACTTTAATTGCATGTTGCTTAGTTGTAATTATAGCATTGGGTATTCGACAAACTTTTGGACTATTTTATTTCGATTTTTCTACAGATCTAGATATTACCATATCTCAATTTGGTTTTGCCATGGGACTTCAACTATTTTTGTGGGGAGCTTTTAGTCCACTTTTTGGAATTATTACTGACAAGTACGGTGGAAATATTGCAATATTTTTAGGTTTTTTATTTTTTTTACTTGGTGTTCTTTTATTTTATTCTGGATTTAATACTGGAGTATATTTTATTTATACAATTGGAGTTTTAATAGGAGTTGGACTTGGTTCTACCGCTATAGGTATACCAGTTTCAGTAGTTGCAAAACATTTTCCAACCTCAAAAAGAACGATAGCAACTGGAATTGTTACATGCGCTGGATCTTTCGGCTACTTTGTTTCACCAGTGCTAGTAAAGTATTCACTTGATGTGACAGGATGGGAAAATACAATATTTTATTTTTGTTTATTATTAGGACTTGGATTGCTTGTAGCATTATTTGTAAGTACTCCAAAAATCTCGATTGGGGAAAATCAAAATAACAATCAGACTGCAACAGAGGCTTTGAAAGAAGCTTTTGCAAACAAAAGTTTTATTTATTTAACTTTAGGCTTTTTTGTTTGTGGTTGGCATATAGCATTAGTTGCAACTCATATTCCAACAGACATGATGGATAAAGGATTACCAGACTGGTGTGCAACAGCAGTATTATCATTAATAGGCTTATTTAACATGGTTGGAACCATAACAAGTGGATACTTATCAACTAGGTATAGCAAGAAAAAGATTTTAAGTTCAATTTATCTTTTAAGAGGGGTCTCAATTATGATATTTATATTTTTTCCTCCGAGTGTAATTAATTCGATTATTTTTGGAATTACTTTTGGGTTCTTATGGTTATCTACAGTTCCACCTACAAATGGCATTGTGGCACATATCTTTGGTACTAAATATGTGGGAATGTTATATGGTATTGTGTTCGTAAGTCACCAAGTGGGATCTTTTTTAGGTGCTTATTTAGGTGGAGTATTTTACGAAATGAATGGAAATTTTGACTACGCATGGTACGGATCTATAGCTTTGTCGATTTTTGCAGGATTGATACATTTACCTATAAATGAAAAACCTATTGAAAGATTACAGACCGCATAAACTAAGATTTAACCCTTATTTAGAGAAGCTTTATCAATCAGATAAACCTGTCATTATTTATAAAGTTGAGGGTGGATATAATATTTATACAGATTTCTCTAAAAAAATTATCTTAACAAAAAGAAATATTAAAAATTTTTTCCAATCTATTGAAAAAAAAAAGTATAAAAAAGAAACAGATTTATTTATTGGTTTTTTTGGTTACGAAATTTTATGTAATTTAATTGGAATACATATAAAGAATAAAAAAAGAATAAACTTTTATAAAGGAATTTTTTATAAACCAGAGACAATTATAAAAATTAGGAAAGATATAAAGATAATATCAAATGTTAAGAATCAAAAATTTAACAATCAATTTAATAAAACTCAGATATTAAGCCCATTTAAAATTAATATTTCTTATAAAAAATATAAAAAAATATTTGATTTATTTTCAAAAAAAATAAGACAGGGTGAAACCTATCAAATAAAAATATGTACCAAATATAAGAATAAATCTTTGATTAATCCTTTAAATTTCTTTTGGAAACTTATGAAGGTAAATGCTTCACCAGAGTCTTTCATGATCAAAGATAAAGATTATTCAATAGTTAGTTGTTCTCCTGAGACACTTATAGATAAGAAAAAAAATACTATAATCACAAAACCAATTGCCGGTACTTTAAAAAAAAATACCTCTACAAATAAATTCATTGCTCTCAAATATTTTAAAAATAACGAAAAAGAAACGAAAGAGCATAATATGATCGTTGATATGGAAAGAAGCGATTTATCAAAAATTTGTAAACCTGGAAGTGTCAAAATACTTAAAAAAAAATATGTTGAAGAATATAAACATCTATATCATTACGTTACATCCATTGGTGGAAAATTAAATAAAACTGAAAAGTTAATCAACATTATTAAAGCAATGATGCCTGGAGGCTCTGTAATTGGTTGTCCAAAAATAAGAACTCTAGAGTTATTAAATAAACAGGAAAAAGAGAGTAGAAATATTTTTACTGGAAGCTTTGGTTATATAAAATTTAATCAAGATATGAAATTTAATATAATTATAAGATCTATTCTAAATTTCAAAAACCAGTCAGAAATATCAGCAGCCTCAGGAGTTGTTTTAGATAGTTCTTCAAAAAAAGAATTTAATGAAAATTTTATAAAAGCAAAATCTTTACTGGAGTTATTTAAATGATTTATATCATAGACCATCAAGACTCATTTACATGGAATATTGTGCATCAGTTTTCAAAATTTGATAAAGTTATATGCAGTAATTATTATGATATAAATAATAATTTGCTTGATAAAAGTAATGTTATTGTTTTTTCTCCAGGACCTGGTTCTCCAAAAGATTATCCAATTTCGTCCAAAATTTATAACAAATATAAGGGTAAGAAAAAAATAATTGGCATATGTTTAGGATACCAAATGATTTTACATAATGAGGGTGGTAAAATAGTACAACAAAAAAGAATATACCATGGATTTCAATCTAAAATAAAAACAAATAAAGATAGTAAAGTATTTAAAAATAATCAGTATTTCAAAGTAGGCAGATATCACTCATTAAAATTAATGGAGCCATTTAAATCAAATTCAATTAAAATAACCATGAGATGCAGCAAAACAAAAATACCAATGGGTCTTGAGGATAATAAAAATCAAATATATGGATTTCAATTTCATCCAGAATCTTTTTTAACAGAAAATGGCGACATTCTTATTAAAAAAATCTTATCAGCTTAGCAATCTTAAAAAGGTTCCCTTCAAAGATCTTTGGGGATCGAGAGGTGTATTTACTACTATGAGAATGGTTGGAAGACCTCCAAAGTTAATACTATTAAAACCTCATTTAGAAAATTTAATTAAATCTACAAAAAATTATGGAATAACAAAAAAAAATTTAAAAAATATTCTTATGGATTTGATAAAAAAAAATACTTTATACAAAGGTTCTGATAATTTATTTAGAATTGCTTTAAATAAAAAACTAATCTCTGTATCTATCAGAAAAAGGCCCATACCTAAAAATAATTTTAGTCTTTTATTGTTTAAATATAAACGGATAGACCCAAATTATAAAAATTTATATTATAAGAAAATAATTTCAAAGCTCAGTACACTTGATCCAACCAAATTTGATATTGCGCTAGTTTCAAATAATAAAATCTTAGAGACAGGCACATCTAATCTCGTTTTTGTTAAAAATGGAAAAATTTACTGTCCTAAAAAAAATTGTTATTTTGGCAATACCATTAAACATATAAATAAAAAAATTAAAATTCTAAGAAAAGATATCTCAATTAATAAAATTGATGATTTTGAAGAAATTATACTGATAGGTTCTGGAAAGGGTATTACCTCTGTTTCAAAAATAGATGAAGTAAACTGGAAGAGAAAAAAAACAGTTTGTTATAGTAAATTAAATAAAATATATAATTCTATTATTTGAACATGAGAGATCCAAACAATCCTTGTATTTTTTGCAAAGTTAGAAAAGAAGAACTTCAATTTGAAAATCAGTTAGCTTATTCATCAACTGATAGTTATCCTGTCTCAAAATTTCATAGTCTTATAGTACCCAAAAGACATGTTCGGGATTATTTTGAATTAAGCGCTGAAGAAGTTCAGGCTTGTCATGAACTAATTCTAAAAACTAAAGAGAAGATTTTAAAAGAAGATATAACAGTAAAAGGTTTTAATATTGGCACCAATTCTGGAAAAACTGCTGGTCAATCAATAATGCATTGCCATATTCATTTGATTCCTAGACGAGAGGGTGATGTTGATAATCCACAAGGAGGAGTTAGATCAGTGATACCCTTAAAACAACATTATATTAGAAAAAAATAAAATAAATTCCATTAGATGGTACGAATTATACCTAATTTACCTTATTGATTATTTATTTTAACTGTACTAGAAGCTCTGAAAGGGGAAAATGATATCAACAAATCCATTCGCAATATTAGCAGAAACAGTACCTTCGATAGGCATGCAAATCTTTGCTTTAGCAATGGTTGCTTTAGCAGGCGGTGGAACAATACTAGATATAATTCATAAAAAGAATGTTAAATATTTTTTCAACAATGCAAAAAAAGCAAAGCTATCTGCAACAAAAAATTTAAGCAGTAGTGAAAAAATTTCTGTTGTAACAAAAACTATTGCTCATGACATTTTAACGACTGCAGAATTAGGTGCTACTCAAAGAAGAATAGCTCATGTAATGGGTATGTATGGAACAATATTGTTTTGGATTGGATCCGCTGTAATGATATTTAAATATTCAACACCAGGAATTTCAACTCCATCAATCTGGCCGATAATCTGGCATGTAGGAGCTATTATGACAGTTGTAGGTGGCGGTTGGTTTTGGTTATTTTTAAGAGTTGATGTATCAGCAGAAGCAAATTCAGTGTTCAGAATCGTTTTAGCTGATTTATTTGTTTTAGCTCTTGTTGCAGCTTCAGCTATGGGATTAATTTGGTCTTTTTTACAAACTTCAGGAATTAATGGTTGGGATATGATGTTTTTAGTTTTATTTGCTGTGGCAAATATAATTTTGTTTGGTGGAGTTTATTGGTCTAAATTCGCTCATATGTTTTATAAACCAGGAGCAGCAATACAAAAAAATTTAGCAAAAGCAGATGGGTCAAATGATGATTTGCCTATGCCTGCAGATGCACCAGAGGATTTTGGTTTAGGAATTTCAAGAGAAAAACCTAAACACTATTAGAAAGGAAAATAATTATGTCTACATTTGTATATATGACAAGATGTGATGGATGTGGTCACTGTGTTGACATATGTCCTTCTGATATCATGCATATCGATAAAACTATTCGAAGAGCAGTTAATATTGAACCTAATTTTTGTTGGGAGTGTTATTCATGTGTTAAAGCGTGCCCTCAGCAGGCAATTGATGTAAGAGGTTATGCAGACTTTGCTCCTATGGGACACAAAGTAAGAGTTTTAAGAGAAGAAAAAAAAGGAACCATTTCTTGGAAGATTAAATTTAGAAATGGAACTGTAAAAGATTTTGTATCACCAATTACTACAAAACCTTGGGGTAAACATATTCCAAAATTAGCTGAAGCTGATAGTCCAAACCAAGGTGATATGCAGTCACAAATTTTATATAATGAACCACACGGTTTAAATACTGAAAAAGATTTGCCTGCAATTAACAAAAGTTCATTTAAAAAAGGTGTTTATTATTAATGCCAAAAAATAAAACAGTATTTGAAGATTGCGATATTCTAGTTGTTGGTGGTGGTATGGCCGGTACTGGCGCAACATTTGAGTCAAGATACTGGGGTAGAGATCTTAAAATAATATGTGTTGAAAAAGCTAACATAGATAGAAGTGGTGCTGTTGCTCAAGGCTTATACGCAATTAACTGTTACATGGGAATGCAGTGGGGAGAAAATATGCCCGAAGACCATGTTAGATATGCAAGAAATGATTTAATGGGTCTTGTAAGGGAAGACCTAGGATATGATATGGCAAGACATGTCGACTCTACAGTTCATATGTTTGATGAATGGGGATTGCCGATGATGAGAAACAAAGAAACAGGAAGATATCAAAGAGAAGGAAAATGGCAGATCATGATCCATGGTGAAAGCTATAAACCAATCGTAGCTGAAGCAGCAAAAAAATCTGCAAATAAAATATACAACAGAATTATGATTACTCATCTTTTAAAAGATGAGAGTAATCCAAATAGAATTGCTGGTGCAGTTGGATTTAATATGAGAACAGGTGACTATCATGTTTTTAAAGCTAAAGCAGTTATAGTTGCTGCTGGAGGAGCTTCTCATATATTTAAGCCAAGAGCAGTAGGTGAGGGCATGGGAAGAACTTGGTATGCACCATGGAGCAATGGTTCAGCATACGCGCTACCAATTGCTGCGGGAGCAAAGATGACTCAAATGGAAAATAGAATTGTACTTTGCAGATTTAAGGATGGATATGGACCAGTCGGTGCTTATTTTTTGCATTTAAAAACCTATACCCAAAATGCAAATGGTGAAAATTATGAGAAAAAATGGTACGAACATACCAAAAAAATGGTTGGTGAATATATTGATCATCATCCAACTCCAACTTGTTTAAGAAATCATGCATTTATTCAAGAAGTCGCTGCAGGCGGTGGACCAATTCACATGGTAACAAAAGAGGCTTTCCAAGACCCCCATTTAGAGACAGTCGGTTGGGAAAACTTTTTAGGAATGACTGTAGGTCAAGCAGTTGTTTGGGCTTCACAAAATATTGATCCAAAATATACAAATCCTGAGTTAACAACTTCAGAACCTTATGTAATGGGATCCCATGCTACATGTTCAGGTGCTTGGGTAAGTGGACCTGAAGATATTGCCCCAGACGATTATTATTGGGGTTATAATAGAATGACTACAATTGATGGTTTATTTGGTGCTGGAGACACAGTAGGTGGTAGTGCACATAAATTTTCATCTGGGTCATTTACAGAAGGCAGATTAGCGGCAAAAGCAGCTGTTAAGTATATAATGGACAAGAAAGCTAATGATATAAAGGTTTCAGATACCCAATATGAAAATTTAAGAGAAACTATTTATAAACCTCTAGAAAACTATCAAGTTGGAAGAAATGAAATTACTGCAGGTACAGTATCGCCTAGCTATTTATCTCCAATTCAGGGTTTACAAAGACTGCAAAAAATTATGGATGAATATTGTGGAGGTTTAACAAATAATTATATGACAAATGAAAACCTATTAAATAAAGGTCTTGAACAATTAGGAATGTTGCAAGAGGATTTAGAGCATGTAGGTGCAGAGGACTACCATCAATTAATGAGAGCGTGGGAACTTAAGCATAGGGCACTAACATCTCAATGTGTTACAGAGCATACTTTATTCAGAAAAGAAACAAGATGGCCAGGGTATTATTATAGGGGAGATCATATGAAACTTGATGATGAAAATTGGCATTGTTTAACAGTTTCTCAAAGAGACCCAGAAACAGGCAAATTTACTATGGAGAAGAAGCCTGTTTATCATATAGTAGAAGAAGAAAAGAAAAAAACCGCTTAGAAAAACAAAATAAATATGAGCCTCATTAAGAAAACAGACGAGGAAATCATTGAGATAGCCACTCCTTTGTGGGATGAATTAGTTAAAGCATCAAATATGAGGGATTATAGTGGCTTTACTAAAAATTTTTCTGCGCAAATGCTTTACGGCGCTAATGAAGTTGAAATTGGAAAACAATGGGCAAGCAACAAGCTTTTAACAAACCTCTCAGATGATAGAGAGGCTTTGGGATGTCTAAGAAGAGATTTATACGTTACGGTTCTGTTTAAACAAAAGAGCAACACCATGAAGGGAGACTATTTGGGTCGTTTGGTGCTTGGAGAAGAGGA
The DNA here is from genome assembly GCA_902569105.1 of uncultured Pelagibacteraceae bacterium. Classification (GTDB taxonomy): domain Bacteria; phylum Pseudomonadota; class Alphaproteobacteria; order Pelagibacterales; family Pelagibacteraceae; genus Pelagibacter. The sequence goes on along the minus strand of CACFTE010000007.1, from coordinate 29,180 downwards.
CGGCGAAGTAAAAATTTTTGGAGCAACAATTTTTTAGCAAATTTAAAAATAACGCTTGCAAAAGTGTAAGATTTTGTTAATTCGGAAATGTGGTTCAGTTTATTTTAAAAAATTCAAAAAAATTATCAAAATCAATACCAACCACTTTTTTTAATAATCATATCAAAGAAATTCTTTTTTTTGGACTTGGAATTTATTGGGCTGTAATTTTGTTTAGCACCTTCTTAAATATATAATAATATTTGACAATTATTGACCATAGGAGTACGAAGTAGTTAATAGGTCTTATGGAATATTTTCTTCCAATTGCACAAGTTGAAATAAACATAGCATTCATATTTATATTGAGTTTATTTGTTGGAGTTCTCTCTGGGTTATTTGGAGTTGGTGGAGGATTTTTAATGACTCCATTTCTAATTTTTCTTGGAATTCCACCTGCTTATGCTGTTCCAAACGAAGCTAGTAATATTTTAGGTACATCAGTTTCAGGATCAACAACTCACTATTTAAAGGGCACATTAGATTACAAAATGGGGTTTATGATCGTGATAGGTGGCACTTTTGGAACATTGCTTGGTATACTTACATTCTCATATCTTAAAGATATTGGAAAGATTAACGAAGTAATTTCTTTAGCATATATGTATGTTCTAGCAATTCTTGGAACATTTATGTTGATACAAGGCGTTTCTGAAATTGATAAAGCGAGAAAAAAAATTGTAGTTAAAAAAAAATTACACCATCATTACTGGATTCATGGACTCCCTTTTAGAATGAGATTTAAAAAATCAAAAGTTTATGAAAGTATTTTTACTCCAATAATTATTGGAATGATCGTTGGATATATTGCTGCAATTATGGGTGTTGGGGGCGCCTTTATATTAGTTCCTGCAATGATTTATATTATTGGAATGCCTACAAAATTAATACCAGGCACATCTTTATTTGTAACAATATTTGTAAGTGCAATTGTAACTGTTTTGCACGCTTTTAATTATGGAACAATAGACTTGGTGTTGGTAACCATATTAATTCTGGGCTCAATTGTAGGTGTTCAGGTAGGGCAAAAGATGGGTGAGAAAATTGATAGTTCTCAGTTTAAGACTATTTTAGCTATATTAATTTTATGTATTGGTATTGCAATTGCATACGATACATTTATTAGAGAAGATACAATCATTGTTGCTGTAAATAATGGGGTTCAAAATCTTGGAGTTTTCGCTAAATTTATTTTAGAGTACTCAAAAGATCTACCAGTATTTTATGGATTAACATCAGTTGTACTTGCAATTGTTTTAGGAGTAGGAGCTGCAGGTGTTAGAAAATTAATATCCGATTGGAATAAAAAAAGATTAGTTAGACTTCAAACTGAAAAATAAATTAAGCGCTTCTATAAAGTTTAGTCATAACAAATTCTTTATGACCTAATGCTTCGGCACAAGTAAATCTTCCATTTGCAACTCTCATAGTTGCTTTAATTAATTCATCACCAGCTTGATCTAAATTCATTTCTCTAGATAAAATTTTTGATACATCAACATCAATATGTTCTTTCATTTTAACTGCTGTTAAAGGATTTGCAGTTAATTTAATAACTGGCTCAATAGGGTTTCCAATAATATTACCTTGTCCTGTTGGAAATAGATGAATATTAAAACCTCCAGCAGCTTGAAGAGTTACACATTCTGCTGCAGCCGAAGATGTGTCCATAAAATAAAGGCCTGGACCTTTTGATGGTTCCTCTGCGGGTGTTAAAACATCAACAAATTGTCTTGATCCAATTTTTTGAAAATTACCAAAAGCTTTTTCCTCAATTGTTGTTAGTCCACCAGCTATATTTCCAGCTGTTGGTTGGCTTTCAGAAAGGTCATCTGTTGCCTCTTTTAATATAAAGTCGTTATAGTCACTCCATGTTTTCATAAACTTATCTTGAGCTTCTTTTGTTTTACCTCTTTTAGCACATACGCTTTCTGCACCAGTTAGTTCTGAAGTTTCTCCAAAACATAAATGAACTCCTAGTGGCTCTAATTTATCCATTAAGTTGCCAACTGTTGGGTTGGACGCAAGTCCTGATGTCGTATCAGACTCTCCACACTTAACAGAAATCCAAAGATCGCTTATTGGACACTCTTCTCTTTGTTTTTCTGAAGCCCATATTGAAAATTCTTGTGCTTTTTTTGAAGCTTTCATTATAGTCTCAATGTCACCAGCACCTTCAATACTAAAACCTTCAACTGGTTTTCCAGTTTTAGCAACTTCATCTACAATTCTTTTTGTCCATTTTGGTTCAATTCCAATGATAATCGCCGCTGCAACATTTGGGTTTTTTGCAGTACCAATCATTGTCCTAAAATGTAATTCTAAATCCGCTCCAAATTGTAGTCTTCCATAAGAATGAGGTAGAGCAATTGTTCCTTTAATATTATTTGATACAGCTTCAGCGCAAGCATTTGAAATATCATCGACTGGAAGAATTATCACATGGTTTCTAGTTCCAACTCTTCCGTTTTCTCTTTTATAACCTAAAAAACTTTTTGGTATTTCCATCTAAGCTACCACTTCTTTGTTTTTACATTATGAACATGTACATGCTCACCTTTTTTAATTGCTTTTACTACCTTTCCAATATCATGACCGTACTTAATTATAGTGTCTCCTACATTAAGATCCGCTAAAGCAACCTTATGTCCTAAAGCAACTTCATTTTTTGCCTCTACAGTCGCTGAACCATCGCCTTCCATAATCCAACAGTTGCATGTTTGATTTGGTGCGACTTTTTCAATTACAACTACACCAACGTTGTCTTTTTTATCATGTATAATAATATCTGTGCTTGCCATTTTTGAAATTAAATATAGAAAAATAGCATTTGTACAATAATTGCAAGAAAAATATTTAAAGGAAAATTTATGACTAAAATGACTACAGAGGAAGCTTTCATAAAAGTTCTTCAATTCCATGGAATAGAACACGCATTTGGAATTATCGGATCAGCATTTATGCCAATCTCAGATTTATTCCCCAAAGCAGGAATAACATTTTGGGATGTGGCCCATGAAACTAATGGCGGATTAATTGCAGATGGTTACACAAGAGCAACTGGAAAAATGTCAATGGTCATAGCACAAAATGGTCCAGGTATAACAGGATTAGTAACACCAATTAAAACTGCATATTGGAATCATACACCGCTTCTTTTAGTTACACCTCAAGCAGCAAATAAAACTATGGGGCAAGGTGGTTTTCAAGAAGTTGAACAAATGAATCTATTTAAAGATATGGTTTGTTACCAAGAGGAAGTAAGAGATCCATCTAGAATGGCCGAAGTATTAAATAGAGTGATAGAAAAAGCTCACAGGGGTTCAGCTCCTGCACAAATAAATGTTCCAAGAGATTTTTGGACACAAGTAATTGATATAGAATTACCACCTATCGTAAGATTTGAAAGACAAGGTGGTGGTAAAGAGGCAATTGATAGAGCCGCAAAATATTTATCAGATGCAAAATTTCCAGTAATATTATCTGGAGCTGGTGTTGTAATTGGTGATGCAATAGAAGAAACAAAAAAACTTGCTGAAAAATTAGATTCACCTGTATGTAGTGGTTATCAGCATAATGATAGTTTTCCAGGCAGTCATCCTTTAGCAGTCGGGCCCTTAGGTTATAATGGATCTAAAGCAGCCATGGAATTAATTTCTAAAGCAGATGTAGTTTTAGCTTTAGGAACTAGATTAAATCCGTTTTCGACTTTACCAGGTTATGGAATAGATTACTGGCCAAAAAATGCAAAAATCATTCAAGTTGACATGAATCCAGATAGAATTGGACTTACTAAGAAAGTATCAGTTGGAATTAGTGGAGATGCTAAAATGGTTGCTGCACAATTACTTGAAAAATTAACTTCAAACGCTGGTGACACTAATAGAGAAGAAAGAAAAAATATTATTCATCAAACAAAATCAGCATGGTTACAAACTTTAACTAGTTTAGATCATGAGGATGATGATCCTGGAACTGTATGGAACAAAGAGGCAAGAGACAGAGATAAAGATAGAATGTCCCCAAGACAAGCATGGCGAGCAATTCAAGCTGCTTTACCAGAGGATGTAATTATATCTAGTGACATTGGGAACAATTGTGCAATTGGGAATGCTTATCCTACTTTCGAAAAAGGTAGAAAATATTTAGCGCCAGGATTATTTGGACCATGTGGCTATGGATTTCCTGCAATTCTTGGAGCAAAAATTGGTTGCCCAGAGACTCCAGTAGTTGGTTTTGCAGGTGATGGAGCATTTGGAATTAGTATGAATGAGATGAGTTCATGTGCAAGAGAAGAATGGCCTGCAATAACCATGGTTATATTTAGAAACTATCAATGGGGTGCTGAAAAGAGAAATTCAATATTGTGGTTTGATGATAATTTTGTTGGAACAGAATTAGATCCAGAATTAAGTTATGCGAAGGTAGCTGATGCTTGTGGTTTAAAGGGTATTACAGCAAGAACCATGGAGGAAACTACTAAAGCCATTAAAGAAGGATGCGAAAATCAGAAAAAAGGTATTACAACTTTTGTTGAGGTAATTTTGAACCAAGAATTAGGTGAGCCTTTCAGAAGAGATGCTATGAAAAAACCAGTTCAAGTTGCTGGTATTAATAAATCTGATATGAAGCCACAAAAATCATTAGCATAACAATGTCTGCTATACCAAATAGCTGCAAGGTTGTAGTTATAGGAGGAGGTGTTACAGGAACTTCATGCGCCTATCATATTGCTAAGTTTGGTTGGAAAGACACAATCTTACTCGAGCGAGATCAATTAACATCTGGTACAACTTGGCACGCAGCTGGATTAGTTAGCCAATTAGGTCCATCTGCTGGTATTACAAAAATTAGAAAATATACTCTAGATCTATATAAAAAACTTGAAAAAGAATTAGATTTTTCCTCAGGAATGAAACTAGGAGGAGCTTTATCAATAGCTCAAACTAAACATAGATGGCAAGAATTAAAAAGACAAGCTACTACAGCCCAGCTATATGATGTAAATGTTGAAATTTTAAATCCCTCAGAAGTTAAAGATAAATATCCAGGAATAAATAACAGTGATTTAGAAGGTGGGATTTTCATGCCAGGCGACGGTCAAGCAGATCCTGTTGGTGTTACTAATTTACTAGCCAAAGCCGCGAGAAAAGAAGGTGTAAAAATTTTCGAAAAAAGTCCCGTAGAAAAAATTTTAAAAAAAAACGGTAGAGTTTCGGGGGTTATTGTAAACGGACAAACAATTGAATGTGAATATATTGTTTTAGCCACTGGTATGTGGTCTCGTCAAATTGGTGAAAAACACGGGATTAGTATACCCTTATATCCAGCTGAACATTTTTATGTTTTGACTGAGCCAATTAAGGATCTTCCAAATATTTTACCAACTTTAAGAGATTTTGATGATTGTCTTTATTTAAAAGAAGATGCTGGGAAAATATTAATTGGAATATTTGAAACTAAGTCAATACCCGCTTTTCAGAACAATAATAAAGTTCCTGAAAATTTTTCCTACGGTGAATTTCCAGAAAACTTTGATCATTTTCAACCCTACTTGGAAGCAGCGATGAAAAGAATGCCCGTACTTGGCGAAGTTGGTTTAAGAAAATTTTTCTCAGGGCCAGAGTCTTTTACACCTGATACAAATACTTTATTGGGTGAGGTTCCTGATTTTAAAAATTTATTTGTATGTGCAGGGTTAAATAGTATTGGGATAGGTAGTGGAGGAGGTGTTGGAAAAGTTACAGCAGAGTGGTTAATGAATGGTCATATTAATGAAGACTTGTTTATTTATGATATTAAAAGATTTCAAAATTTTCACTCAGATATAAACTTTATAACTCAAAGAATAACTGAAACTTTGGGAGATTTATATGGAATGCATTGGCCTTACAAACAACACAAGACTTCAAGAAATATTAAATTACTTCCATACCATGAAGAATTAAAACAAGCTGGTGCATGTTTTGGAGTTGCAGGTGGTTATGAGAGACCAATGTGGTTTTCTAGAAATGGAAAAGCTGATTATGATTATAGTTACAACTTTCAAAATTGGTATCCTTCAGCAGAATTTGAAACAAAAAATACTGTTACTAATGTAGGTCTTTATGAATTAACTCCGTTTTCAAAATTTGAATTAAAAGGAGAAAACGTTTATGAGGAATTACAAAAAATTTGCACTGCAAATGTTAAAAATGAGACTGGAAGATGTACATACACTCAAATGTTAAATTCAGATGGAGGAATAGAAACAGATTTGACAGTGATATGCATTTCAGAAAAACATTACAGAGTTATTGGAGCTGCCGCAACTAGAGAGCGAGATAAATTCCATATTAAAAAACACATAAATCAAAATATTGAATTAACAGATGTAACGGATGATTATGTTTGTCTTGGTATTTTTGGTCCAAAATCAAGGGAATTAATGAAAGATATTTCAGGTGAAGATTTTTCTAATGATAATTTTAGTTTTGGACACTCCAAAAATCTTAAAATTGAAAATAGTGATGTTTGGGTTCAAAGATTATCATATGTTGGAGAAGTTGGATATGAACTCTATATAAATAACTCTGAAGCAAAATTAATTTTTAATAAAATCATTAATATAGGAAAAAAATTTAATCTGTCGTTATGTGGAGCTCATGCAATGGATACTTTAAGGATGGAAAGTGGATTTTTGCATTGGGGCCACGATATTTCTCCAGAGGAAAATCAACTAGAAGCTGGATTAAATTTTGCAATAAGTTTTAAAAAAAATTATGATTTTGTTGGCAAACAAGCATTGTTAAAAATTGATAAAAATAAAGTCAAAAAGAAATTTATAATGCTTACTCTTAATAATACTAAACCTGGTGAACCTTTAGCATTACATTTTGAACCAATTTATATAGATGGAAAAATTTGTGGCAATACAACATCAGCAAATTACTCATTTAATTATAATAAGAATTTGCTTTTTGGTTATGTTTCAACCGATTTAAAAGTAGAGCAATTGTTAAAAAAAAAAATTCAGGTTGAAATTGAAAAAGTAAAATATGATGCGTCTTTATTATTAAAGCCTTTAAAAGATCCTAAAATTAAACTGAATTAATTATTTAACAAAAGTATCGTTAAATTGTTTTGTAACTCTTACAAATGTTGTACATTTGCTTAATTGTTTAAGAGAGGGCGCTCCAACATATGTACAGCTGCTTCTTAATCCTCCAAGAATATTTAATATTGTGTCTTTAATTTTTCCTCTGTATTTAACTCTCACAGTTCTACCCTCGCTACTTCTGTAACTTGATAAGCCACCATAATGTTTTTTATTTGCTGTATCAGAACTTGAACCATAAAATTCAATATATTTTGATCCATTTGATTTAACTACCTTTCCACTTCCCTCGTCATGTCCAGCAAACATTCCTCCCAACATCACAAAATCTGCACCTCCACCAAAAGCTTTTGCAACATCACCAGGACATGTGCAACCTCCATCAGCAATAATATGTGCACCTAAACCGTGAGCAGCATCAGCACACTCTATGACAGCGCTTAATTGTGGATAACCAACCCCTGTTTGAATTCTTGTAGTACAAACACTTCCAGGTCCAATACCAACTTTAACAATGTCAGCACCACTTAGTATTAATTCTTGTGTCATATCAGCTGTAACAACATTTCCTGCTATAAGCGTTTTTGTTGGATATTTATCCCTAACTTTTTTTAGAAAACTACTAAAGTGCTCTGAGTATCCGTTAGCAACATCAATACAAATAAATTTAAAAAAACTATACTCTTTTAAAATCTTATCTAAATTATCAAAATCCTCTTTTTTTATACCAATACTTAATGCAATATTTTTATAATTTTTTTTTAAATTTTTGTATTTTGATAACTTTTTAACATCATGTTGTTTTGTTAAACATGTAATCATCTCATTTGCAGATAATGAGTCAGCTATGCCTAACTCTCCAACTCCATCCATATTTGCAGCCATAATCGGTATTCCTGACCATTCATTTCTGCTATATTTGAATTTATAGGTTCTATTAAGATCTACGTCTTTTCGGCTCGATAAAGTACTTCTTTTAGGCCTAAATAATACGTCAGAATAATCCAGTTTAAGTTCTTCTTCAATTCTCACGAGTTCGCAAACTATAATCGAATTTATTATTATTCAACTGATAAATTTGAAAATTTTAAAGTTATACTGCTTTAATTTATTAGCTATTCGTTTTTGAATTCTACAAAATATAGAGCTATAAGAAATAAAGCTGTCCAAATCATTCCAAGAAGGGCCTTGGGACTTGTTTCAGCGCTCCATAAATCCAATACTAAGGCTCCAAAAATTAAGCCTAAAACATAAATAATAATTGCTATAGTTGTTTTACTCATATTATTTCTGATTTGCCTTTTTAAATAATGAAGTTCCATTATTTAATTTATGTTCGTAAGACTCATTAAAACTTTCTAACTGCCAACCTGTCATTCTAGATCTTATAGTTTTAAGATTACTCATCTTCCACTCGTCAGATGTATTTGGATCTTTCCATTTAATCTTATCTTCACTACTTCTTCCACAGCCATAACAATAACCAGTAATCGGATCTGTTCTACAAATACTAATGCAAGGTGAAACTGTCATTTTTTTAATTTTTATACTATATTTACACTATTATTCTAATTGGACAAATAACTTCAATAATATATAAGACAGCTTATTAAAACTGGGGCGATGGCGGAATTGGTAGACGCGCTGGTCTTAGGAACCAGTCGAGCAATCGGTGAAGGTTCGAGTCCTTTTCGCCCTACCAAACAGAATATGAAAGTTACAATAGAAAATAAAAAAGGTCTTGGAAAAGATATAAAAGTGATTGTCGACAAAAAGACAATGGATAATTATTTAGAAGAAAGATATGAGGAAATAAGAAAAAATTATACCCTCAAAGGTTTCAGACCTGGAAAAGCTCCCAAAGAAATTTTAAAGAGACAATTTGGGGATGCTATAATGGGAGAAGTCCTTGATAAAGTTTTGAAAGATACCTCAACTAAAGCATTAGAAGAAAATAAAATAAGACCCGCGACACAGCCAAAAATCGATTTAAAGAAATATGGAGAGGGTAAGGACCTTGAATATGTAATGTCAGTTACAGAGCTTCCTAAAATTGATACAAAAAAACTTCAAGAAATTAAGTTTGATGATTATAAAGTAAAAATTGATAAAAAATTTACTGAGGAAAGAATAAATCAAATTGCCAAATCACAAAATAATTTTAAAGATGCTAAGGATAATCACAAATCAAATAAAAATGATTTAGTTGTGTTTGATTATAAAGCTACATCAAACGGCAAAGAGTTTAAGGGAAGTGAAGGCAAGGATACTCAGTTAATTTTAGGAAAAGATTTATTTATAAAAGGTTTTGATGATCAGCTTATTGGATTAAAGAAAAATGATAATAAAAAAGTTGAAGTTATCCTTCCTGAAAATTTTCCAGAAAAAGATATTGCTAATAAAAAAGCAATTTTTGAATGTGTCATTAAAAGTATTAAAATAAATCATCCTGTCGAAGTAAATGATGATTTTGCAAAAAACTTAGGTGCAAAAGATTTAATTGGTTTAAAGGAGTTAATCTCTAAACAAATAAACGATGAATACAAAAATTCACTCGACGTCTTAACAAAATCTCAGATCCTTGATCAAATAGATAAAATTAAAATTGACGAAGTTCCACAGGAACTTGTGGATCAAGAATTGAGTGTCATTTCTCATGGCATGAAAGAAGAAGAGATCAAAAAAAATAAAAAAGAGTTAGAAGCAAAAGCAAAAAAAAGAATTAAAACTGGTTTAATTTTAAATGAATTTGGACAAAAAAATAATGTCAAAGTCACTGAACAAGAATTAAACTTAGAAATACAAAAACAATTTCAGATGATGCCTGGACAAGAAAAAATTGTAAAAGAATATTATGAAAAAAACCCAAGTGCTATAGCAAGTTTAAGAGGTTCTCTTTATGAAGAAAAAATAATTAAAGAAATTAAGAAACAAGGTAAGGCAAATTTAAAAGAAATTACAAAAGAAGAAGCTGAAAAATTACTAAAAGCAGAAAATGAAAAATCATTGATTGCTTCATCCAATAAAACAACATCAATACCGAAAGATACAAAACCCCCTTCAAAAAGTAAAAAAACAACATCAGTTAAAAAAACAACCACTAAAAAAACAAAAAAAGTTAGCAAAAAGTAATTGTTAGTTGTATAAAAGTTATCGATTCGCTTAAACATGACAAAAATATTTGAACAAATGAATGCATTAATACCAATGGTAGTTGAACAAACTAGCAGAGGTGAAAGAGCATTTGATATTTATTCAAGACTGTTAAAAGAGAGAATTGTTTTTGTAGTTGGACCAATAAATGATCATGTTGCATCACTAGTTACAGCACAATTATTGTTTTTAGAATCTGAAGACCCAAAAAAAGATATCTTTCTATATATTAATAGTCCAGGTGGTTTAGTTACTTCAGGTTTAGGGATATATGATACCATGCAATTTATAAAGCCAGACGTATCAACTTTATGTATTGGTCAAGCAGCTAGCATGGGATCATTTTTATTAGCTGCAGGCACAAAAGGTAAAAGATTTTCTTTGCCCAATTCTAGAATTATGGTTCATCAACCTTCTGCAGGTTACCAAGGCCAAGCAACAGATATAGAAATTCATGCAAACGAGGTGCTGTCTCTAAAAAAAAGATTAAATGAAATTTATTCCAATCATACTGGCAAATCCGTTGAACAAATCAAAACTGCTTTAGAGAGAGATAATTTTATGACTCCAGATGCGGCAAAAGAATTTGGCCTAATAGATAAAGTAGTATCCAAGAGATAATTGATATCTATATATAGTTAATAAACAACCTCCACTTGATAAGATATATAAATATGTAATAAAGTAGCATTATTGATTCGTTTAAAAATATGAGCACTAACAAAAATATACTTTACTGTTCTTTTTGCGGCAAAAGCCAGCATGAAGTAAGAAAATTAATTGCTGGTCCAACAGTTTTTATTTGCGATGAGTGTGTTGAACTTTGCATGGATATTATAAAAGAAGAGGGAAAAGAAAATCTTGTCAAACATCAAGATGGACTTCCTTCACCAAAAGAAATTTGTAAAGTTCTAGATGATTATGTTATAGGCCAGAGTCATGCAAAAAAAGTTTTATCAGTTGCCGTTCACAATCACTATAAAAGACTAAATTATGAAAACAAAACTTCTAAAAATGTTGAATTATCTAAATCAAATATTTTGTTAGTTGGACCAACTGGTTGTGGAAAAACCTTGTTAGCTCAAACTTTAGCAAGAATTTTAGATGTGCCATTTACTATGGCAGATGCAACTACTCTTACAGAAGCAGGTTATGTTGGAGAAGATGTTGAAAATATAATTCTTAAGTTGTTACAAGCAGCTGATTATAACGTAGAAAAAGCACAAAGAGGTATTGTTTACATAGATGAGGTAGATAAAATAAGTAGAAAAACTGAAAATCCATCTATAACTAGAGATGTATCTGGAGAAGGGGTACAACAAGCTTTACTAAAAATTATGGAAGGAACTATTGCTAGCGTTCCACCTCAAGGTGGAAGAAAACATCCACAACAAGAGTTTTTACAAGTTGATACGACTAACATATTATTTATATGTGGTGGTGCTTTTGCTGGTCTAGATAAAATTATATCTCAAAGGGATAAAGGATCTTCAATAGGATTTGGGGCAAAAGTAAAATCAATTGAAGAAAAAAAAGTTGGTGAATGGATGAAAGGTTTAGAGCCTGAGGACTTATTAAAATACGGACTTATTCCAGAATTTGTTGGCAGACTTCCAATAATTGCAACTCTTGAAGATTTAGATGAAAGAGCTTTGATACAAATTTTGATGGAACCAAAAAATTCTTTAATAAAGCAATATCAAGAATTGTTTAAACTTGAGGGTGTAAAACTTACATTTAAAGATGAGTCTGTAAAAGAAATTGCAAATAAAGCTATGTCAAAAAAAACAGGAGCTAGAGGTCTTAGATCAATTTTAGAAAACTCATTGTTAAAAATTATGTTCGATCTACCTGGTCAAAATGACATAGAAGAGGTTATTATTGACACAGGTGCTATTAAAGGAGTTTCTGAACCAATTGTTGTCCATTCAAAAAACAAAGCAAAATCAGACAAGACAACTGCAGCTTAAAACTTAATAAATTTCAATTAACTATTGCAAAATTTTATATAATATCCATATTTAAAGTCTATGAACGTTAAAATGAATCTTCCGCTACTTCCTTTGAGAGATATTGTTGTATTTCCAAGTATGGTTATTCCATTATTTGTAGGTAGAGACAAATCTATTAATGCCCTCAATGATGTAATGACATCAGAAAAAAAAATCTTACTGGTTACTCAAAAAAACTCAGAAACTGATGATCCCAAAAGAAATGAAGTATTTAATTATGGCTGTGAGAGTAGAATTTTACAATTATTAAAATTACCTGATGGAACAGTAAAAGTTTTGGTAGAAGGAGTAAAAAGAGTAAAAATTTTAGATTTTATAGAAAGTGAAAAATTTATTAAATGTGATTATGAAATTCAAAAAGATGAAATTAATAATGAAGAAGATCTTTTGTCTTTATCTTCAGTTGCTGTAAGAAGATTAGAAAAATTAACATCAATTAATAAAAAAATAACATCTGAAACATTAAATAATATAAAAGACCTTAAAGACCCATCTTCAATCGCTGACCATATAGCTTCTCACCTTAATATGACAATTTCTGAGAAACAGCAAATTTTTGAAACTTTTAATGTTAAAAAAAGACTAGATTCAGTTATTAAAGTAATGGAAAACGAAACAAGTATTATAGGTGTTGAGAAAAGAATTAGAGGAAGAGTTAAAACTCAAATGGAAAAAACTCAAAGAGAGTACTATTTAAACGAACAGTTAAAAGCTATTCAAAAAGAACTTGGAGAAATTGAAGATGGCAAGGACGAAAGTACAAATTTAAAAAAATCAATCCTAAAAGCAAAAATGCCGAAAGAAGTTGAAAAAAAATGTATGTCAGAATTAAAAAAGTTAAAGAATATGAGTCCAATGTCAGCTGAGGCAACTGTAGTGAGAAATTATCTTGATTGGATGGTAGATCTACCGTGGTTTAAAAAAGATAAAGTTGATATTAATCTTAATACTGCAATTAAAACACTCGATGAAGATCATTTCGGATTAGAAAAAGTTAAAGAACGAATAATTGAATTTTTAGCAGTACAAAAAAGGATGGAAAAAATAAAAGGACCAATTCTCTGTTTAGTTGGTCCGCCAGGTGTTGGTAAAACATCTTTAGGAAAATCTATCGCAAGAGCTACTAATAGACAGTTTGTAAGAATGTCTTTGGGAGGTGTTAGAGACGAAGCTGAGATACGTGGACATAGAAGAACTTATATTGGATCTTTGCCTGGCAAAATAATTCAAATGATGAAAAAAGCTGGAACAAAAAATCCTTTAATTCTTTTAGATGAAATAGATAAAGTTGGAAATGATTACAGGGGAGATCCTTCATCAGCACTATTAGAGGCTTTAGATCCTGAACAAAATACTACATTTAATGATCATTATCTGGAGGTAGATTATGATTTATCCGATGTTATGTTTGTAACTACTGCAAACACCTTGAATATTCTTCCGCCACTACTTGATAGAATGGAGGTAATTAGAATTCCTGGTTACACAGAAGATGAAAAAATTAGTATCGCAAACAAATATCTTTTACCAAAACAAATTAAGGAAAACGGAGTAAAAGAAAATGAATTAGATCTTAAAGATGGAACAATCAGGGAAATCATTAGATCATATACAAGAGAGTCAGGAGTAAGAAATTTAGAAAGAGAAATTTCAAAAATTACACGAAAAGTTGTTAAAAAAGTTGTAAATAGCGAAGAGTCACAAGTAACAGTAAACCCTACAAACATAAATGATTTTTTAGGAATCAAAAAGTTTAAATATGGTGAAGTTGAAAATGAAAATAAAGTTGGCATTGTGACAGGCTTGGCTTGGACGGAATTCGGTGGAGAGATATTAAAAATTGAAACAGTAAATATGCCAGGAAAAGGAAGAATGCAAATTACAGGAAAACTCGGAGATGTAATGCAGGAGTCGGTAAAGGCTGCTAAATCATTTGTGAGATCAAAAAGTTTAGAGTACGGAATTTTACCTCCATTATTTGAAAAAAAGGATTTTCATATTCATGTACCAGAAGGTGCAACACCTAAAGATGGTCCATCTGCTGGAGTAGCAATGGTTACTTCAATAGTATCTTCAATAACAAATAATCCTGTTAATAGAGAAATTGCAATGACAGGTGAGGTTACTATCACTGGTCAAGTACTTCCAATCGGAGGTCTCAAAGAAAAATTACTTGCAGCGCATAGAGCAGGAATAAAACATGTGCTAATACCAAAAGACAATGAGAAAGATTTAACAGACATTCCAGAAAAAGTAAAAAAAGATATTAAAATTTCACCTGTAAAACATGTTGATGAGGTATTGAAGATTTCTCTCACCAAAGAGTTAAAAAGAGTCGAGTGGGTCGAAGTACAAGATATGGGTGATTCAAAAAAAGACGATCTTTCGAAGGAAATTTTAACAAATTAATTATTTATAATAATTTACATTGTTACAAGCTTAGTGTAAAAAACTTTAGTTTTTTGGGGCGGTTAGCTCAGTTGGTAGAGCATCTCGTTTACACCGAGGGGGTCAAAGGTTCGAGTCCTTTACTGCCCACCAAAAATGGGGGTGTAGCTCAGTTGGTTAGAGCGCCTGCCTGTCACGCAGGAGGCCGCGGGTTCGAGTCCCGTCACTCCCGCCATTTTTGTCTCGTTCTGTGACCTATCTTCTTCTTTTATTATCTCAAAACTGATATATATGAACCACATGTTATTTGACTTTTTAAATGAATACTTGTCGATAATAATATTTTTGGTAATTGCTTTAATATTAAGTATTGGGTTTATTTTTGTAAATTTTATATTTTCTCCAAAAAACCCAGATCCAGAAAAATTATCTACATACGAATGTGGTTTTGAGGCTTTTGATGACTCTCGAATGGAGTTCGATGTTAGGTTTTATTTAGTTGCTATACTATTTATTATATTCGATCTTGAAATAGCTTTCCTTTTTCCATGGGCAATATCATTAGGGAACATTGGATTATTTGGTTTTATATCAATGATGATTTTTTTATTTATATTAACAGTTGGATTTATATACGAATGGAAAAAAGGGGCATTAGATTGGGAATAAAAAATGAACTTTGCGGAAAAACAAAAAAAAATTCCAGACGAATTTAAAGAATTAGCAAAAGATTTTGGTGAAAAAGGTTTTATCACTACATCCTTTGATAACTTAGTGAACTGGGCTAGAACAGGTTCTCTTCATTGGATGACTTTTGGTTTAGCTTGTTGTGCAGTAGAAATGATGCAGACTTCTATGCCTAGATATGACTTAGAAAGATTTGGAGCAGCACCTAGAGCTTCGCCACGTCAATCTGACGTAATGATAGTAGCAGGAACACTTACCAACAAGATGGCACCTGCATTAAGAAAAGTGTATGACCAAATGCCTGAGCCGAGATATGTAATTTCTATGGGTAGTTGCGCAAATGGTGGTGGTTATTACCATTATTCATATTCTGTTGTTAGAGGTTGTGATAGAATTGTACCTGTTGATGTATATGTCCCAGGATGCCCTCCATCTGCTGAAGCTTTGCTATATGGAATAATGCAATTGCAAAAAAAAATAAGAAACAAAGGTTCAATAGAAAGATAATCACATGAGCGACCTTTTTGACTTAGAAAAAAAAATTAATTCTGAACTTGCGACTAAAATTAAATTAAGCAATATAAAACATAATCAATTATATTTAAATATAGATAGCGAAGATATTATAGAAGTATTAGTCTTTTTAAAAAATAATCCATCAACAAAATTTAGACAGCTAATCGATATTACTGCTGTAGATTTTCCAGAAGAAAAAAAAAGATTTAAATTAGTTTACCTGCTGCTTAGTCATGAGTTCAATAGTAGAATTGTTTTAAGTTGTTCAATTAATGAAAATGAAGTAATCCCATCAGTTACTGAAATTTTTCCATCTGCAAATTGGATGGAAAGAGAAGTTTTTGATATGTATGGAATTAAATTTAAAGACCACCCAGACTTAAGAAGAATATTAACAGACTATAGTTTTGAAGGTTTTCCTCTTAGAAAAGATTTTCCTTTAACTGGTCATAATGAAGTTAGATACAGTGAAAATGAAAAAAAAGTGATTTATGAACCTGTAAAACTTGAACAAAATTACAGAGATTTTGATTATGAGAGTCCTTGGGAAGGAACAAGGTATATCAAAGATATAGAAAAATTAAATGAGTAAAGAAAAAAAAACATTAAATTTAAATTTTGGTCCACAGCACCCTGCTGCACATGGAGTACTTAGACTGATATTAGAATTAGATGGAGAAGTAGTAGAGAAAGCCGATCCACACATCGGCTTGCTGCATAGAGGAACTGAAAAATTAATTGAACATAAAACTTATGCACAGGCAGTACCTTATTTTGATAGACTAGATTATGTAGCTCCGATGAATCAAGAACATGCCTTTGCTTTAGCGGTAGAAAAAATTTTAAAATTAGAAGTGCCAATAAGGGGGCAATTTATTAGAGTAATTTTTTGTGAAATTGGAAGAATTCTTAGTCACATACTAAATGTGACAACTCAAGCAATGGACGTTGGAGCATTAACACCAACTTTATGGGGATTTGAAGAAAGAGAAAAATTGATGGGTTTTTATGAAAGAGTTTCTGGGTCAAGATTACATGCAAATTATTTTAGACCTGGTGGTGTTCATCAAGATTTACCAAGAGGTCTGACTGAAGATATAGTAAAATTTTGTGAAGATTTTCCAAAAATTATTGATGATCTTGAAACACTACTAACAGATAACAGAATTTTTAAACAAAGAAATGTTGATATAGGCATTGTATCTAAACAAGATGCACTAGATTATTCTTTTTCAGGAGTAATGTTAAGAGGATCAGGTGTAGCTTGGGATCTGAGAAAGTCACAACCTTATGATTGTTATGAGCAATTAGAATTTAAAATACCCATTGGAAAAAATGGTGACTGTTACGATAGATACTTGTGTAGAATAGAAGAAATGAGAGAAAGTATAAATATAATTAACCAGTGTTTGGTAAAATTACCAAAGGGTCCTGTTAAAACACAAGATGCAAAAGTCACACCACCACCAAAAAAGGAACTAAAAAACTCTATGGAGGCTTTGATACACCATTTTAAATTATTCACAGAAGGATATAGAGTTGAGAAGGACCAAATTTATACTGCTGTAGAAGCACCTAAGGGTGAATTTGGTGTATACTTAATTTCAGATGGGTCTAATAAGCCCTATAAATGCAAAATCAGAGCACCTGGATTTTCGCATTTGCAAGCGATGGATTATTTAATTAAGGGACATATGTTAGCAGATGTTCCAGCTGTATTGGGATCAATGGATATTGTTTTTGGTGAGGTTGATCGATGAGTTTAAAAAAAGTTTCAAAAGATCAGCCAGCAAATTTTGAATTTAATGAAAAAAGTTTAGAAAAAGCTAAAAAAATTATTTCAAATTATCCCAAGGGAAAACAGCAAAGCGCAGTGATGGCACTTTTATATATTGCTCAACGACAGAATAATAACTGGATACCTTTATCAGCAATGAAATATATAGCTAAGTTTTTAGATATGCCATATATAAAAGTTTATGAAGTTGCAACTTTTTATACAATGTATAATCTTGCACCTGTAGGAGAGCATTTCTTTCAAGTTTGTACCACAACACCATGTATGATTAGAGGAGCGTATAAACTTATCGAAGTTTGTAAAAATAAAATTTCTCAAAATGAAAGTGAAATATCAAGTGATGGAAAAATATCATGGATGGAGGTCGAATGCCTTGGTGCATGTGTTAATTCACCAATGATGCAAATTAATGATGATTACTTTGAAGATTTAGATGAGAAAAAACTAGAAACAATAATCGAAAATATTAGACAAAATAAAAAAATCGAACCAGGCTCTTATAAAGGAAGAAAAAGCTCTGAGCCTGAAAATAACAGAATTACATTAATGGATATAAAAAATGCTTGAGGATAAAGATAGAATTTTTGTAAATCTTTACAATGATTTTGGTTCAGATCTTAAATCTGCGAAGGAAAGAGGTGATTGGGCTAATACAAAAGATATTTGTCAAAAAGGTAGAGATTGGATAATTAATGAAATTAAAGATTCTCAACTAAGAGGCAGAGGTGGTGCAGGATTTCCAACTGGATTAAAATGGTCGTTTGCACCTAAAGAAGTAGGAGCTCGACCACATTATTTAGTTATTAACGCTGATGAGTCAGAACCCGGAACATGTAAAGATCGTGATATTTTAAGATTTGAGCCACATAAATTAATTGAAGGATGTTTAATTTCATCTTTTGCCGTAAATGCACATGTTTGTTATATTTATATAAGAGGCGAATATATTAGTGAAGGTGCAAAACTTCAAAAAGCAATTGATGAAGCTTACGACTCAGGATTAATAGGAAATAACTCAGCTGGTACAGGTTGGGATTTAGACATTTATATTCACTACGGAGCTGGTGCATATATTTGTGGAGAAGAAACAGCGTTATTAGAAAGTCTAGAGGGAAAAAAGGGTCAACCAAGACTTAAACCACCGTTTCCAGCTATAATAGGATTATATGGATGCCCCACAATAATCAACAATGTTGAAACAATTTCTGTGATTCCATCGATTTTAAGACGAGGTGCAAAATGGTTTTCTTCACTAGGTAGAGAGAAAAATACTGGGACTAAAATCTATTGCATTTCTGGAAATGTAAATAATCCATGTAATGTTGAAGAGGAAATGGGAGTTCCATTAAAGGATTTAATAGAAAAACATGCAGGTGGAGTTGTTGGTGGCTGGGATAACCTTAAAGCAGTTATACCTGGAGGTTCTTCAATGCCGTTACTACCAAAAAATATTTGCGATACAATAAAAATGGATTTTGATGCTTGTGTAGAAAACAAAACAGGACTAGGAACTGCTGGAATAGTCGTAATTAATAATGATCAAGATATTATTAAATGTATGGCGAGAATTGCTCGATTTTATAAACATGAAAGTTGTGGTCAATGTACACCTTGCAGAGAAGGATCTGGATGGATGTGGAGAATGTTAGAAAGAATGGCCAAAGGTGAAGCATCAAGAGAAGAAGTTGATATGCTAATGGATGTTACTAAACAAATTGAAGGTCACACAATTTGTGCATTTGGAGAAGGATCATCGTGGCCAGTTCAAGGTTTGTTAAGACATTTTAAAAAAGAAATTGAGGAAAGAAATAATTTCAACCCATTAATAAATACAGGACAAAAAAATCCTTATTTAGTAGATCAACATTTGTTGGAAAAAGAAAATGCTTAAAGTAAAAGTTAATGACAAAGACATCGAAGTAGAAGAAGGACTTACAGTTCTTCAAGCTTGTGAACAAGCTGGATACGAAATTCCAAGATTTTGTTATCACGAAAAATTGTCCATAGCTGGAAATTGTAGAATGTGTTTAGTTGAAATTGAAAAATCACCTAAACCAGTGGCATCTTGTGCTATGCCCGCAGCACAAGGAATGAACATAAAAACAAATTCAAGCATGGTAGAAAAGGCAAGAAAAGGAGTAATGGAATTTTTATTAGTTAATCATCCCTTAGACTGTCCAGTTTGTGATCAAGGAGGAGAGTGTGATCTTCAAGACCAATCGATGTTTTACGGTGTAGATAAATCGAGATTTAAGGAAAATAAAAGACAGGTACCAGAAAAATATATGGGACCTTTAATAAAAACACAGATGACAAGATGTATTCATTGTACAAGATGTATAAGATTTGCAACTGAAGTTGCGGGTGTTCCTGAATTAGGAGCTATAGGAAGAGGTGAAAATATGGAAATCACAACGTATCTTGAAAAGGCGATGGAATCTGAATTGTCTGCTAACGTAATAGATCTTTGCCCAGTTGGAGCATTAACATCAAAACCTTATGTTTTCGAAGCTAGACCGTGGGAATTAAAAAAAACTGAGTCAATTGACGTTATGGATGCAATTGGTTCCAATATAAGAGTTGATACTTATGGATGGGAAGTTAAAAGAATTCTTCCAAGAATAAATGAGGATATCAATGAAGAGTGGATTTCCGATAAAACTAGATATGCTTGTGATGGATTAAAAAACCAAAGACTAGATACACCATTTATAAAAGAAGGAAACAAATTTAATAAAATTTCATGGAATGAAGCATATGATGTTTTAAAATCAAAGTTAGAAAACACACATTCAGATAAAATAGGATGTTTTACTGGAGACCTAACGAACATGGAAACAACTTTTGCTGCTAAAGAACTTTTTAATAAAGTGTTTAAATCTAGCCTAATAGACTCTAGATCAGAAAATTATTATGTAAATTTTTCTGAAAAACAAAACTATAGATTTAATAGTAACATTTTAGGTATCGAAGAAGCAGATCTTATACTAATGATCGGATGCAATCCTAGATATGAGGCTACTATATTAAATAGTAGAATAAGAAAATCATATTTAAAGTCGAAATTACCAATTTACTCAACTAATGATATTGGTGACCAAACTTACCCTTATAAAATATTAAATAACACAACAGCTTTAATTAAAGATATAGTTGACGGTAAAAATAAGTTATCGGAAAAAATAATTAGCTCAACAAAACCAATTATTATTATAGGTCAGTCTGTTTTAAGACTAAAATCAGGAAAATATATATTTGAAGAATTAAAAAATTTTTTAAATAAAAATAATAAAATTAACCCTGATTGGAATTCATTTAATATCCTCTCGAAAGATGCTTCTACAGTTGGATCTTATGATTTGACTTCTTTCAGTGCTAACAATGGCAGAAACCTTTTATTAGAAAAATTGAATTCAAATTCAATAGATTTACTTTTTTTATTAGGACAAGATAAATTAAAAATTAATAGAACTGGTGCATTTGTTGTTTATATTGGTTCTCATGGTGATGAGGGAGCGAAGAATTCAGATTTAATTCTTCCTGGTTGTGCTTTTACTGAACAAGATGGTTATTATACAAATTTAGAGGGAAAAATACAAAAAGCTTATAAAGCTTCATACCCAACGGAACTTGCCAAAGAAGATTGGGAAATAGTAAATGAAATAGCTAATATATCAAGAGGAAAATTTCTATATAAAGATAAAGATGAACTTCTCGATAATATGTTTAATTATTTGAATCAAAATAGAAAAGAGGAATTTATTAAAACCGAGTATAGTTTTGAAAATGAAAAAATAATTATTGAAGAGATAGATTATTATTTCTCCAATGTAATTGCAAAAAATTCAAAAACAATGTCTGAATGTAGATCTTTACGTTCTGAATTACAAAATACAGGTACAGATGGGTAGTTATGAATAGTTTTTCTATTTTATTCAACGAGGTATACAAGATATTATTTCTTTTAATCCCAGTTTTAGTTACTGTTGCCATGATAGTTTGGTTAGATAGAAGGGTTTGGGCTTTTGTACAAAAAAGAAGAGGCCCCAATGTTGTTGGACCGTTTGGTTTACTTCAATCTTTAGCAGATGCATTAAAATATATTTTTAAAGAAATAATTATTCCAGCCAGTTCAAACAAAGTAATTTTCATTCTAGCTCCAATAACAACAATGACTTTGGCTCTTATAGCTTGGGCTGTAATACCATTTGGTGAAAATCTTGTATTAGCTGATATTAATGTTGGTATACTTTATTTGTTTGCCGTTTCTTCACTAGGTGTTTATGGAATAATAATGGGCGGGTGGGCTTCAAACTCAAAATATCCATTTTTAGGAGCAATAAGATCAGCAGCTCAAATGGTATCATACGAGGTTTCAATTGGAGTTATTATTATTAATGTATTGTTATGTGTAGGATCTTTAAATTTAAACGATATTGTTTTAGCACAAAAAAATATGTGGTTTGTAGTGCCACTATTTCCCATGTTTGTAATTTTTTTTATTTCTGCTTTAGCTGAAACAAATAGACCTCCTTTTGATTTACCAGAGGCTGAAGCTGAATTAGTTGCTGGATACCAAACTGAATATTCAGGAATGATGTATGCAATGTTTTGGTTAGGAGAGTATGCAAATATTTTGTTAATGTGTGCAATGGGTTCTATATTATTTTTGGGTGGATGGCTTGCACCATTAGAAATCGAAGTTCTGTCATTTATTCCAGCTCCATTTTGGTTAATATTTAAAATATTATTTTTATTTATACTTTTTGCTTTAGTAAAAGCTATTGTCCCACGATATAGATATGACCAATTAATGAAACTTGGATGGAAGATATTTTTACCTTTATCAATAATTTGGGTTGTAATAACTGCAGGATATTTACTTTATTTTAACTTATTACCGGTTCAATTATGAAATTAGGAAGACTATTAAAAACAATATTTATGTTAGATTTTGTTAAAGGTCTACTAATTGCAATTAAAGAAGTTTTTAAATCAAAAAAAACTATAAATTATCCATTTGAAAAAGGCCAGGTTAGTCCAAGAGCTAGGGGTGAACATGCTTTAAGAAGATATCCTAATGGAGAAGAAAGATGTATTGCTTGTAAATTATGTGAAGCTGTTTGTCCTGCTCAAGCAATTACAATTGAGTCTTCAGAAAGAGAAGATGGTAGTAGAAAGACTACAAGATATGACATTGATATGTTAAAATGTATTTATTGTGGTCTTTGTGAAGAATCGTGTCCTGTAGATGCAATTGTTCAAGGACCTAACTTTGAATTTGCAACAGAAACAAGAGAAGAACTTTATTACAGTAAAGAAAAACTTTTAGAAAATGGAGACAGGTGGGAAAATATACTCGCTGCTAACATAAAAGCTGATAACCCATATAGGTAATAACTAATGATAGCTCACGCTGTATTCTTTTATTTGTTTGCATTCATTGCAATAGTATCTGCAATTATGGTAACAGCCGCAAGAAACACCGTTCACTCAGTTTTTTTTTTAATTCTTGATTTTATTAGCATCTCTTGTCTATTCATTATGATTGGTGCAGAATTTCTAGGAATGATTATGTTAATTGTTTATGTGGGAGCTGTAGCAGTCCTATTTTTATTTGTAGTTATGATGTTAAATGTAGCCCAGCAAAAAAATCAGTGGTTTGCATCTTCAAAAAGCAGTTCTCATATACCCGCTGGGTTATTAGTAAGTTTAATTATTTTTTTTGAGTTAATTATAGTTATAGGTGGCTGGAAGTATAAACCAGATTTATTAAACTCATCTACTATTCTAATCTCTAACACTACCACTAACACACATTCTTTAGGAAATGTTTTGTATACAGATTATATACATTTATTTCAGATCTCTGGAATGATCCTATTAGTAGCTATGATAGGTGCTATAGTATTAACATTTAGACAGAGAGCTGGATTAAAAAAACAAAGTTATATAAAGCAAATTTCTAGAGAAAGAGCAGATGGAGTTGAAGTTGTTAATGTTCCAAAAAATAAAGGTGTAAAAATAGATGTTTAGTATAGGCCTAGGACATTATCTGACACTAGGAGCCATAATATTTACAATTGGCTTAATCGGAATCTTTTTAAATAGAAAAAATGTAATAGTACTTTTAATGAGTATTGAGCTAATATTACTGGCTGTTAATATTAATCTTGTATCTTTTTCAATATTCATAAATGATTTAAGTGGCCAAATATTCACTTTATTTATCTTAACAGTTGCAGCGGCTGAAGCTGCAATTGGTTTGGCAATTATAGTAGTTTATTTCAGAAATGCAGGGACGATTAGAGTTGAGGAAATTGAAAAGTTAAAAGGCTAATATGGAAAAACTTATTATTTTTTTACCTTTATTTGCATCAATTATTTCAGGTTTTTTTGGTAAATTAATTGGTAATAAAGCATCCCAAATAATCACAAGTTTATTTGTTTCATTATCTGCACTGTTATCGATTTATGTTTTTTATAATGTAATTAATAATGCCTATTCAGATAATATTATCATTGCTAAATGGATTTCTTCTGGACTTCTTGATGTTAATTGGTCAATTAAGATAGATCAATTGTCATCAATTATGCTTGTTGTTGTGACATTGGTCTCTGCAATAGTTCATGTTTACTCAATAGGATATATGTCTCATGATCCTCACCAACCAAGATTCATGTCTTATTTATCTTTGTTTACCTTTGCGATGCTTGTGCTGGTTACTTCGGATAATTTTATACAATTATTTTTTGGCTGGGAAGGTGTTGGTCTTTGCTCATATTTTTTAATTGGTTTTTGGTTTAAAAAACCTACAGCAAATGCTGCTGCTATCAAAGCATTTATAGTAAATAGAGTAGGTGATTTTGGTTTTGCATTAGGTATTTTTTTGATTTTTTATGTATTTGGCACAGTTAATTACGAAGAGGTGTTTAGACAGGTTCCTTTTTATAAAGAAAACAATTTAAATTTTCTTGGATTAGAGCTTAATGTAATAAATTTAATTTGTTTTTTATTATTCATTGGTGCTATGGGTAAATCAGCTCAGATATTTTTACACACTTGGTTACCAGACGCTATGGAAGGACCAACTCCCGTTTCAGCATTAATACATGCTGCTACAATGGTAACTGCAGGAGTATTTTTAGTTGTTAGATGTTCTCCGATCTATGAATACTCTCCAATAATATTAAATTTTATAACAGTTATTGGAATGACCACTGCGTTATTTGCTGCATCAGTCGCCCTAGTTCAAAACGATATAAAAAAAATAATAGCATACTCTACATGCAGTCAATTAGGATATATGTTTTTTGCGACAGGTGTAGGCGCTTATAATGTTGCAATGTTTCATCTTTTTACTCATGCATTTTTCAAAGCACTATTATTTTTAGGAGCAGGATCTGTAATCCATTCATTAAATAACGAACAGGACATAAATAAAATGGGAGGTATTTATAAGCAGTTGCCTTACACGTATTCTTTAATGATGATTGGAACATTAGCTTTAACTGGTTTCCCTTTTTTGTCTGGTTTTTATTCAAAAGATTTGATTATTGAATTTGCTTATCTTAAGGGTAATGTTGTTGGTTACTATGCTTGTGGAATAGGAATATTTACAGCTGTACTTACTTCAATTTACTCATGGAGGTTAATATTTAAAACATTTCATGGTGAATATAATAATAATACTCAAAAAATATCTACTATGCATGAATCACCAATTGTGATGTTAGCTCCTCTTATTGTTTTAGCTATCGGCTCAATATTAGCAGGATTTATTTTTAAAGACTTATTTATGGGTCATAACTCTTTCAACGATTTTTGGGAAGGTTCAATTTTCTTTTTAAAACCCCTGCCCCTTGAACATCCTCCTGGATACATATTGTACTTAACTCCAATACTTGTTACTATTTCTATTCCTCTTAGTTATTATTTATTTTTAAAAAACAAATCTATTATTGAGGGATTGGTTAAATCTAACAAACCAATATATCTTTTTTTAAAAAATAAATGGTATTTCGACGAATTATACGAAGTTTTATTTGTTAAATCTTCAAAGTTTTTAGGTAAATATTTTTGGAAAAAAATAGATGGTTTAGTAATCGACAGATTTGGACCAGATGGTTTATCAAACTTATTTAAATATTTTTCAATAAAAGCAGTAAAATTTCAATCTGGATTTATTTACCAATATGCATTTGTAATGTTAATTGGTTTTTCACTAATATTAACAATTATTATAATTAATTAATGAGCTTTCCAATTTTATCATCACTTATTGTACTACCTACAATAGGAGCAATGTTTATTTTGTTTGGAAGATCTTCTTCAAATTATAATTCTGCTAAATATATCTCATTATTTGTTTCTTTAGCTAATTTCATATTATCACTATACCTATGGTTTGCATTTGATAAAAATAGTTCTGATTTCCAATTTGTTGAAGAGAGAGAATGGATTGTAAATTTTATAAATTATAAAGTTGGAATAGATGGGATTTCTATACTATTTATTATTTTAACTACATTTATAACTTCACTCTGTGTTATCTCGGTAAATTCTACAATCAAAACTAGACTAAAAGATTTTCTTGTAGCAATTCTGATTATGGAAACAATGATGATTGGAGTTTTTTGTTCACTTGATTTAGTAATTTTTTACTTATTTTTTGAAGCAGGGCTGATACCTATGTTTTTAATAATAGGAATTTGGGGTGGGGAGAGAAGAGTTTATTCAGCTTTTAAATTTTTCTTATACACTTTATTGGGCACTGTGCTTATGTTGGTCGCAATAATTTCTATATACTGGATGACAGGAACAACTGATGTAATTGAGTTATATGAAATTGGCATCAATACTAAATATCAAAATTTACTTTGGTTAGCTTTTTTTAGTTCTTTTGCTGTAAAAACTCCAATGTGGCCAGTTCACACATGGCTACCAGATGCCCATGTAGAAGCACCAACTGCTGGTTCAGTTTTGTTAGCTGCTATACTTCTAAAAATGGCGGGTTATGGATTTATTAGATTTTCAGTAGGTTTATTCCCTGTAGCTTCAGAATATTTTGTGCCTCTTGTTTTTACACTAAGTCTAGTAGCGATAATTTATACATCTCTAGTAGCCTTAATGCAGGAAGATATGAAAAAACTAATTGCATACTCTTCTGTTGCGCACATGGGTTTTGTTACAATGGGGATTTTCACAATGACACCACAAGGAATAGAAGGAAGTATATTCCAAATGATAAGTCATGGAATAATTTCCGCTGCACTTTTTTTATGTGTTGGTGTTATTTACGAAAGAATGCACACAAGAGAAATTAGTAAATATGGTGGGATCGTATCAGTAATGCCAAGATATGCAGTTGTCTTAATGATTTTTACATTAGGATCTTTAGGATTGCCTGGTACAACTGGATTTATAGGAGAATTTTTAATTTTAATTGGAACTTTTAAGGTTAACTTTCTAGTTGCAACAATTGCAAGTTTAGGAGTTATTCTAGGAGCGGCTTATATGTTATGGCTCTATAGAAGAGTAGTTTTTGGGGAAATTAAAAATATGGAGGTAAATAAGTTAGTAGATTTAAACAATTCTGAAATGATTATTCTATCTATATTGGCTTTTGTATCAATTTTTTTTGGTTTTTATCCAGATCCTTTACTTAGTTCAACTTCAGCTTCTGTTGAAAGTTTAATTGATTTATTTAATTCTAATTTAAAAATTTATGCAGCTAGTAATTTATGATTAACTTAGATTTAATTTTTCCTGAGATTTTTTTATCATTAGCCATTTTGTTTTTATTGATGGTCGGAGTGTTTAAAAAGAACAGCGAAAGATTAGTTTATAACTTATCCACAATTTTATTCATTATATTGTTAGCTTTAGTCTTAAACTTATTTTCTATTGAGGAAAAAATGATTTTTAATGAAAGTTACAAAATAGATCCTCTTTCTTCATTTATGAAATCTTTAATAATTGTATCAGCAGTTTTTGTTATGATTTCATCATTTCCTTATCTTAAATCTTTAAACATTTTAAAGATTGAGTATCCAATATTGATTTTAAGCTCAGTTCTTGGAATGATGATTATGATAAGCTCCAATGATTTAATTGTATTTTATTTAGGATTAGAACTTCAATCATTAGCCTTATATGTTCTTGCAGCATTTAATAGAGATAATGTTCTGTCTTCAGAGTCAGGACTTAAATATTTTGTTTTGAGCGCATTATCTTCAGGTTTATTACTCTATGGTTGTTCTCTTATATATGGATTTTCAGGTTCTACAAACTTCACATACATTGCTAATACGTCATCAAGCATTGAATATGGAGTTATTTTTGGGCTTGTTTTTATTATAGTAGGTCTAGCCTTTAAAATATCTGCAGTGCCTTTTCACATGTGGGCTCCTGATGTTTATCAAGGATCACCAACTTCAGTTACTTTGTTTTTTGCAGCATTACCTAAAGTTGCTGCATTAACTGTATTTATTAGATTTTTATATACACCGTTTATAAATTTAATTGATCAATGGCAAACTATTCTTGTTTTCATATCAATAGCTTCAATGGTTTTCGGAGCAGTTGCTGCTATCGGACAATCAAATTTAAAAAGACTTATTGCTTACAGTTCAATTGGTCACATGGGCTATGCTCTTGCTGGGCTTGCTTCGGGAACTAATCAAGGAATTCAAAGCTCTGTAACATATATATCTATATATATAGTTATGACGTTAGCTTTTTTTTCATGTCTATTTATGTTGAAGAAAAAAGAAGTTTTTTATGAAAAAATTGAAGATTTATCAGGTCTATCAACAAATCATCCAATACTTTCTATCGCAATGTTGGTAGTTTTATTTTCTCTAGCGGGAATTCCGCCATTAGCTGGATTTTTTGCGAAATTTTATATTTTCACAGCTGTAATAGAGCAGTCAATGTATTTTTTAGCAATAATAGGTTTGTTATCAACAGTTATTGCTGCATTTTATTATTTAAGATTAATTAAAATAATTTATTTTGATAAACCAAAAGAAAAGTTTGAAACAGATCATACTGTAGGTTTAAAATTTACTTTAGCTATCTCTACAGGAATTTTAGTATTATATTTTCTGTATCCTGGATTACTTAATGAAGTAATTTCTAAAATATCAATAATTTAATGAAACTCAAAAAATATATCTTTAAGTCTGTTTCTAGTACAAACGATATTGCAATTAAAAAAGTTAAACAAGGATTTTTATCTGGAATAATTATTGCAAAGAAACAGACAAAAGGAAGAGGAAGGTATGGTAATAGATGGATTTCTTTAAAAAAGAATTTATTCATGTCAGTCTTTTTTAAAATAAATTCAGAAATTGGTTTAAAAAAGTTAACTTCTATATCATGTAAAATCATCCAAAAATCTATATTAAAACTAATGAAAGTAAAAATAATAATAAAAAAACCAAACGACTTATTGATTAATAATAAAAAAGTATGTGGAATCTTACA
>CACFTE010000006.1 GCA_902569105.1 uncultured Pelagibacteraceae bacterium | reverse complement strand
AAATTGTTGCTCCAATTAATGCAACTATACTTGATATAATTATGTAAGACTTTAACGGTGAATCAAAAAATATAATTGATGAAATTCCAGATATAATAATAACGATCAAGTGATCTATATTTCTCAAATAATTAACTAATAATGCTAAAAAGGTTAACGGTATTGTGAATGTTAAACCAAGTTCTTCTGGTACAATTGACCCTAACACTATTCCAATAATTGTAGTAAATTGCCAAATAAACCACAAAGTGAAACCAGATCCAACAAGATGATAATGTTTATATTTATTTTCAGAATTTTTTTTAAAATACTGATTTGATACAGCAAATGCTTGATCTGTTAACAAGTAAGATAATCCAATTTTCCAATATATCGATAAGTGATTTAAATGTTGACTTACTACTGCACCATACAAAAGGTGTCTTGTGCTTACAACAGACGAAGATGTAATTGCAACTAATGACGATGCTCCTGCTGATATTAATTGCAATATAACAATTTGGCTAGCACCACTAAAAATTACAATTGAAGTTGCATAAGTTAGATAAGGACCAAAACCCAACTCTATACCTATAGCTCCAAATATTATACCAAATGGAACTACGGGTATCAGTAGAGGTAAAATATCTAAAGCGCCTTTTGAAAAAGTTTTTGATTTTGAATACATCTATTTAATTGGATTTAAAGCTTTAATTAAATAGGATTTATCTAAACCACAGTCTTTATATCCTTGTTTTACAACATTGAGGTATCTTTCTGTTGGATATCTGAACTCTGTTTTATTGTTCATAATATACGTCATCACTTTTTTATTATAATAGTAAAAAAATATTTTTTTATATAATACTGGATAATCTTCGTACAAATCTAATTTTTTTTCATCACTTTTTGAAATCTCAAATAATCCACCTGGTACTATTGAGTTTTTTTTCTTCTCAATATCTGCTGCTCTATATTTACTTCTAAAATTAAGCTTATAACCTTTAAGCTCAAATTTTTTTATAAAAATTGAATCTTTACATCTTCGTTTCATTTGAAAATGATTAAGATTACTGCCATAAGCAAAGTAAAGCATTATACTTCCTCTACAATTTCAATACCTTTTGACTTAACAAATTTTAATATTTCTACATTACATCCATCAAGCTTTTTTTTATTAGATGACCTTATAACTATGGATACACCTAGTTTTCCTGCTCTAAAAAAAGGATAACTTCCTATCTCGACATCTTTATTTTTGTTTTGAATTTCAGTAATTGATTTTGCAATTTCACTTTCGACTGTTCTTAAACTAATCGTTAAATTTAAAATTGGTTCACCACCTACTAGAACATTGTTTAATCCTCCAATCATTGATTGAAGAATGGATGGCACACCAGGTAAACAAAATACATTTTCAACATAAAAACCTGGAGCACCACTTGTTGGATTTAATATTAAGTTTGCTGAGGTAGGCATTTTTGCCATTTTTTGTCTGCCATCATTAAACTCTCCAGGATTATAGTATTTTTCTAAAATAGAATATGCCTCACTATGAAAACCGTATTCTAAATTAAATGCTTTAGAAATAGACTCCGCTGTTATATCGTCATGTGTTGGACCAATTCCACCAGTTGTAAATATATAATTAAATTTCTTTCTTAAATGGTTTACAGTTTCAATTATAGTAAACTCTATATCAGGAATAACTCTCACCTCTTTAACTTCAATTCCTAGAGAATTTAGCCATTTTGCTAACGTACTTGTATTAATATCTTTAGTTCTGCCAGATAATACCTCATTACCAATAATAATAATTCCAGCAGTTATTTCTTTTTTATTTGTCATTTCTTAATATAAATAATTTAAAATGAAATTTACCAACAGTTTAATTAAAGGCAAATTAATTAAAAGATATAAAAGATTTTTTATAGATGTTGAAGTAAATAATAAAATACTAACTGCCCACTGCCCTAATACTGGTTCTATGCTTGGTTTATTGGATAAAGGTAATGATGTTTGGATTTCAAAAGTAGATGATCCAAAGAGAAAGTTAAAATATACTCTTGAAATGATAAGGTCAAACCAAAAAATAGTTGGTGTAAATACCCATCGTGCAAATCGTATAGTAGAGCATGGTTTAAAGAATAAATTGTTTAAGGAATTTTCATCAATTAAAACAATTAGGTCAGAGTATAAATACTCAGATGATACAAGATTTGACTTTTTATGTGATAACAAACTAATAGAAGTAAAAAATGTAACTCTTGTTAGAAATAATAAAATTGCTGAATTCCCTGATGCTGTAACATCAAGGGGAACCAAACATTTAAAAAAATTAATAGAATCAATAAAGCAGGGTTATAAACCGTATGTTTTGTTTTTGATACAAATTCAAAATATTTCTAAATTTAGAATAGCAAAAGATATAGATTCCTATTATTATAATAATTTTATTGAAGCGAGTAAAAAAGGTGTAAAATTTATTGCATACGGTTGCAAATTAAATTCAAGTGAAATTGTAATAGAAAAAAAAATACAAATTATGCATGATTAAATATAAAGAAAAGTTTGAAAAAATGAGGGTTGCTGGAAAGCTGGCATCAAGAACATTGGATATGTTAACAGATTTCATAAAACCTGGAATTTCAACAGATAGAATAGATCGCTTAGCTTATGACTTTATTAGAGATAGCGGTGGATACTCTGCGCCTCAATTTTACAGAGGATTTAAGAGATCTCTCTGTACTTCATTAAATCATGTTGTTTGCCATGGGATACCGTCTGAACGTATTTTAGAGGATGGAGATGTAATAAATGTTGATGTTACTGCAATTGTTAATGAATATTACGGTGATACAAGTAGAATGTTTATTATAGGAAATTCATCTGTAAAAGCAAAAAATTTGATTGATGTTACTTACGAGTCAATGATGCTTGCAATAAAAATTTTAAAACCTGGAATAAAATTAGGAGATATTGGTCATGCAATTCAAACATACGTTGAGGAAAAAGGATATTCTGTTGTGAGAGATTTTTGTGGTCATGGAATTAGTAATACGTTTCATGAAGCTCCTAATATTCTACATTATGGAAAAAAAAAATACTGGGTTAGAGCTTTATCCTGGTATGACTTTCACAATTGAGCCAATGATTAATGCAGGAAAATATGATGTAAAAATTCTAAATGATGGATGGACAGCTGTAACTAAAGATAAGTCTTTATCAGCACAATTTGAACATACGCTTGGAATTACTGAAAATGGATATGAAATTTTCACAGAATCTGGTAAAGGATATAACAAGCCTCCTTATTAATAATGATTGATAGATATTCAAGAAAAGAACTTAAAACAATTTGGTCTGAGGAAAACAAATATAAAATCTGGCTAAATATCGAAGTTGCTGCAGCAGAAGCGATGGAAAAATATAAACTTATACCAAAGGGTGTTTCATCGATAGTCAAAAGAAAAGCTAAAATAAATGTAAAACGAATCCATAATATTGAAGCAAAAGTAAAACACGACGTAATTGCTTTTCTAACCTCAATAACTGAGCAAGCTGGAATTAAAGCAAGATATCTTCATCAAGGCATGACTTCATCCGATGTTTTAGATACTGCTTTCAATATTCAATTAAAACAATCAGGTGAAATTTTATTAAAAGATATTGATAAAATTCTTTCTATTTTAAAAAGACAAGCAAAAAAATATAAGCTCACACCTTGTATTGGAAGAAGTCATGGTATACATGCTGAACCAATAACTTTTGGTTTAAAACTAGCTTCGTTTTATGAGGAATTTAAACGAAATAGAAAAAGACTTGCAAGTGCAATCTATAATATCTCTACATGTGCAATTTCAGGGGCAGTTGGTACTTTTGCGAATATTGATCCAAAAGTTGAGAGTTACGTAGCAAAAAAATTAAGTCTTTATCCTGAGCCAATTTCTACTCAAATAATACCCAGAGATAGACATGCATATTATTTTTCTGTTTTAGGAATCATAGCAGGAAGTGTTGAAAGAGTGTCTACTGAAATTAGACATTTGCAAAGATCAGAGGTTTATGAAATACAGGAATACTTTTCAAAAGATCAGAAGGGGTCTTCAGCAATGCCGCATAAAAAAAATCCAATATTAAGTGAAAATTTAACGGGCCTTGCTAGAATTGTAAGGGGTCATACAATTCCAGCTCTAGAAAATATTTCCTTATGGCATGAGCGAGATATATCCCACTCGAGTGTAGAGAGAAATATTGGACCGGATGCAAATATAACATTAGATTTTGCTCTTGCTAGGCTTGCAAACGTTTTAGATAAAATGATTATTTATCCAAAAAAAATGATACAAAATATACATTTAACAAAGGGACTAATATTTTCTCAAGAAATTATGTTAGAGTTAACTAAGGGAGGAATTTCTAGAGAAAAATCATATAAAATTGTTCAAACGTATGCAAAAAGATGTTTTTCTGAAAATAGGAATTTATTTGATTTAATATCTAAAGATAAAAAAGTTATGAATATAATTGGTGAAAAAAAATTAAAATCAATTTTTAATTACTCAAGTCACTTTAAAAATGTAAACTTTATTTTTAAAAGGATATTTAAAAAATGAAAAAAGGTAAAAAACTTTATGAAGGAAAAGCAAAAATTATATTTGCTTCAGCAGATAAAAATTTAGTTATTCAGCATTTTAAAGATGATGCAACTGCATTTAACAATCAAAAAAAAGCAAATATTGAGGGTAAAGGAATTTTAAATAATAGAATTTCAGAACATATTTTATCAGCTTTGAAAGATGTGGGTATTGAAAATCATCTAGTTAAAAGACTTAATATGAGAGAACAATTAATTGAATTGGTAGAGATTATTCCAATTGAATTTGTTGTAAGAAATATTGTCACCGGTTCTTTAACAAAAAGACTTGGTATTGAAGATGGTACTGTTTTAAACAAACCATTAATTGAGTACTGCTATAAAAATGATGAACTCGGAGATCCTTTAGTTGCAAGAGAACACATTGATGCATTTGGGTGGGCTTCAATTTCTGAACTTAATTTAATTACTGAAAATTGTTTGCGTATAAATGATTTTTTACAAGGCATGTTTAAAGGTATTAATATAAAACTTATTGATTTTAAACTTGAATTTGGAAAAAGAAAATCAGATGGAAAAATTATCCTGGCAGATGAGATTAGCCCAGATACTTGCAGATTGTGGGATTCTGATACAGATAAAAAACTAGATAAAGATAGATTTAGAAAAGATTTAGGAGATGTGGTTGAGGCCTATCAAGAGGTTGCTAGAAGATTAGGAATTTTACATGAATATGTTAATAATATCAGACCAATTAAATTTCCTAAGCCAACTGCTGTGAAAATTAAAAAAAAATAATGAAATTTAAAGTAATAGTCACTCTAAAAAATGGTGTCTTAGATCCTCAAGGAAAAGCGATACAGCAGACTTTAAATGGCATGAGTTTTTCAAATATAGAGGAAATAAGACAAGGTAAATTTTTTGAAATTACTGTGAATGAAAATAATGAAGCAAAAGCTAAAGAACAAGTTGATGAAATGTGTAAAAAATTGTTGGCCAATCTTGTAATTGAGGATTATAAAATTATTTAATCGTCAATGAAATCCTCTGTAATTATTTTTCCAGGTTCAAATTGTGACAGGGATATGGATGTAGCTCTCAAAAAATTTGGCTTTAAAAATACTATGGTTTGGCACAACGACCTATCAATACCAAAAAGCGATTTGATAGTATTACCTGGTGGTTTTTCTTATGGAGATTATTTGCGATGTGGAAGTATTGCATCGAAATCCAAAATTATTAAATCTGTTATAGATTTTGCCAATTCTGGGGGATTGGTTCTGGGTATTTGTAACGGATTTCAAATATTAACAGAAACAGGATTGTTGCCTGGAATTCTTCAACAAAATAAATATTTAAATTTTATTTGTAAAAATGTTTTTGTTAAAATTAAGAATAAAAAAAACAAGTATTTCAAAGGTATTAAGAAAGATATTTTAGAGTTACATATTGCACATAATGAAGGAAATTTCTTTTGTACAAAAAATGAGTTAAAAATTCTAGAAGATAATGATCAAATAGCTGTAACATATTGCAATTCTGAAGGATTAGAAAATGAAGAAAACAATCCTAATGGTGCGATAAAGAATATAGCAGGAATATTTAATAAAAATAACAATGTTTTAGGAATGATGCCTCATCCAGAAAGAATGATTGACCAATATCTCTCTGGAGAAGATGGCTCGTTATTCTTTGAAAATCTTTTAGGAAACCTCAGATGACAAAAGTTAATGAAGCAGTAGCAATCGACCACGGATTAAAAAAAGAGGAATTTTCTAAGATTTGTGATTTATTAAAACGTACTCCTAATCTAACTGAACTTGCGATTTTTTCAGCAATGTGGAATGAACATTGTTCATATAAATCCTCCAGAAAACATCTAAAAAAACTACATACAAAAGGAAAACAAGTAATTCAAGGGCCAGGTGAAAATGCTGGTGTAATTGATATTGGAGATGACGATGCAATTGTATTTAAGATAGAAAGTCATAACCATCCATCGTTTATAGAGCCTTATCAAGGAGCAGCTACAGGTGTAGGTGGTATAATGAGAGATGTTTTTACAATGGGTGCTAGACCGATAGCTAATTTAAATTCAATTCATTTTGGATCACCACAACATAAAAAAACGAAAAATCTTTTGAGGGGTGTAGTTAAAGGAATTGGTGGATATGGAAATTGTATAGGAGTTCCCACTATAGCTGGACAAACTACGTTTGATGATTCTTATAACGGTAATATTTTAGTTAACGCGATGACTTTAGGTTTAGTTAACAAAAATAAAATTTTCTACTCAAAGGCAGTTGGATTGGATAAGCCTGTTATATATGTAGGATCAAAAACTGGTCGGGATGGAATTCATGGTGCTAGTATGGCATCAGCAACCTTTGATGATAAAATTGAGGAAAAAAAACCAACTGTTCAAGTAGGAGACCCATTTACTGAAAAACTTCTCTTAGAGGCTTGTTTGGAATTAATGAATGATAGTTCAATTATAGCTATCCAAGATATGGGTGCTGCAGGACTTACTTCATCAAGTGTTGAAATGGCTTCTAAAGGAAATTTAGGTATTGAATTAGATTTAACCAAAGTACCATGTAGGGAAAAAAATATGACACCCTACGAAATAATGTTATCGGAAAGTCAAGAAAGAATGTTAATCATTCTAGAAAACGGTAAAGAGGATCAAGCAAAAAAAATTTTTGATAAATGGAATTTAGATTTTGCTGTAATTGGAAAAACTACGAATTCTAAAAAAATAAAATTAATTTTTAATGATACAAACGTTGCGGAAATTCCAATTAACTTATTAGCAGAAAAAGCTCCAGAATATGATAGAAAGTGGAAAAAAACAAAACTTCCGCAAAAGATAAAATTTAATAAAGATGACTTTAAAACATTAAGTTTGTCAGACTGTTTAAAAAAGATTTTAAGTAATCCAAATATTTCTGAAAAAAAATGGATATGGGATCAATATGATCATACGGTAATGGGTGATACTATACAAAAACCTGGGGGTGACGCAGGTGTTATTAGAGTTCACGGAACTAAAAAAGCTGTTGCTGCATCTGTAGATTCATCTGCATCTTATTGTTATTCTCATCCGTTAAGTGGTGGAAAACAAGTAGTTTGTGAAAGTTGGAGGAATTTAATTTCTGTAGGAGCAAAGCCGATAGCTATTACTAATTGTTTAAATTTTGGAAATCCTGAAAAAGAAAAAAATATGGGAGAATTTGTGGAATGCGTTGAGGGAATAACTGAGGCAAGTAAATATTTAAATTTTCCAGTGGTTTCAGGCAATGTTTCGTTTTATAACGAAACAAAAGATAAAGGAATTAAACCAACTCCCGCTATCGGCGGCGTAGGTTTAATTAAAGATTATAAAAATATGTTATCAATGGAGTTTAAGAGCATAGGTAATATTGTTTATATAATTGGTAAAACTGAAGGCCACCTTGATCAAAGCATTTTTGCTAAAGACATTCTTAACGAAAAAAAAGGTCCTCCACCAAGTATAAATTTATTTAATGAAAAAAATATAGGTGAAACAATCTTAAGTTTAATTCAAAAAAAATTAGTTGTTAGTTGTCATGATATTTCATTAGGGGGAATACTGACTGCTGTTTCAAAAATGTGTATAAAAGGTAATAAAGGTATTAAAATAAATAAGCTTAAAGGTTTGACTAATAAATACGAATATTTTTTTGGTGAGGATCAGGCTAGATATGTTGTTGAGATAAATTCTGACAATATTCAAAGTGTAGTTGAAATTCTCAAAAAGAATTCCATTCATTTCGATGATTTTGGCATTATACAAGACAAAACTGTTAGTTTTGACAGTGATATAAATTTACCTATTGAAGAATTGTCAGATGTGCATAAATACTGGTTAAGGGAGTATATGAATAACTAATGGCGATGGATTTAAAAGAAATTGAAAACCTAATAAAAGAAGCAATGCCAGATGCAACTATAGAAATTCAAGATCTAGCTGGAGACGGTAATCATTATTCAGCAACTGTGACTTCTTCTCAATTTTCAGGGAAAAGTAAAATTGAGCAACACAAAATGGTTTATAATTCATTAAGAGGTAAAATGGGTAATGAACTTCATGCTTTAGCGATCAAAACAAAGGAGAATTAAATGGATGAACAGATAAACGAAATTATAAAAAAAGAAATAGATAATAATGAAATATGTCTTTTTATGAAAGGTACACCAGATGCTCCTCAATGTGGCTTCTCGATGGCTGTTTCAAATATGCTTAAAATTTTGGATGTAAAATTTAAATCAGTAAATGTACTCGAAAATGAAAAATTAAGACAAGGTATTAAAGAATTTAGTGACTGGCCAACAATTCCTCAACTATATATCAAGCAAGAATTTATAGGAGGATGTGATATTATTAAGGAAATGTTTGAAAATGGAGAGCTTAAAAATTTCTTAGACTCTAAGGGTATTAATTATAAAAAATAACTAATTATTTTTTTTTATAAATAAGATATCTGAGTGATCACTATTTCCTTTATACTCAAAGATGTTTTCTATGTTTTTTGATAAACTTTCAAATGTAGTTTTATCAAAAATTTTACTTTGAATATTTTCTTTTTTTCTGATCTTATAAATTAATTCTTTTATAACTACTTCATTTGTATCTTTTAGGTGAGGAAAATATTCTGGAAATCTGTACTCTTCAATAACATAGTAACCCCCTTTTTTAACAAAATTAAAAAAAAAGTTTAAGCTTTTAAGTTGATCGCTTAAAATATGAGAACCATCATCTATTATAATATCAAATTCAATAATTGAATTATAAAAGTCAATTTTTTTAAAGAATCTTTTGACAGATTTTTTATCATTAGCATTTATACCAAAAGGAAAAATATTTTTTGACTCATATTTAAATTTTGAAAGATTTATATCTAAACAATAAATATTAATATTTTTGAAATATTTACTGAAAGCTGCAGCAGATGCACCAGAATATGATCCAATTTCTAATAAATTAATTTTTTTTGATTGAAGTTCATTAAAATGTTTATGATAAAAAGAAGAATAACCATGGCCAAGTTGGTCGTTGCTATTAATATTACTTGCTTTATCAGTTTTATAAAATTCAAATAAGTTATCTAATGTTACGTCTTTTTCAAACGTATCATGATCGATATTTTTTTTTGATTTAATTTTGTAAATGAAGTTTCTTTTTAATAGACTTAAAAAATTCACCTATCTTGAATAGTATTCTACTACAAGGTTTGGCTCCATAACTACAGGATAAGGAACTTCCTCGAATTTAGGCACTCTTACAAATTTAACTTTTTTATTTTTTTCGTCTACTTGAATATATTCTGGAGTTTCTCTCTCTTTGCTAGCCATAGCCACATCTATAATTGCAAGTTGTTTAGATTTATCTCTAATTTCTATAGTATCTTCCTCTTTTACTTGGTAACTAGAAATATTTACCTTTTTTCCATTAACTTTTACATGACCATGATTTATTAGTTGTCTAGACGAAAAAATTGTATTAGCGAATTTTGATCTATATACGACAGCATCTAATCTTCTTTCTAAAAGTCCAATTAAATTTTCTGCAGTATTGCCTTTTGCCATAATAGCTTTCTTATACAAATTTCGAAACTGTCTTTCATTCATATTACCA
Source organism: uncultured Pelagibacteraceae bacterium (assembly GCA_902569105.1). GTDB lineage: Bacteria > Pseudomonadota > Alphaproteobacteria > Pelagibacterales > Pelagibacteraceae > Pelagibacter. Next base: position 51,726 of record CACFTE010000006.1, on the reverse strand, counting down.
TAATAAGATTTTAATTTTTGTTTAGCTTGTAACTGAACACCAAAATCTGAGGGTTTTGCTGATTTCGTTTGACCGTGTTGGCCTGGAGGGTAAGCTCTAGAATTAAAAGGACTTTTTGGTCTCCCCCATAGATTTACCCTTAATCTACGATCTATTTTATGTTTAGAATTTAATCTTTTTGTCATTAAGTAATGCGTCTTATAAGCAGAAGTTATGTTTTGTCAATCAACCTTTTTTTTAATTAAACCAGCAAATACACTGGATAATATGCGAGTTTCTTTTTCAGATAGGTTAAGTTTATAAAATATACTTCTTAAATTTTCTAGCATAATTGATTTTTTTTCATATGGATAAAAGAAATTTCTTTTTTCTAAATTTTTTATGCATAAAGATAGCATATTTTTAATATCTTTCTTCGATGCATTTTTAATTTTTTTAGACTTATCAAATTTAATATTATTTTTTGATATTAAACTACTGACTGCTTGAGCTATTATTATTAGACTATGTGACAAGTTTAATGATCTAAAATTTTTGTTAGTTGGTATTTGTAAAGTATAATCTGAATAACTCACCTCATTATTAGATAACCCTGATGCTTCAGAACCGAATAAAAAACCAATTTTTTTTGAAAAATCAATTTTATGTAAATCTTTAATTAAAATATGTTTTATATTTTTATTTCTAAATCGCGCAGATGTAGAAATTAAAATATCAATTTTATCTAAGGAGTCTTCAATGTTATTAAAAACTTTAGCATTGTTAATTATATCCTTTGCTCCAACAGAGGTAGCTAAAATTTTATCATTTGGAAATAATGGTTTTGGATTTATTAGTGATAACTTACTAAAACTGAAGTTTTTAATAGCTCTAGCGCACGCCCCAATATTTTCTGATAATTGTGGTTTGTGTAAAATAAATGAAATATTTTTAAATGACATTACTTGCTAGCAGGCGCATTATCTTTAAACAGTTTATAATCTAAACTATCAACTAAAGCTTTAAACGATGCATCAATAATGTTAGGTGAGACTCCTATAGTAAACCAATTTTTTCCTTTAGAGTCTGTGCTTTCAATAGAAACTCTAGTTGTAGCCTCAGTTCCTGTATTGAGAATTCTTACCTTATAATCGACAAGTTTTAGATCTTTTAGGTATTCGGAATATTTTGCTAATTTATCAATATTATTTCTGATGGCATTATCTAGTGCGTGAACTGGACCATTGCCCTCGCCTTCACATAAAATAGAACTATTATCAACAACTAATGTAGCTTTAGCAAAAGATTTTATTTCATCTTTGGAAATCTTTTTAACTGATACTTCATAATCATTAATTGAAATATATCTCGGTATTGTTCCAATAATTCGTCTAGCTAATAATTCGAAAGATGCATCTGCTCCATCATAACTATAACCAATAAATTCTCTTCCTTTTACTTCGTCTAATAATTTTTTTATTTTTGAATCGTTTTCCTCGAAATCTATCCCAATAGAGTTCAATCTCGAAATTATGTTTGATTTTCCTGATTGATCTGACACAACTATATTCCTGTTATTTCCAACCAATGAAGGTTCTATATGCTCATAGGTTTTTGGATCTTTTTGGACAGCTGATACATGTAGACCGCCTTTATGCGAAAAAGCAGAAGCACCTACATAAGGAAGATGTTGATTTGGTTTCCTGTTTAATATTTCATCCAATAATCTTGAACATTGTGTAAGATTTTTAATATTTTTTTCATCAATATTAGTTATAAATTTTTCTTTAAAAATATTTTTTAGATGTAAACTTGGAATAATAGACATTAGATTAGCATTTCCACATCTTTCACCTAATCCATTTATAGTGCCTTGAATTTGTCTAACACCTGCAAGTACTGCCGAAAGTGAATTTGCAACAGCATTTTCAGTGTCATTATGAGCATGAATACCAAGATTATTTCCTGGAACAACTTTTGTAACTTCTGAAACAATTTCAAATACCTCACTTGGTAAAGTTCCTCCATTTGTGTCACATAAAACAATCCATCTGGCTCCATTTTTGTAAGCAGCTTTTATACACGAAAGTGCATATTCTTTGTTGTTCTTATACCCATCAAAAAAATGCTCAGCATCAAAAATAAATTCTTTTTTTTGATTAACAAAATGTTTTGTACTTTCTGAAATATTTTCTAAATTTTCATTTTTTGAAATACCTAATGCAATATCAACATGAAAATCCCATGATTTTCCAACTAAACAAATTGCAGGTGAATTTGTATTCAATAATGCTGAAAGCCCAGGATCGTTTTCAGCGCTTCTACCAGTTTTTTTTGTCATTCCAAATGCTGTAAGTGTTGAATTTCTAAATTTATTTATTTTTTGAAAGAATTCTGTATCTGTTGGATTAGCTCCAGGCCAACCTCCTTCTATATAATCAATGCCTAGACCATCTAAAGCTTTAGCAATTTTAAGTTTATCATCGATTGAAAAGTCCACACCTTGAGTCTGTGCTCCATCTCTTAAAGTGGTATCAAAGATATATATTTTCTCTTTATTCATTTATATTTCCATGTCGTTTTATCATCTTTGTCTTCAATTAAAATACCATTTTCGAATAGTTCGTTTCTTATTTTGTCTGCTAATTTAAAATTATTGTTTTTTCTCGCTGTATTTCTCTCATTTATTTTATAAATTATTTCTTCCTCTGAAATTTTAATATTTACTTTCTTATAAGAATTCCATTTTTTATCATCTTCAAGGAGTAAACCTATTAAATTACATGCTTGATTAAATAGTTTTTTATTTGAGTCATCACCATTAACTGCTGCTGTATAAAGTTCATGTAATTTAGCTATGTATCCAGGAGTATTAAGATCGTCAAATAATGGCTCTAAAATCTCATCTGGTATTGAATTTATTTCATCTACTTTTATGTATACCGTATACCACTTATCAAGTATATTTTTGCAGTTTTTAATTAATTCATCATTCCATTCTAAAGGCTGCCTATAGTGTGCATTGATTAAAGCTAATCTTATAACTTGACCACTTACTTTATTTTTAAAATCTCCTATTTTTAAAATATTTCCTTTGGATTTTGCCATTTTTTCATTGGACATTGTAATAAAACTATTATGTATCCAATATTTTGCAAAAGATTTAGTTTTATTTGCACATCTCGATTGAGCAATTTCATTTTCATGATGAGGGAAAATTAAATCTCTGCCGCCACCATGAATATCAAACTCATTGTTTAAATATTTTTTTGACATAACAGAACATTCTAAATGCCAGCCTGGTCTACCTTTTCCCCAAGGTGAAGACCAAGATGGCTCATCTTCATTTGATGGTTTCCATAATACAAAATCTGCTGGATTTTTTTTATTTTCAGAAACTTCAACTCTAGAACCAGCAACTAACTCATCTATGTTTTTATTTGATAATTTTCCATAGTCTGCAAAAGTATTAACTTCAAAGTATACATGATTATTTTTTTCGTAAGCATAGCCATTGGAAATTAGATCAGATATCATTTTAATCATTAATTCAATATTTTCAGTAGCTTTTGGTTCGTAAGTTGGTTTTTCACAAAATAGATATTCACAGTCCTGATGGAAAATTTTCGTAATTTTGCTTGTTAGTTCTGAAATTGTTATATTTTTTTCTTTTGATGATGTAATAATTTTGTCATCAACATCTGTTATATTTCTTACATATGTAACCGAACTAGAATTGAATTTTAATTTAAGTATTTTAAATAAGATATCAAAAATAACTAAAGGTCTTGCATTTCCAATATGTGGATTATCATAGACAGTTGGGCCACATACATACATACCTATTTTTTTTGAATTAATTGGAGTAAATTTTTCTTTCTTACTACCAAAAGAATTAGTTAAAAATATATCTTTACTCATTGTTTCTAGGAATATACTGAATTATGTGTTTTGTGAATCCTAGATTATCTAGGAATTATACAAACTGGAATTGGCTCCATTTTATGGAGATTTGTTAGCCTGATTTTTTCGTATTTTTGTCTATTTGGGGATTTTGGGTCTTCCATAGCTAGTTCTATATCCTTATAACTCATCCCAAGTTGACCCTCATCTGTTCTTCCATCATCCCATAATCCGTCAGTTGGTGGAGCATCAATTATTTCTTTCAAAATATTTAATTCTTTTCCTATTTCCCAAATTTCAGTTTTATTACAGTCTGCAAGTGGTGAAATATCTACTCCTCCATCTCCATATTTTGTATAAAAGCCCACGCCAAAATCCTCAACTTTATTTCCAGTACCTACAACAATACCATTATTTGCTGCAGCAACTTGATAGAGCGTGGTCATTCTTAGTCTTGCTCTAGAATTGGCAAATCCATGTTCATTTCTAAAATTTGATAAATTATTTTCAAAAGATTTAAATACATTATCAAGTTCAATAACGTGACCCTCAACATTTTTAAAATTTGATATCAGCCAATCTTTATGTTTAATGCTTAAATCATGTTGAGATTTATGTTGTTTAATTGGCATACATAAAACAATAGTTTTTAAACCAGTCATAGCACTTAGGGTGCTTGAAACTGATGAGTCTATCCCACCTGAAACACCTATTACTAAAGACTTAGCGCTTACCGGCATTTTTTTTACGTAATTTCGAATCCAGTTAGAGATGAATTTTATTTTTTCTTTTGTATTCATAAAGCTGATAATAATGATTTTTCTTTAAGATACAGCTTGTATTTTTGTCCTGCTGTAAATTGTATTCTTTTTGATTTCATCAGAAATTAAGAAAGCAAGCTCAAGTGCTTGATTTGAATTTAATCTAGGGTCGCAATGAGTGTGGTATCTACTTGATAAATCTTGATCGGATATTTTCTGTGCTCCACCTGTACATTCTGTCACATTCTGACCTGTCATTTCAATATGAAGTCCTCCAGCAAATGTTCCCTCGGCTTGGTGAACAGAAAATACATTTTTAACTTCTTTTAAAACATTATTAAATGGTCTTGTTTTAAACCCTGTGGTTGATTTAATTGTGTTGCCATGCATTGGGTCACATGACCAAACTACATGTACACCCTCCTTTTTAATTTTTCGAATTAGTTTGGGTAAGAATTTTTCTACTTTATCGTGTCCAAATCTTGATATTAGGGTAATCTTACCTTTTTCGTTTTCTGGATTTATTACTCTACAAATTTTTACTATTTCATCTGGATCTGAAGTCGGTCCACATTTAATTCCTATTGGATTTTCTATTCCTCTACAAAATTCTACATGTCCACCTTCTAATTGTCTTGTTCTATCTCCAATCCACACAAAATGTGCTGAAGTATCGTGATACTCTCCTGTTGTTGAGTCAACTCTTGTCATGCTCTCCTCAAACGGTAGAAGCAAAGCCTCATGAGAAGTCCAAAAGTTTACAGTTTTAAGTCTTCTATTAAATTCTGCAGTTATCCCACAAGCTTCCATAAAAGCTAGTGCATCTGCTATCTTGTCTTCAAGATCTTTAAATTTTGCGGCTTGTGGACTATTTTTTATATATCCTAAATTCCATAAATGAACTTTTTTAAGATCTGCAAATCCACCATGACAAAATGCTCGGATTAAATTCAGTGTTGAAGCAGCTTGAGAATAAGCTTTGAATAATCTTTTGGGATCTGGCCTTCTCGCTTTTTCAGTAAATTCTATACCATTAATGTTGTCACCTAAATAACTAGGTAGCTCAACATCTCCTTGCTTCTCTGTTGGTGCACTTCTTGGTTTAGAAAACTGTCCTGCTATTCTTCCAAGTTTAACCACTGGTAGAGACGCAGAGTATGTTAATACTAATGACATTTGTAACATTGCTTTAAAATAATCTCTTATATTGTCAGGATTGAATTCGGCGAAGCTTTCTGCACAATCTCCACCTTGAAGTAAAAATGCCTTTCCATCAACAACTTCGGCTAATTGTTGTTTAAGATGTCTCGTTTCACCTGCAAAAACCAAGGGAGGAAATGACTTCAATTTATTTAAAACTAAATTCAATTCCTTCTCATCCTCATACGTTGGGATGTGTTTGACAGGATAACTCCTCCAACTATTTAATTTCCATTTTTTCATATTCAACTTGAAATTGTTTTAACAGAGTTTTTCAATTATTCAACAGTGACAGATTTTGCCAAATTTCTAGGTTTATCAATATCATAACCTTTATTTAATGCTGAATGATATGCAAGCTTCTGTAAAGGAATAGTAATTAAAAAAGGTAGCAAATCGTCATTTGTATTTTCTACTTCAATTGATTGCCAAATATTTTCATGGACAACTTCGTTTTTGCTTTTATTTGTTATTAAAAGAACTTTTGCTCCTCTAGCAATTACTTCTTGCATATTTGAAATTGTTTTTTTGAAATATTCGTCTCTAGGTGCCAATACAACAACTGGCATTCCATCCTCAATTAATGCCAATGGGCCATGTTTCATTTCACCTGCAGGATATCCCTCTGCATGAACATATGCTAATTCTTTTAACTTAAGTGCTCCCTCTAAAGCTATTGGATAAGAAAAACCTCTTCCTAAAAACATTGATCCTTTTGCGTCAACAAAGCTTTTACAGACTAATTGAATTTGATCCTCTGTTAAAAGAGTTTTTTTAACATTTTTTGAAAGTTCTAATAAAGATTTAACTTTAAGACTAAAAATTTTTTTATCCATATCCTTTCTCTCATAAGCCAATTTGAGACAAAGTATATACAGAACTAACATTTGTCCCAAGAAAGCTTTCGTTGAAGCAACTCCTATTTCTGGACCACAATGAATTGGTAATACAAATTTAGAGTCTCTTGCAATAGAACTTTCAACTACATTAACTATTGAGCAAGTTTTTACCTTATTTTTATTACATAGATCTAAAGCTGCGTAAGTATCTGCTGTTTCTCCAGATTGAGATACAAAAATATATAAGCAATCTTTCTTAAATCTATTTTTTCTATATCTAAATTCAGATGCTATATCTATATTTACATCAAGGGTCGTCATTTGTTCAAACCAATATTTTGCCATCAAGCAAGAATGATAAGCAGTTCCACAACCTATTAAAAGAATTGATGATATATCTTTATCTTTCCATGGAAAATTATAAATATTAATAGAGTTACTAATTTTATTAATGTATTCATTGACACAATTTTTAATTGTAGTTGGCTGTTCATCAATTTCTTTTGCCATAAAATGTTTGTAGTCACCCTTTTCATATTGATTATCATTTTTTGAAAGTTCTAAAACTTTTTTATTTATTTTATTTCCTTCTTCATCAAAAAATTCTACTCCATCTTTTTTGATAATACAAAATTCACTATCATCCAAGTAAGTAACTTTATTTGTCATAGATTTTAAGGCATAAGAATCGGAACCCAAATAATTTTCATTTGGTCCATAACCAACAGCAAGTGGTGATCCTCTTCTGGCACCAACAATTAAATCTGGCTGGTCTTGAAAAATTATTCCCAATGCAAAACTTCCATGAACTTTTTTAAGCATTTTAATAATTGAGTTTTTAAGATTATTTTTTTTTAAGTAATCTGTTATTAGATGGACTATTACCTCTGTATCAGTTTGAGATTTAAACACATAACCTTTTTTAATTAATAATTTTTTAAGAATAGTAGAATTTTCGATTATGCCATTATGTACCACTGAAACTTTATCTGATGAATGGGGATGAGCATTTACAGTACTAGGTACTCCGTGTGTTGCCCATCTCACATGTCCTATTCCAATGTTACCATCAATTTTTTGTTTAGAGAGATTGCTTTCTAACGCATCTACTCTACCTTCACATTTAACTTCTTTAATAACACCGCTTTCTAAAGTTGCAATACCAGCAGAGTCATATCCTCTATATTCTAATTTTCTTAAAGAGTTCAGTATTGATGCTGAAACATTTTTGGTACTAGTAATTCCTATAATTCCACACATTTATTTTTTTCTTTTATAATTTTTAATTTCAATCTGATTTGATCTTGTAAGTGCTAATGATTTTTTATTTACTTTTTTTGTAATAACCGAACCCGCACCTACTACACTTTGTTCATGTATTGTTAATGGAGCTACTAAAGATGTATTTGATCCAATAAATACCTTGTCTTTAATAATTGTTTTGCTTTTTTTAATTCCATCATAGTTACATGTAATAGTTCCAGCTCCTATATTTACATTTTTTCCAAGATTAGCATCTCCAACATATGATAAATGGTTTATCTTCGAATTTTTTCCAATTTTACTTTTCTTTACTTCAACAAAATTACCAACTTTAGATCCTTCACCTAAAATAGTTCCAGGTCTTATTCTTGCAAAAGGTCCTATTAAAACATTATTCTCTACTTTAACATTTTCTAAATGTGAAAATGATTTTATTGTTATATTATTTTTTAAAACAACACTCCCAACAAAGACTACATAGGGCTCTATAGAAACATTTTTTCCAATTTTTGTTTTATTTGAAAAAAATATAGTTTCAGGTGATATCATTTTAACACCCTGTTTAAGAAATTTTATTCTTAATTTTTTTTGAATTAATTCTTGCTTCATTTGAATTTATATATATTTAAGTAAATGGTATAATTAAGTCACAAATTATTTCTTATTAATACTTTTAAATATGAGTCAAAAACTAACAATTATATTCGATCTAGATGGCACCCTGGTAGAAACTGCTCCAGATTTAATTAGCGCCCATAATCATGTAATGGCTAAGTATGGTTTTGAGTCTAAAAAATCGGAAGATATAAAGAAATTAGTTGGCAAAGGTGCTAGCTCATTGATTACAAGATCTGTCTGGGGTCAGGCTCAAGAGAACTTTAGGAAGATTGATGATCAAAGTCTTAAAAAAGAAATGGTAAATGAATTCCTAGATTACTATACAAAAAATATTTGTGTAGATAGTAAAATTGTTAATGGAGTTGAAAATTTTTTAAAATGGTGCAAAAACAATAATATTTCATTGGGAATTTGTACAAATAAACAAGACTATCTATCTGTTGACTTATTAAAAAAATTAAAAATTAATCATTTCTTTGAATATATAGCTGGCAGTAATACTTTTGATTATTGTAAACCTGATCCAAGACATTTAACAAATGTAATAGAAATTATGCAAGGAGATATTAAAAAATCAATAATGATTGGTGACAGTGAAACTGATGCCGAAACTGCTAAATCTGCGGGTGTTACATTTATATTATTAGAGAACGGATATACTGAAAAAAAAACATCAGAAATACATCATGATCATTTAATTAAAGATTTTATAGGTATTGAGACAATAATAAGTAAATATTTTGATCATTAATATTGATTAAATTTTAAGCTAGCTGTAAATAATTAAACAAGAGGAATAATTGTGATATTACATACAGTAAAAGTTTACCCATCAAAAAAAAAACTTCCAAAAAAAAATCAATTAGCTTGGAAGATTGCTGAGATATCTAGCGATAATGCAAAACTTAATAGATATTCAGTTGATATGGTAATAAATAGAATTATTGATAATGCATCTGTAGCAATAGCCTCTTTAAATAGAAAACCAGTAATTTCATCAAGAGAAATGGCATTGGCACACCCAAGAAAAAATGGCGCTACAATATTTGGTGTCAACTCAAAAAAAAAATTTGCTTGTGAGTGGGTAGCTTGGACTAATGGTACTGCAGTAAGAGAGTTGGATTTTCATGATACATTTCTAGCAGCAGACTATAGCCACCCTGGTGATAATATTCCAGCTCTGATAGCTGTAGCTCAGCAATTAAAAAAAAGTGGATTAGATCTACTAAGAGGAATTATAACTGCATATGAAGTACAGGTAAATTTAGTTAAAGGTATTTGTTTACATAAACATAAAGTAGATCACATAGCTCATTTAGGTCCAAGTGTTGCTGCTGGTATTGGTTCAATGCTTAAACTTAATACAGAAACAATTTACCAAGCTATTCAACAAGCTTTGCATATTACAATTTCAACGAGACAATCCAGAAAAGGTGCAATATCAAGTTGGAAAGCATTTGCACCAGGACATGCAGGTAAATTAGGAATTGAAGCAGTGGATAGAGCAATGAGAGGTGAAGGTGGGCCGAGTCCAATTTATGAGGGTGAAGATAGTGTCATATCAAGGATTCTTGATGGTAAAAAAGCAATTTATAAAGTTCCATTACCAAAAAAAAACCAAGAAAAAAAAGCTATTCTTGAAACTTATACAAAAGAGTATTCTGCTGAGTATCAAGCACAAGCACTTATAGATATTGCAAAAAAGATTAAATCAAAAATAAATAATCTTAATAATATTAAAAAAATAGATATTTATACTAGCCATCATACTCACAATGTAATTGGAACAGGAGCAAATGACCCTCAAAAGATGGACCCAAATGCAAGTAGAGAAACGCTTGATCATTCAATAATGTATATTTTTGCTGTAGCTTTAGAGGATGGTAACTGGCATCACGAAAAATCGTACAGCAAATCAAGATCAAATAGAAAAAGTACAATTAAATTATGGAGATCAATTAAAACTCATGAAGATAAAAAATGGACCAGTAAATATCATGATCCTAATCCAAAAAAAAAATGTTTTGGTGCAAAAGTAATTGTAACTTTAAATAATGGAAAAAAAATCATTGAACAACTAGAAAGAGCAGATGCTCATCCTTATGGTGCTAGACCATTTAAAAGAGAAAATTATATAAATAAATTTAAAATTCTTACTGATAAAATAATTTCAAAAAAAGAAAGTAAGAGATTTTTAAATACTGTTCAAAAAATTAAAACACTAAAAAATGGACAGCTGTATAAATTAAATATTGAAGTAAATAGCAAGAAACTGAAAAGAAATAATAGGAAATCTATTTTTTAATGCATTTTATTGAAAAAAAACCTGAAGAAAAACGAATTAATTTAAATAATAGATTAAAATCAAATAAGATTCTAAGGGTTCCAGGAGCTTACAATCCTCTTACAGCAAAATTGATAGAGGAAATCGGTTATGATGCAGTTTATGTTTCTGGAGGAGTTATGTCTAATGATTTAGGTTACCCTGATATTGGATTAACAACTTTAAAGGACGTAAGTTACAGATCAAATCAGATTGCAAGAGTTACAAATTTACCAACTATTGTGGACATAGATACAGGTTTCAACTCCTGTAAAAATACAATTGAAACTTTAGAGAATTATGGAATTTCTGCAGTTCATATAGAAGATCAAATTGAGAGAAAAAGGTGTGGGCATCTTGAAAATAAAGAACTAATTAGAACCGATCAAATGATTAAAAAAATTAAAGATTGCGTCAATTCAAAAAAAGATAAAAACTTTAAAATAATTGCTAGATCGGATGCTAGGACTGTTGAAGGACTGGATAAAATGATTGAAAGATGTAAATCATATATTGATGCTGGAGCAGAGATTATTTTCCCTGAGGCATTAAAGGATGAAAATGAATTTGAGAAAGTTAGGAAATCACTTAGTTCATATTTATTAGCCAATATGACTGAGTTTGGTAAATCGAAATTATTGAGCTATAAAGATCTTGAAAATTTAGGATATAATATTGTTTTATACCCTGTAACAACTCAAAGGTTAGCAATGAAAAATGTTGAGGATGGACTACGTGCTATTTTTGCAGATGGACATCAAAATAATATTATAGATAAAATGCAAACAAGAAAAAGATTATATGATCTAGTAGATTATGAAAAATATAATTCTCTAGATGAAAAAATTTATAACTTTAATACTGAAGGTCATGAGTAATGAGTGATGAAATTAAAAAAGGTTTGTTGGGAATTGTTGTAGACGAAACCGAAGTTTCTAAAGTGATGCCTGAAATAAACTCACTTACTTATAGAGGTTATGCTGCTCAAGATCTTTGTTCTAAATGTAAATTTGAGGAAGTTGCTTATTTAATTTTAAATGGTGAACTACCTAATAAAAATCAACTTAAAAAATTTGAAAAACAAGAAAGAAATGAAAGAAAACTTTCTAATACATTACTTCAAGATATTAAAAGGTTTCCTAAAAATGCGCATCCAATGGATGTTGCAAGAACTGCAGTGAGTATTATGGGGCTTGAGGATAAAGAAACCAAAGATAATTCACCTTCAGCAAATATGCGAAAAGTTATGAGAATATTTGCAAAAACACCAGTGGCCCTTGCAGCTTTTTACAGAGCCAGAAAAGGGAAAAAAATTATACCTCCAAAGAAAAATCTTTCATTTTCTGAGAATTTCTTTCATATGTGTTTTGGAAAAGTTCCAAATAAAGAAATAGTTAAAGCCTTTGATGTATCATTAATTTTATATGCAGAGCACAGTTTTAATGTTTCAACATTCACAGCAAGAACAATTACAAGTAGTTTATCAGATATTCACGGAGCAATAACTGGTGCAATTGCGAGTTTAAAAGGTCCTCTACATGGAGGTGCAAATGAAGAGGTAATGCACATGATGAGTAAAATTAAAAAACCAGAAAATGCATTAAAGTGGATTAACAAGGCGTTAGATAATAAGGATGTTGTAATGGGTTTTGGTCATAGGGTTTATAAAAGTGGTGACTCTAGAGTGCCAACTATGAGAGAATATTTTGGAAAAGTTGCTAAATTAAAAAATGATAAAAAGTTTGAAAAAATTTATAATATTGTAGAAAAAGTTATGATTGATAGAAAAAATATTCATCCAAATGTAGACTATCCCACGGGACCTACTTATCATTTAATGGGATTTGATACAGATTTCTTCACACCTATTTTTGTGATTTCAAGGATAACTGGTTGGTCAGCTCACATCATAGAGCAACATGCAGCTAATAAACTAATTAGACCTTTAGCTAAGTATAAAGGAAATCAACATAGAAAAGTTGTACAGTTAAATCAAAGGTAAATTTTATTTTTAACTAAAAGCTTCAGTCCAAGATCCCTGAGTAGATGCTTTAGAATATTCTGTGGCTCTACCTTCAAAGAAGTTCATGTGCTCAACTGCATTCAACATTGTATCAAGCCATGTTAATGGATTTTTTTGTACATCGTAAATTGGTTCCAAACCTAATTGTGATAATCTTCTGTTTCCAATAAATCTAATATAATCTTTCACTTCTTGAGCTGTTAAGCCTTTCATTGGACCCATTTCAAATGCCAAGTCAATAAATGCATCCTCGTGATGAACTATAGTTCTACATGCCTCATAGATCTCTTTTTTAAGTTGAGGCGTCCAAATTTGTGGCTCTTCTTTTATAAATTCTTTGAATAGTCTTATCATAGAATTACAATGCAAAGTTTCATCTCTTACTGACCAAGTCACAATTTGGCCCATACCTTTCATTTTATTAAATCTTGGAAAATTTAATAAAATTGCAAAACTTGCAAATAATTGTAAACCTTCAGTGAAGGCACTAAAGACGGCAACTGTCTTTGCAATATCTTCTTTCGAATTTACATTGAAATTTTGCATATAATCATATTTATCTTTCATTTCTTTATATTTCATAAATGCTGAATATTCAGACTCGGGCATTCCAATTGTATCCAAAAGATGTGAATAAGCTGCAATATGGACGGTTTCCATTGACGCAAATGATGTCATCATCATTAAAACTTCAGTTGGTTTAAAAACAGTAGTATAATGTCTTAAATAACAGTTATTAACTTCAACATCTGCTTGAGTAAAAAATCTAAAAATTTGAGTTAACAGGTTTTTTTCTGCTTGTGACAAGTTTTTTTGCCAATCTCTTACATCATCTCCTAAAGGCACTTCTTCTGGAAGCCAATGAATTCTTTGTTGGGTTAACCATGCATCGTAACACCATGGATATCTGAATGGCTTGTAAACTGGATTTTCTACAAGTAATCCCATTTTTTTTGGTTTTATAATTTTTTGATCTTGATTTTTTAAACTTTCTACTGACATGATAAGCACTCCTCGTATTCTGGTTGATCTTTTTGATTGTTTTTTGATTTATAAACATTGGATGTAACATCCGTTGATTTTGTATCGTTGACATTTTCAGCTCTTTGTATTGACTTAGATCTACAATAGTAAAGACTTTTCAATCCTTTCTTCCATGCTTGAAAATGAATTTGATGCAGATCTCTTTTATGGATATCTGCCGGTATAAAAATATTTATAGATTGTGCTTGAGAAATATAAGGTGTTCTATCAGCCCCTAAATCAACCACCCATCTTTGATCAAGTTCAAAAGCTGTTTTGAATACATCTTTTTCTGCTTGTGTTAAAAATTCAAGATGAGATACAGATCCTTGGTTAGTAGTGATGCTTGACCATGTTTCATCATCATTTTTTGAGTGTTTTTCTAAAAGTTTAGCAAGATACTTATTTCTGACATTAAATGATCCAGAAAGAGTTTTGTGAGTATAACTGTTTGCAGCTATGGGTTCAACTCCAGGTGAGGCACCTCCACAAATAATTGATATTGATGCAGTGGGCGCGATGGCTGTCTTATTTGAAAATCTTTCACTAATCCCGTATTCAGCAGCATCAGGACATGGACCTCTTTCTTCAGCTAGATCTTTGGACGCTTGATCAACTTGTTCTTGAATATTTTGAAATATTTTTTTATTCCAAACTTTAGCCATTACTGACTCAAAAGGAATCATTTTTTGTTGAAAATAAGAATGCATTCCCATGACTCCTAGGCCAACACTTCTTTCTCTCATTGCTGAATAGGTTGCATCACTAAATTCATCTGGAGCTCTTTCTATAAAGTCTGTTAGCACATTGTCTAAAAATCTCATTACATCTTTTACAAAAGTTTTGTCATCTTTCCATTCGTCATATTTCTCTAAATTCAAAGACGATAAACAACAAACTGCTGTTCTGTCCCTTCCCTCCTTATCAATTCCAGTTGGTAATGTTATTTCACTACACAAGTTTGAAGTTTTAACTGTTAACCCAGCAAGCTTATGATGTTGGGGGATTTGTCTATTAACTGTATCTATATAAATTATATATGGCTCACCAGTTTCAACTCTGGCAGTTAAAAGTCTTATCCATAAATTTCTAGCTGAAACTGTAGACTGAACGGCTCCATCTTTGGGACTCTTTAGAGCCCATTGTTCGTCCAATTCAACTGCTCTCATGAAAGCATCAGTCACGAGTACTCCATGATGTAAATTTAACGATCTTCTATTTGGGTCACCGCCTGTTGGTCTTCTCATTTCAATAAACTCTTCAATTTCAGGATGGTCAATGGGCAAGTAACAAGCCGCAGATCCTCTTCTTAATGATCCTTGACTAATAGCCATTGTCAAAGAGTCCATAACTTTTATGAAAGGAATAATTCCAGAGGTTTTTCCTACTCTTCCAATTTTTTCTCCAATAGATCTTAAGTTACCCCAGTAACTTCCAATACCTCCACCTTTTGCGGCAAGCCAAACATTCTCACTCCATAAATCTAAAATACCATGTAAGCTATCTCCAGCTTCATTTAAAAAACATGAGATAGGTAAACCTCTTTTAGTTCCACCATTTGATAGAACTGGGGTAGCAGGCATAAACCATAAATTGCTTATGTAATTATATAATCTTTGAGCGTGTAAATTGTCATCAGCATAATGACTTGCAACTCTTGCAAATAAATCTTGAAAAGATTCATTATGACCTAAATACCTGTCACTAAGTGTTGCTTTTCCGAAGTCAGTTAAATTGTCATCTTTAGATCTATCAATTTTTATCGTGATACCTTTTGAATTTTGAAATAACTCTGTATTGTCTGAAAGTGAAAATAAGTCTGGTCTTTTTTGTTTATTATCTTCTATATTAACTACATTATTATTAGTATATTCAGAGACAGCCTTTTTGATGGCTTGAGACAAGACTTTATTCATGTATCTTCCTTTTTATAAACGTTAAACTTATGTAAAACAACTATATGTTGTGTGTTGAAAAGGTTAATATACTATATAAACTACAATTCAAGAGAACATTTATAGAAAATTTGTTTTTTTATTCAACAAAAAACCAAAAAAAATGTAGATATATCCACATGTCCGAAACGATAAAAATCGACCCTTATGGCTTTAGGGAATATGACGCACGATGGTTGTATCCAGAAAATATCAATGGAGAGGGAATCAGAGAAGTTGGAAAAGGCTTTGGTACACAAATTATTAAAGTTAAAAAAAATGCAAGAGTTACTGTTGGATACGATTATAGGTCGTATAGTGAAGAAGTAAAAAACCATTTTGTAGAGGGTTTAATTTCGACAGGATGTAATGTAGAGGATCTTGGTTTATGTCTTTCGCCTACCATATATTTTTCTCAATTTGATCTAAATTCTGATGCAGTAGCAATGATTACTGCGAGCCATAATGAAAATGGCTGGACAGGTATTAAAATGGGTATTCGAAAAGGGTTAACTCATTGTTATGAGGAAATGAAAGAATTAAAAGAGATAGTATTAGAAAAGAAATTTAAAAAAGGTAATGGAAGTTACAAAAAAATCGATAATTATAAATCAAAATACATTGAACATTTATCTAAAACAAAAATTAATAAACAACTAAAGGTAGTGGCTGCATGTGGAAATGGAACTGCAGGAATATTCGCCCCAGAAATACTAAAAAATATTGGTTGTGAGGTAATTGAATTAGATTGCGACTTAGACTTTACTTTTCCTAAATATAATCCAAATCCCGAAGATCTTAAAATGCTTCATGAAATAGCAAAATGTGTAAGAGAGAATAAAGCAGATGTTGGTTTTGGATTTGATGGAGATGGTGATCGTGTGGGAGTTATCGATGAATTAGGAAATGAAATATTTTCTGATAAAATTGGTCTATTACTTGCAAGAGATATCTCAAAAAAATACCCTGACAATAAATTTGTTGTAGATGTAAAATCTACAGGATTATATGAAAATGACGAAATTTTAACAAAAAATAATTGTGAAACAATCTATTGGAAAACTGGACACTCTTATATAAAAAGAAAGGTCAACGAAGACAATGCAATTGCTGGTTTTGAAAAAAGTGGCCATTTCTTTTTTAATCAGCCTTTAGGATATGGTTATGATGATGGTATAAACTCTGCAATACAAGTTTGTAAATTGCTTGATAATGAGGAACATAAACTCAGCAAATTAATTTCTTCTCTGCCAAAAACATATCAAAGTCCAACAATGGGACCTTTTTGCAAGGATGAGGAAAAATATGCAGTTATTGAGGAAATAACTAAAAAAATAATAAATTTCAAAGAAAACAACCAAAAGATTGATGGTCAAGAAATTAATAATATTTTAACAGTAAATGGTGTTAGGTTTAGCCTTAAAGACGGTTCATGGGGTTTGATAAGAGCTTCATCAAATAAACCATCTTTAGTAATAGTTACTGAAAGCCCCACATCTGAGGACAGAAAGAAAAATATATTCTTTTTTATAGATGCTTTACTCCAGCAAACTGGGAAAATTGGTGAATACGATCAAAAAATATAAATTCAAGATTCAATTAATAAGAGTTAATTAAAATAGAGAGAATCAGATATAAGAAAATTAAGGGAGTGGCAGAGGGAGACTGAAACCGCTCCCGATTTTATATATTTAGATATCTATACAAAAATATACTCCCAACAACTAAAAGAAATATACCAAAAAACTTTGTAATTTTTTGTTTTTCAATTTTATGTACAGCGTTCGCTCCTACCTTTGCCATAAAAGTTGTAATAGGTATAAAAATTAATAGCGCTGGAATATTAATAAAACCAATGCTTAATGGAAGATCTACATCTAGATATGAACCAGAAATTAAAAACCCTATTGCTCCAAATAAAGCAATAAAAAAACCTATGGCTGCAGCACTTCCAATAGCTTTATTTATTGGATAACCAAAATATTTAAGAATAGGAACGTTCATCACTGCCCCACCTATTCCCATAGGTGCCGAAACAAATCCAGAAATAAATCCAAAAACTATTTTTGGAAGTAGATTAAAATTAGGTTTGGTATCTTGAGCTTTTTCTTTCAAAAATAACAAATAAATACTTAAAAAATAAACAACTATTGTAAAAAATAAAATTAAACCTTTTGTTTTCATAATCGATGCTAGTGATGTTCCAACGATTACACCAATAATAACGAAAAGAGCATATGACTTTATTATCTGAAGATCTACAGCTCCGTGTTTATTGTGTGTGTAAACCGAAACAAAAGATGTAGGTATAATAATAGAAAATGAGGTTCCAACCGCTAAGTGCATAATGTAATTTGGATCTATATTAAGTGAACTAAATATAAAAAATAAAAAAGGTACTGTAATTAATCCACCGCCTATACCAAATAACCCAGCAAAAAAACCAACTGGAAAAGCAGTTATAACCATCAATATTATAAGTAGTAAATATTGATTTTCTAAAATTTGGCCAATCAATTAAATACTCACTTCTTGTTGGTGTGGGTACTTAACCTTATCTAAGATATGATCTACTTTTTGAACGTCAGCATCTCTGACACACATATTTTCACTTAAATATCTTTTCCAGAAACTTGATCCAGATATTCCATGATACAAACCAAGTGTATGTCTCATTATATGATGAAGCTTAGTTCCTTTTTTAATTTCAAATTTAACATAATCGATTAACTCTTTTATTACTTCTTCTCTAGTTAAAATATTTTCATTTGAAAAAATATCTTTTTCAATATCTGCTAGAAAATATGGTGAATGATAAATTGATCTTCCAATCATAACACCATCAACTTGTTTAAGATGATCTTTAATCTGATCTGAGCTAGTAATTCCACCATTGATAATAATTTCAAGATTAGGAAAATCTTTTTTTAATTTGTAAACAACTTCATATTTTAAAGGAGGTATATTAAGATTTTGTTTTGGTGTAAATTTACCAAGCATTGCTTTTCTTGCATGCATAATGAATGTTTTTACTCCTGTTTTTGATAAAATATTTACAAAGTTGTAAATATTTTCATAATCTTCTACGTTATCGTAACCAATTCTAGTTTTAACTGTCACCGGTAGCTTTGTAGATGATACCATCTCATTTAAGCAATCTGCGACTAAATTTGGTTCCTTCATTAAACACGCGCCAAATTTATTTTTTTGAACTTTTTTACTCGGACAACCTAAATTTAGATTAATTTCATCATAACCAAAATCTTCACCAATTTTTGTTGCACTTGATAAAAACTTGGGTGACGATCCACCTAATTGAAGTGCTACTGGTTTCTCTTTAATGTTAAATTCTAAAAGTTTTTTTTTATCACCTTTAACAATTGCTTCTGAAACAATCATTTCAGTATAAAGAAGTACATTCTTGCTAATCAATCTTAAAAAATATCTTTCATGACGATCTGTACAATCCATCATGGGTGCAACTGAAACTAGTCTATTCATAAAAATCTAGAAAGTTAATATATTATTTAATTAGGTATTTGAAGTTTCTGAATCTTCTGTAGCAGCTTCATTATTTTCCTCTTCACTCATTTGGTCTAATGAAACTTCTCCGGTTTCTGATTCTTCGGCCTGTACATCTGGAGCATTTGTCAATTCTGCTAGATCTTCTTTTGAAACTTGAATTTTTTCTGGAATTTTTCTGGCCCTTTTTGATGGAAGAATAGGTA
This sequence comes from uncultured Pelagibacteraceae bacterium, assembly GCA_902569105.1. Lineage (GTDB taxonomy): Bacteria > Pseudomonadota > Alphaproteobacteria > Pelagibacterales > Pelagibacteraceae > Pelagibacter. Next base: position 32,132 of record CACFTE010000006.1, on the reverse strand, counting down.
CACCACTTTTTGAAATTTCACCTTTGTAAAGATTTTCAAAATCATCTCCAATTTCTTCATCTTCTTCCGATGCATCTTCTATTTGCTCAACATGTTTTCTTAATTTGTATACCGCGCTATCAACTAATTCTGAGACTTTAACTTTTTCTTCAGCTATTTCTCTTAAAGAGATGACAGTGTTTTTATCATTATCTCTTGGTAATGTTGGTTCAATTCCAGAGTTGAGTTGAGTTACTCTTTCTTTTGCTACTAATACTAGTTGATAAGGGCTATCTACTTTATCAATACAATCTTCTACTGTTACTCTTGCCATGCGTGGTATTTATACTCCGATATAAATAAAATCAAGGATTTTTATATTTTTGTAGGATTAAGCTTCTTTCTAATAAGTAAAAGAAAAATCAAAGAAATTGATATATAAATCGATGAAATTATAGCAATCTGCTCGATTGAAAAGCCCCTATCAATCAATTCTCCAAACAAGGCTGTACCAAAAGCTGTTGAAAAAACCATTAAAGCAGTAGTTAATGCTTTTATTGAACCAATATATTTTACTCCATAAATTTCAGCCCATGTCGAGGAACCGAGAACGTTTGCAAAACCGTTAGAAATTCCAATTAAACCAAGAAAGATAAATGCGGTTATGGGATGATTAAAATATATTATCACTATTACAGCAAGTAGCAGAGGAATATTCATAAAGATTAATAATTTTCTACTGGTAAACTTGTCAATCAAAAAACCTGATAAAAATAAAGTTATTACAGATAGTATTGAGTAAGCCATGAAAGATTGGGCAATAATAAATGGTCCCCAGTTTTTAGATTCTAAAATAAAAGATTGATAAACAAAAGTACCTGTGGCAATCCAGGGCATCGCAAGCATATTTGCACATACCACATAAAATCTAAAATCTTTAATAACTTCAATTCGCTTCCAGTCTTTAATTTTACCCTCTGAAGAATTTTCATCCTCTTGCGTTTCTCTGGACTCAAAATTTAAATTTTTTATAAGAAAGTAAGAGGCAATAGGTAAAAAAATTATTACAATCAAAGAAATTGTAATCCAGATATCTTTCCAATTATAAATTGCTAAAAGATATACAATTAATACAGGAAGAATAAACTCTGCTGTTGATAGACCAAACCATCCAGTGCTTAATGCCTTTCCTCTAGATTTTGTAAAATATCTTGAAATAGTTGTTGTTGCAGTATGAGACATCATACCTTGTCCTGCAAATCTCATTAAAAAAATTGCAATAAATAACAAAGATACAGATGATATTTTTGAAAAGAAAAAAGATGAAAAAGATAGTAATAAAATTACAAATAAAGCAAATTTCGAAATATTAATATCATCTATTTTTTTTCCAACCCAAATCAAAAGAAAACTACTTAATAAGGTTGCTGAAGCATATATTGAGCCAAACTGCCCATGAGTAATAGAGAGTTCGTTTCTGATACTTGAGTTAAAAAGTCCTAAAAAAAAACTCTGTCCAAAGCTAGAAAAAAATGTAAATATAAATCCAAATATAATTACTTTTAAACTTAAATTTTTAAACATAAAAAATTATGACTTGTAATGTTGCTTTCATCGGTCTTGGTGTAATGGGTTATCCAATGGCTGGTTATATATCAAAAGGTGGACATAATGTAACTGTTTTTAATCGTACAAAATCAAAAGCAGAAAAATGGACAAGTGAATTTAAAGGTAAAATGGCAGAAACACCTGCTGAAGCTGCAAAAGATGCTGAATATATTTTCACATGTGTTGGTAACGATAATGATTTAAGAGAAGTCACTTTTGGTGACAATGGAGCTTTTAAAACAATAAAGAAAGGTGCGATCTACATAGATAACACTACAGCTTCTGCAACAATTGCTCGAGAAATTTATGAATATGCAAAAAAAAATGGTTTTGGTGCATTAGATGCTCCTGTATCAGGTGGACAAGCTGGTGCAGAAAACGGTGCATTGACAGTTATGATTGGTGGTGATCAAGCTGACTTTGATAAAGCTAAAGATAAAATTGATTGTTACAGCAAAAAAATGAAATTACTTGGCAAAACTGGATCGGGACAATTAGCTAAAATGGTTAATCAAATTTGTATTGCTGGATTAGTTCAAGGATTATCTGAAGGAATTAACTTTGGTATGAAAGCTGGATTAAACATGGAAGATGTAATTGAAGTTATATCAAAAGGTGCGGCCCAATCTTGGCAGATGGAAAATAGATACAAAACAATGATTGATGATAAATTTGATTTTGGATTTGCAGTTGATTGGATGAGAAAAGATTTAAAAATTGCCATGGATGAAGCAAAAAATAATGGTTCTTTATTACCTATCACTGAACTTGTAGATAAATATTACGGAGATGTTCAAGAAATGGGTGGCAACCGTTGGGATACATCAAGTTTAATTAGAAGATTTAGAAAGTAATATTGTATGCAGCCAGCATACTACGAAAATTTAGAAGAAATTCAAAACAAGTATTGGTCTATGTTAGATGATGCTGTTACCAACAGAGCCTCTCCTTTTAGAATTCCAGTTTTTATGTGTGCTCATCAAGATGAAATCGATGGAAGAATAGTTGTACTAAGAAAGTCTGATAGAGAAAATAATCTATTACAATTTCATACTGATCTTAGATCTCCAAAAGTGGATATTCTTAAGAAAAACAATAAAGCTTCACTCCTTTTTTATAATAAAGAGGAAAAAATTCAATTAAGGGTTAAAGTTGATTGTGAAATAAATAATCAAAACTCCACAACTGAAGAATCTTGGAAAAAAACTCAACATATAAGTAGAAGATGCTATTTAACAGATAGTCCCCCAGGAACTACATCGGAAAATCCTACATCTGGTATGATATCAAAATTAGAAGATTTTAACTATACGATGGAACAAAGTGAAGAAGGTTATAAAAACTTTACTGTTATTAAATGTAAAATTAAATCTATTGAATGGCTATATCTTGCAGCTAAGGGACATCGAAGGGCTAAGTTTGATTTTGAAACTAACAAAAATGCTTGGTTAGTACCTTAAAAGATCGACTCTGAATATTTTTTCCAATTGTCTTGATAATGTTTGGTATTTTCCCAAACTGCTTTTTTTTCTTCTTCTGTGACCTCTCTAACAACTTTTCCAGGCGAACCAATCACTAAAGAGTTATCTGGTATCTTTTTATTTTCTGTAATTAAAGCTTTTGCACCAATGATACAATTTTTTCCAATTTTTGCATTATTGAGAATCACTGCACCAATTCCAATTAAACTATTATCCCCTATCGTGCATCCATGAAGCATAACCATATGACCAACTGTAACATTTTTTCCAACTTTTAAAGGACATCCAGGATCTGTATGCAAAACACTGCCATCCTGAACATTTGACCCCTCACCTATATGAATATTTTCAATATCTCCTCTTAATGTCGCATTAAACCAAATACTAGAATTCTTGTCTAATGTAACATCTCCTATTACTACTGCGTTTGGGGCTACCCAATTTTCGCCAGAGTTTTTTGGTTTTTTATCTTTTAAATCGTAAAACATAATTTATATAATAATACATTATGGCTATAGAAACTCCAATATGTGATTTTGGTAAAAAGGCACCTGACTTTAAACTTAAATCAACTGATAACAAAATTTTATCTCTTAATGACATAAAAGGTGAAAATGGAACTCTGATAATGTTTATTTGTAATCATTGCCCTTATGTTAAGGCGGTTACAAAAGAAATAGTAGAAGATTGTACTGAATTACAAAAACTTGGCATTAATGCTGTTGCGATATGTGCAAATGATGCAGAGAATTATCCTGAGGACTCTTTTGAAAATATGATTGAATTTGCAAAAAAAAATCAATTTAATTTTCCATATCTTAGTGATGAAACACAAGAGATTGCAAAGACTTATGGTGCAGTATGTACACCTGATTTTTTTGGTTACAACAAAAATTTAGAACTTCAATATCGGGGTAGATTGAGAGAATTAAAAAATTTAGTTCCTGTAAGAGAGGGTGATAGTGATTTATTCAAAGCAATGAAACAAATTGCTGAAACTAATAAAGGACCTGAAAATCAAACTCCAAGTGCTGGCTGCAGTATTAAGTGGAAATAATTAAATGCATTTAGTTGTTACTAGAAGTTATCCTCCAGAAATTGGTGGTATGCAAAATTTAATGTGGGGTCTTACAAATTCTTTATCTAAACACGATTTAATCAAAGTTTTTGCCGACGATCATGATAATTCAAAGCAATTTGATGAAAAAGTTTCTTTTACTATAGAAAGGATTGGTGGGCCAAAATTAATAAAAAAATACAGAAAGTCTTTTTTAGTAAATAATTATCTTGAAAATAATAATAAAATTAAAACTATAATTGCTGACCATTGGAAAAGTCTAGAAAAAATAAAAACAAATGTAAAAAAAATATGTTTAATCCATTCCAAAGAAATAAATCATAATAAAGGATCATTATTAAATAAAAGAGTTTTAAAAGTACTTAATAATGTTGATAAGATTGTAGCCAACTCCAACTTTACTAAAGAACTTGCTATTTCTTTGGGTGTAATAGCTGAAAAAATAATTGTCATAAACCCAGGAATTGATCCTGTCGAAAAGATAGATGATAAACACCTAAAAGAAGCTGAGAAAATACTTAAAGGAAAAAATCCAAGATTAATTACTGTATCTAGATACGATAAAAGAAAAAGTCATGATAAAATTATTATGGCTTTAAGAAATTTAAAACAGATTTATCCGAATATTATTTACACTTCTATTGGTTATGGCGAAGAGGAAGAAAATATTAAAAAATTAACTAAAGAACTTAATTTAAATAACCAAGTTTTGTTCTTAAAAAATATTAGTACTGAACTAAAAAACGCATTAATTGCAAAGTCTCATGTGTTTGTAATGCCTTCTATAACTTATAAAAAATCTGTTGAAGGTTTTGGAATTGCCTATGTTGAGGCTGCGCAATTTGGCATACCTTCAATTGGAGGGAAAGATGGCGGAGCATCTGATGCAATTAAACATAATGAAACTGGATTGATTTGTGATGGTAACAACTTAGATGATATTTATTCTAGTATAGATTTAATTTTGAAAAATAATTCTTACAAACAATTTGGTCAAAAAGCTAAGCAGTTCTCTAATAATTTTCACTGGGATAAAATTATAAAAGAATATTTAAAATTATTATGATAGTATACGAATCATGATTGAAAAATTTAATGGAATATTTCTTTTAATTGTTTTTATCTTACACTTTATTGGCCACGGTGTTTACGGCTTTAGATGTGTGTTTGGAACAAAATCATTTCTAGATCAATATGCAATGCATGACTCAGGGGCTATCATGACAAGATTTTTTGGATCAATTTTTTTAGCTTCATTCGTAATGGCAATGTATATAATGTTTGTAAGATCAGGTGGTGTTAGTGGAACATGGGGATTTTTTAATTTAATATTTTTACAAAACCTTTCTGCATTTGTTGTTGGAGTTTATACAATTAAAATTAACAAATTAGGACACACAGAAAAAACATCAATTGAGGGAATTATTGCACCTGGAATTTTAACGTTATTAAGTGCGATACTTTGCTACGGATTAGCAGATAAAATTTACATATAAATAACTGTTCTAGCAGGCGTAATTTATAGTTCTACTCAGTAGAATTACATAATTAATTATTTTTTTTAAAAAAATATGTCGTAAGATAATCTATGGAAAAAAAAAATGCGGGTGTCGAAGCTGTAGATAAAGCTTTGCAGATTCTGAATGCTTTCAGCGAAAAAAGAGAAGAATTAACTTTAACAGAAATATCAAAACAAATTAGTCAATATAAAAGCACAACTTCAAGATTGTGCGCTTCATTATTAAAATATGGATACATTGAGAGACTGCCAAGTAAAAAATACAAACTTGGTAATGCAATAAACAGATTAATTAACGTTTATGATGATACATTCCATATTAATGATCTAATACAAAAACAATTAAACTTTATTAAAGATAAAACAAATGAAACTGCAAGTTTTTGGATTAAAAGTGATAATGCACGAATTTGTATTTTGAAAAGTGAACCGGAGAAAGATATGAGGCACAATCTTGTCTTAGGGCAACCAAGATCGTTGGAAAGAGGATCTAGTGGACATATTATATCTACTTATCATGATTTAAAAACACAAAATAAAAACAAAGTACTTAAGGATGAGTTTTCAATTTCACATGGAGAGATTGATCCTGAGAAAGCTTCAGTAACAGTTCCATTATTGTCAAAACAAAAAACTTTATTAGGAGCAATATCTGTTTCAGGACACGTTTCAAATTTTAACAAAACTAATACATATAATTTTTTATCAATACTAAAAAATTCAAGATTAAAATTAGAAAAACAAATTTAATTTATATTTTCTATAAATTTTTCAAATACCTTTTCAGGTGTTAATTTATTTAAATCTGCTACTTGAATTGCCTTAAAATTTTCTCTTTGTATACTTACTTTATAAGCTGTTGTATGTGAACCAAATAGAGTTATTCCTTTTGCACCTAAATGAGCAGCCATATGTGCAGGACCTGTATCGTTAGCAACAACATATGAGCTTTGTTTTATTAATGTTGCAAGCTCGGAAATATTTAGTGCTTTATTATTATTTAAAACAGATATTGCGTTTATATCTTTTGTCATAGGTATTTCTAAGGGACCAGGTGCTACTATAATTTTATACTCATCATTAAATTTATTTTTTACCAATTCTATAAACTTATTATAATGAGGCCATTTTTTTATTGTTAGATGAGGGGAGCAAAAAGGAAATAAAATTATATATTTGTTTAAATCATATTCTTTTTTAATTTTATCTATATTGGTACAGGCCCAATTAAAATCTGGATACATTGTTTTGTTTGTTTTCACTCCAGAAACTTCTAATTGATGTTTAAATCTGTCTAAAACAGGATTTTTATCAAACTCTTGTTTTGACTTTTCTTTGGGTAATGTAGTGTCAGAGGAAGACCAAATTATATGATTTGCATTAGGAAACAAAATTCTTTTATAAAAACTTGTTCTTGAGGAATTTTGCAAATCAAAAACTTTTACAAATTTATATTTTTTTATCACACGCATAAGAATAAAAAGGTAAATTAGATTAAATCTGGACAGCCTTTTGTCTAATATAACTGCTTTTAAATGAGGATTATTTTTGAATAATTCAAAATAAGGTTTAGTTGTTAATAGATATATGTCATCCTCTTTATGAAATTCAGAAATATCTTGAATAGCACCACTTGCTTGAGCTATATCTCCTAATGATCCATGTTTAATTATTAAAATATTAGACATATTTTTAACAATTTAACATACTATACAATTATTTATATGAATAAAATTTTAGTTGAAGTTTCTATAGGAGAGCTGCTCGACAAAATTTCTATATTAGAAATTAAACAAGAAAAAATAAAAGATGCAGAAAAACTTAAATATATTCATGATGAGTATAAAGTTTTAAAAGAACAGCTATCTATAAATGTAAAATCTGATGATAAGTTAAATGAGTTATTTAGATCTTTAAAAGAAATCAATTCAAAACTTTGGATGATAGAAGATGATAAAAGAATGTGTGAAAAAAATTCTGATTTTAGTGAAAAATTTATTAAACTCTCTAGGGATGTTCACTTTCTAAATGATGATAGAGCAAAAATTAAGCTTCAAATTAACGATCATACTGGTTCTAAAATTAAAGAAATAAAAGAATATACAAAATATTAATTCAAGCTTGGTATAACTTTTCTTAGTTTAATAGATAAGTGTGGATCAATATTACAGTAAATAATTCCTATACCTTTTTTTTTAAGTTTTAGAATTTTTCCATCTGGAGAAATTATTGCACTATGCCCAAATGTTTCTCTTTTTTTTGTATTTCTACCAACCTGGTTAGGGGCAAATATGTAACAAAAATTTTCAATTGCTCTAGCTTTAAGTAATGCTAGCCAGTGTTTTTTGCCAGTTATTTTTGTAAATGCAGACGGAACTGTAATAAAATTTAAATTCTTTTTGGACAAATTTCTATAAATTTCTGGAAAACGCAAATCAAAACATATTGTTAGGCCTAACCTGCCCCAAGGTAGTTTTACTGATACAAGTTTATTTCCAGGTTTAAACGTTTTGCTTTCATTATGTTGTTCTTTATTGGGAAGCTTAACATCAAACATTTTAATTTTGTCATAATAAGCTACAATTTTTCCATTTGGATTAATCATTATTGACCTATTTCTGTATTTTGTTTTATCCTTAATTGGCAATGAGCCTAATAATATCCATTTTTTATTTTGTTTTGCTATTTCTTTTACTTTTTTAATTAAAGGATCAGCGTTCATTTTAAACGTATTTTTATATAATATCTTCTTATCACTTGTGATAAGTGAAGTCGTTTCAGGAGTAATGATTAAATCTGCTTTATTTTTAATTGATTGATTTATCAGTTTAACTATTTGTTTGAAGTTTTTATTATAATTTTCACCGGCAGATGATTGAATACAGGCAACTTTCATTAATAATTATATTTTCTTTCAAGAAATTTGATTAAATTGTGTACTATAAATGTCATAAAAAGATAAATACTTCCAGCTACTATAAATACCTCTATTGGTTTAAAAGTTGTTGAAATAATATACTTCGCTACACCAGTCAAATCCATTAGTGTAACTGTGCTAGCTAACGAAGTTCCCTTTAACATTAATATTATTTCATTGCCGTATGCTGGAAGAGATTGTCTAATAGCAATTGGGATTTGAATTTTATAAAATATAATTTTACTTGATATACCAAGACTTTTACCAGCTTCTATATACCCTTTCTTAATAGTTTGAAACGCAGATCTAAGTATTTCTGATGTGTAAGCACCAGTATTTAAAGCAAAAGCAATTATTGCACACCAATAAGGTTCTTTTAATATGATCCATAAAAAGCTGTCTCTTATAAATTCTATTTGTCCAAAACCAAAGTAAATTATAAAAATCTGAACAAGTAACGGTGTTCCTCTGAATAAGTATGAGTAACCATATGAAAATTTATTAAGAATAAAATTTTTGCTCATTCTCATTACTGCAAAAAGTAGCCCAATAAATAGCCCAAAGAATAATGATAAAGATAATAATTTAAGTGTAATTACTGATGCATTTAACAACTTTGGAAAACTATTAATCATTAATTCTAAATCCATTAAAAACCTCTACTGTATTTAATTTCTAATCTATTGATTAGTTTCATGCTCAGAAAAGTAAGCAACAAATACAAAACTGCTGCAAAAGAATAAAAAAATAGTGGATCTCTTGTTGATCCAGCTGCAATATAAGATTGCCGCATAATTTCAACTAATCCAGTTACGGAGATTAATGATGTATCTTTTAATGTGATTTGCCAGACATTGCTTAAATTTGGTATTGCTAGCCTCAACATTTGAGGCAGAATAATTTTATAAAATTGAATATATTTTTTTATTCCCAAGACTTTAGCTGCCTCAAACTGTCCTTTATCTATAGACTGAATTGCGCCTCTAAATACTTCTGTTGAGTAGGCACCTGAGATAATACCAATTGCGAACGAACCTGTGATAAATGCATTTATTTCTATATATTCGTAATAACCAAACATAGAGGCAACAAACATAATTGCACCACTGCCTCCAAAAAAAAATAAATAAATGACTAATAACTCAGGAACACCTCTAATAACTGTAGTATAAAAATTTCCTATTAAGTTAAGTAATTTGTATTTAGATAATTTTAAGGGAGTGAATATTAAAGCAAACAAAAAACCAATTAACATTGCTGTTATTGAAACAGCTATAGTCATCAGGGTAGCATAAAATAACTCATCTCCCCAACCAGTATCTCCGAATGCTAGAAGTTCCATAAAGATTGGCGACTATATAATATAGTCGCCAAATCTAAAATTAATTACATAGATGCGTCAAAACCGAACCACTTTGTAGCGATTCTGCTTATGTCACCATTTTTTCTTGCTTTATTAATAGCCATATTGAAATCTTTTAAAAGTTGTGCATCTCTTTCTCCAATTGCACCACTTCCACCTTTTCTAATTCCAACACCTACTCCATTTCCAAATGCTCCACCTGAAAATGTTGGTCCGACTAATACTACAGGTTTTCCAGATTTTTCAGCATAGTCTGTAAATGCTACTGCTGCAGCTAGTGCAACGTCACATCTGCCTGATGTTAAATCTAAGTTTACTTCATCCTGAGTTTTGTAAGTTCTAACATTTACGCTTCCTACATCACCTGAGTCTAAAAAGTTTTGATGAATTGTTGCTGTTTGAACACAAACTGTTTTGCCAGCTAATGCGCTTTCAATTGTCTTAAGTGCTTTATTAACTGAACTTCCACCGATAGATAGATTTATACCTGATGGTGTATCCATACCTTCAAGATCTGAACCTTTCATAACTGCTAACTGAGCAACTTCATCTGCATAACCTTGTGAAAAATTAATTGTTTTTAATCTCTCGTCAGTAATTGACATTCCGGCCATAATTGCATCAAATTTTCTCATAAGTAAAGCTGGTATCATTCCATCCCAATCTTGTTCCACGATCTCACATTGTTTCCCAATATATCTGCAAAGTGTCCAAGCTAATTCAACCTCAAATCCAATTAGCTTTCCTGATGCATCTTTTGAATTCCATGGAGGATAAGCGCCTTCAGTTCCAATCTTTATTTTATCAGCATATACGTTCGTCATGATAAATAAAGAAGCTAAAACTGAAATTATAGTTTTTTTAAATATATTCATTATTTTCTCCTTTAATAAAAAAATAAGTATTTCACAAAATTAGGAAATTAAAAAGAATTAATTAGTGATTAATAGATGTATAAAAATTCCATGAACTATCAAAACTAGGAATATAAACTCTATCAAGGGTAGCATTTCCAAAGTTTTTATTGAATACATCTTTCCAATTTTCGACCTGTTTTGGTCTTTTATCTTGACTTCCAACCTGGGCAGTAACAACTCCATTAGGTTTAAGAATTCTTATAATTTGATCCATATTTTTTGCAGCAAGATCTATACAAAATTGGTCGTCATTTAAATCAATATATATTTTATCATAGGTATCAGTTTCCACTTTTTTTATACTCTCAAATGCATCTCCCCAAACACATTTAACTGAATTCTTTTCAGTTGCTTTTTGACCAATTGTTCCAAGATGTTTATCGCAAACTTCTACTACTTCTGGATCTAGTTCATACCAATCAATAAACTCAAAGTTTTTTGATATACACTCTCTTGCTACACCACCGTCTCCACCACCAATTATAGCTGCTCTATCCTTTTTGGAATTTAATTTTAGTCCAGAATTTACAAACGTCGAGCTATATAAGTGCTCATCACACGAAGCAACTTGTAAATCTTTATCTATAAATAAAGATTTTCCAAATTCTTCTAAATTTAAAATTTGGACATGTTGACCGACTTTAGACACAAAATCCTCAAGCACATCTTTAACGACATAAGATTTTTGCATTCCAGAGGTGCTAGAAGTATCAAAATAATTTTCAATTGTATCACGGTCAAAAGACTTTTTTACAATCCTTTTGCACTTAATTTCACTTTTTATTACATCTAAAGCTACACTTGGGGATACCTTTCCACATGTAAAAAAATCGAAACTAATTATTCCATGTTCTGGGAAAGTATGAAAGCTAATATGACTTTCTGCAAGTAAAGCTACTAAAGTAAAACCTTGTGGTTCAAATTTATATTTTGATATATTTAGAACAGTAACTTTAGCCTTTTCAGCAATCTTATGAACTAAACCCTCGAAAAAAGACGGTTCATATTCTCCCGTAGTGCCTATGATATCAAGAGTGATATGCTCACCGACTTTAACCATAAAAAATTATCCCCTCTTATAACCTTTTACTTTTTCTAAAATTTTTTGCATTTCTGCAAACGTCAGATTCTTTGGTTCTCCTAGCTTTATCGCAAGAAAGTATTGGTGGCAAATGTTTTCTACCTCTTGTGCAAGTTCGAAAGCTTTACTTAAACTTTCTGCAAATGCAATCTGTCCGTGATTTGCCATTAAGCAAGCTTTTCTTTTCTCTAGTGCTTTTAAAATGTTTTGAGATAATTCTTTAGTTCCAAAAGTTGCATATTCTGCACATTTTATGTCGTCACCACCCATCAAAGCAATCATATAATGAAAAGGGGGGATAGATTTTCTATGAGTAGAGATAGCAGTTGCGTGGGCAGAATGAGTGTGAACTATAGCTTTTGCTTCAGGTTTTTTTCTATAAATATCTTGATGAAATCTCCACTCTGAAGATGGATTTAGTCCTGAGTTTGCAATTTTTAAATAATCATATTCTGTCTTCAAAGACATAAAAACAATATCCGTTAATTTAAGTTTTTCATATTTAATACCTGAAGGAGTTATATAAAATCCATCAACATCATCTATTTTAGCTCTCACAGATAAATTTCCAGATCTAAGTGGTGAAAGATTTGTAGAATTCAATTTAAGAGAATAATCTATAACTTGCTGTTTTAAATCTTCATTCATCTTACTTATCAAATAATTTTTTTAGTCCTAAATTTGATGCATCACATACACCTTTTTCAGTTATTAAAGCTGTAACATATTTTGCAGGAGTTATATCAAATGCTAGATTCATTGATTTACTTTTTTGTGGATAAATTTGAATTTTATTCAAATTACCATTCTCATCTAAACCTTCAATATGTGATAATTCTTCAGAGCTTCTCTCTTCAATCGGAATTTCTTTATAATCTTTTAAATTCCAATCAATTGTTGAACTGGGTAAAGCAACATAAAAAGGAATGTTATTGTCATAGGCAGCAAGAGCTTTTAGATAAGTTCCGATTTTGTTACAAACGTCTCCATTGGACAAGGTTCTATCTGTTCCAACTATACACATATCTACTTCACCCCTTTGCATTAAAATTCCGCCTGTGTTATCTGCAATAATAGTATTTTTAATACCCTCCTCATTTAGTTCAAATGAGGTTAGATTAGCACCTTGATTTCTTGGCCTTGTTTCATCGACCCAAACATGTACTGGAATTCCTTTTTTATGAGCATGATAAATTGGTGATGTAGCTGTTCCCCAATTTATAGTTGCAAGCCACCCCGCATTACAATGAGTTAAAATTTTAACTGTATCTTTTTTTTTATTATAAATTTCTTCAATTATTTTTAGACCGTTTAAACCAATATTTTCACAAAATCTGATATCTTCTTCACATATTTCGATAGCTTCATTTAATGCAATTTGCAAAATTTTATCACTTTTTACACCAGATAATTTTTTCATCATCCTATCTACTGACCATTTTAGATTAATTGCTGTAGGTCTAGAATTAATTAAATCCTCTGATGCTTTTTTAAGATATGTTTGATCATTTTTTTCCAAAATCGCTAATACCAAACCATAAGCTGCCATGGCTCCAATTAGTGGAGCTCCTCTAACTTCCATATTTCTTATTGCATTAACTGAGTCTTTAACATTTTTTATATCTTTAATTATAAATTTGTGAGGTAGTTTAGTTTGATCAATAATTTTAACTATATTTTTTTCAAACCAAATCGTACGATAATTTTTTCCTTCAATTTTCATTAATCGGTTAAATATTTGTTTAATTTTAATCTATGTCGTCCTCTTGATTTAATTATTTTTTCAAATTCAATATGTCTTTTCGATGATATTGAAATGAATTTTTGCATAATTTTTTTATGTTCTGGAAATCTATTTATGTTACTTCTATGAAATTCAGAAGTTCCCTCGGTCAATAAATTTAATTTAGGTGAATCTAATTCGTATGGATCTAAAAAGTATGAAACTCTCATCCAATTACCTCTCACAAGTCTAGAAAAATAACTATGTTCACTTTCAAGAAAGATTTCAGGTATTTCTATTTCAGGATTATTTTTCAGAGCATAATTATAAGCTGCAGCAGCGGCTTTTCCCCAATTAGAATCGGGAGTATTAAGTTCTTTTCTAACGTCAAAATGTCTTACAACCATACAATTATGTGTGCTACCTTTTTTGTAAAGCTCAACTAAATAATATTCTGGTCTTTCGTAACATCCATCATGTTTGTCATGAAAAACTAATTCTTGGATAATGTTGTCAATCTGATCAACATTTCTTCCTAGTTCTCCTTCATAAACTTCTATTAGTTCAACAATTCTATTATTTTTGACCTTACCAATACCAATTATATATTGTCTTATACTATAAACACTGCTGAACTCTTTCCTGATTACTTCCCATTCACCATTTGATAAATTAATTTTAAAATTTTTATTTAAATCAAGTGTTCCTTTAATTGTATCACCTATGTTATATTTAATAGCAAATGAATTATTAAACGATAGAATAAAAACTAATATTAGGTAAATAAGTTTCATTTATTTAAAGCTCTTCCTGCTACAAACTTTAATTTTTCTTTTGTTTTATCTGTTCTTTTTTCTGGTGAAGTAATGATTGCAACATCTAAACAATTATTTGTTGGATCTTTAGGGTCAATATAATTTTCAAAATTTTCTATCAGACTTTTAATCATATTTTTAGCTTTAGCTGCATTTTCTAAAAGAACTTTGATTACTTGTTGAACATCAACATTTTCATGATCTGGATGCCAGCAATCGTAATCTGTAATCATTGAAACAGATGCGTATCTTATTTCTGCTTCTCTTGCCAACTTTGCCTCGGGCATATTTGTCATTCCAATTACATCAGCTTTCCAAGATCTATATAAATTTGATTCTGCTAATGTTGAGAATTGTGGACCTTCCATAACAACATATGTTCCTCCTCTTTGGTATTCTATTTTTTCTTTTTTTAATGCTTCTTCGCAAGCATTCATCAATCCATTGGATGTAGGATGTGCCATCGATACGTGCGCTACTATTTCGTCCTCAAAGAAGGTTTTATTTCTAGCAAAGGTTCTATCAATAAACTGATCTACAATTACAAATTTACCTGGTGGCAATTCTTCTTTAAGAGATCCTACTGCTGACACGGATACAATATCTGACACTCCCAATTGTTTTAAAGCATCAATATTTGCTCTAAAATTTATATTAGAAGGATTAATAAAATGTCCTCTTCCATGTCGTGGAAGAAAAAATACTTCTTTATTTTTATAATTTGTTTTTAAAATTTTATCTGATGGCTTTCCCCAAGCAGTGTTTAAGTCCAATAACTCTCTACTTTTAAATTCTTCAACATCATAAAGTCCACTTCCACCAATAATTGCTAATTTGTTTATTGTCATATAATAAGATTTAAACTATTTAGTATTTATAAATTACTATTATGAATTTAAAAGAATTTATTAGATCTATTCCCGATTATCCAAAAAAAGGTATTTTATTTAGAGATATAACTACTCTTATTAAAAATGAGAAAGCATTTGCTGAAACTATAGATCAAATTGTTAAAAAATCTATATCTTATGATTTTGATAAAATTGCAGCTGTCGAATCTAGAGGATTTGTATTCGCATCAGCGGTTTCTTATATATTAAAAAAACCATTTATCATGTTAAGAAAGAAAAATAAGCTGCCAGCAGATGTCCATTCTATTGATTTCAAATTAGAATATGGAACCGCGACGATTGAAGTTCATAAGGACTCAATCAATAAAGATGAAAAAATATTAATTATTGATGACCTAATAGCAACTGGTGGAACAGCGGAAGCAGCTGCGAAATTAGTAGAAATGTCTCAAGGAAATGTTGCAGGTTTTATTTTTGTTATAAACTTGTTTGATCTTGGTGGAAACGACTTATTAAAGAAAAAATATAAAGTTGATAGTTTAATTTCTTTTCCTGGACATTAATCAGTTGGTCTTAGGAAAGATTTTTTACCAATAATTGAATTTATTACTCCTAGAATACGCATTGAGTAAATTTTTTTTTTATGTGTATTAAAAGACAGTGAATATAAAAGATACTTAATAATTGCTGAAAGTAGATTTCCTGAAATTTTTATTAAAGCAACTAAATAACCATTATGTTTTTTATTAAAATAAAATTTAGACCACATCCAATGCCAATTTCTAATGTACTCTAAACTTTCTGATTGATCTAACTTAGTACTATATGAACCCATATGATTAATTTCAGAGTTTTTTATAATAAATATTTTTTGATTTTTAATTCGCTGCCTTAAACATAGATCTGTATTTTCAAGATATAAAAAAAAATTCTCGTCAAAAAATTCACTATCATCAAACTTGGATTTATTAATTAACATCGAAAAACCATCAACAGTATCAACTTCAATTATATTTTCGTGAGACTGTCTATATTTTTTTTTTATTTCATAATTAGGAAATTTTTTGTTTTCATTAATCGGAGATATAATTGAAAAATCGTCAATTGATTGAACAGATTTTATTAAATTTGAAAACGTATTTTCCCTAAAAATTACATCTGGATTAAGTACATATGCAAACTTTGTGTTACATTTCTTAATACCTATATTGTTTGATGCACCCATTCCTATATTATTATTTAAAATAATCTCAATATTGTCATATTTTGATTCTAAATCACTTTTTAATTCTTTATCGGAAGAATTTTCAACTATTATTATTTTTGAAAATTGAGGTAATGAATTTATACAATTATAAATAACTTTTTTTGATTTATAACTAACTATGATAAATGTTATATCGTTTAAATCTATATTCATAGAATTTAACAAGTATACTTAATTAGTTTATTGATGTAAAAAAAATAATGCACAAAATTATAGTTACCGGTGGATTAGGCTTTATAGGAAGTAACTTAATAGATCTTTTATTAAGTAAAAATTTTAATGTCCTTAATATAGATAAGGTAACATATGCATCAAATTTTTATAATACTAAAGAATTTGTTAAAAATAAAAATTATAAATTTATTAAATGTGATCTTTGTAATAAAGTTAAACTAAAAAAAATAATCAGTATTTATAAACCAAAAGCAATTTTTAATCTTGCTGCAGAAACCCATGTTGATAGATCCATAGATGGTCCTAAAAATTTTATTTATTCTAATATTCTGGGAACTTTCAATTTGCTAGAAATTATAAGAAACAACAAAAAAAAAATAAAGCTTATTCATATATCTACTGATGAAGTATATGGAGATGTGACTAGAGGACGATCCAAAGAGGAAGATTCATATAAACCTAGTTCTCCCTATTCAGCTTCAAAGGCTTCATCGGATCATTTGGTTAGCTCTTATGTTCGAACATATAAAATCGATGGGATAATAACTAATTGCTCAAATAATTATGGACCAAGACAACACCCTGAAAAATTAATTCCAAAACTTGTTTATAACATTTTGAATAACAAAAAATTACCAATTTATGGAAAAGGAGGAAATTCTCGTGAATGGATCTTTGTGAAAGATCATTGTGAGGCACTTATAAAAATTTATAAATCAGGAAGAAAAGGCGAATTTTATAATATTGGATCAAATTATAATTTAGATAATTTAGAATTAGTTAAAAAGTTAATTAATATTTCAAAGAAAAAATTCAAATTAGGAAATAATGTTAAAATTAAATTTGTAAAGGATAGACCTGGTCATGATACAAGATATGCTATAGATAGTAATAAAATTAAGAAAAAGTTAAATTGGAAACCTAAAGTAAAATTTATGGATGGATTAGAAAAAACTTTAGATTGGTACATGAATAATCAAAATTTTTTTTTAAACTTTAGGAGAAAAGATATTTTAAAAAGATTAGGAACTAAAAAATGATAAAAAAAGGGATTATTTTATCTGGTGGTATGGGAACTCGTATGAGTCCATTGACCAAGGCTGTTAATAAACAGTTGTTACCAATTTATGATAAACCTCTAATTTTTTATCCTTTATCAATTTTGATGTTAGCTAAAATAAGGGATATATTAATTATTGTAAATAAAGGACAACTTAATCAATACAAAAAAATTCTCCCTGATGGGAAGAGACTTGGTATCAATCTATCTTATAAAGAACAAAATAGCCCTAAAGGTTTACCAGATGCATTTATATTAGGTGAAAAATTTATAGGAAAAAATAACGTAGCATTAATACTCGGTGATAATTTTTTCTATGGACAATATTTATCTTCAAAATTACTTGAATGTATTAAACTTAAACAAGGTGCAAAAGTTTTATTACATAGAGTAGCAAATCCAGAAAAATATGGAGTGGCAAAAGTTAAAAATAAGAAAATTATATTAATTAAAGAAAAGCCCAAAAAATTTGTATCAGATTTAGCAATAACTGGCCTATATTTTTTTGATAATAAAGTAATTAAATACTCAAAAGAATTAAAACCCTCTAAAAGAAAAGAACTAGAGATTACTGACCTGCTTAAAAAGTATAAAACAAAAAATAAGCTTAATGCAGATTATATTGGTAGAGGTGGAGCTTGGCTTGATACAGGTTCATTAGATGATTTTTATAAAACAAGCAACTTTGTATCAGCAATTGAAAACCGACAAGGATTTAAAATTGCTTGTTTAGAGGAAATTGCGCTTAGTAATAAATGGATAAATAAGAAAAATATTAAAGAAGCAATAAAATTTTATGGAAATTGTAATTATTCCCAATATTTAAATAAGCTCATTAAATGAAAATCTTAAAAACAAAATTTTCTGGTTTAAAAGTTATAAATGGACTGAGATTTAATGATACAAGAGGATACTTTAGAGAAATTTATTTAAGTAAATTATTTAGAGAAAAAAAATTTATTTTTTGGTGTATGTCTAAATCAAAAAAGAATGTTTTGAGAGGTATGCACCTTCAAACTCAAGATACTCAAGAAAAATTTATATCTGTTATCAAAGGTAAAATAATGGACGTTGTTATAGATTGTAGAAAAAAATCTAAAACTTTTGGAAAACATTATAAAATCATTTTATCTGACAAAAACTGTAAATCTTTGTTAATACCATCTGGTTTTGCACATGGCATTTTAGGTTTGGCTAATGAAAATATTATTTTTTATGGAAATAACAATTATAGGTCTGCAAAAAGTGAGGTTACGATAAAATGGAATGATCAAAAACTAAATATTAAATGGCCAGGGGGTAAAAAAATAATTTCAAAGAAAGATAAGAAAGGTAAATCTTTTGATGAATTTTTAAACTTTAAAAGATGAGATGTAAAATTTCGGGAAAGAAAATGAAACCTTTTATGTCATTTGGAAAAATGCCGATGGCAAATGGTTTTCTTGATAAAAAAAATTTTAAAAAGGAATTCTTTTATAAACTCGAAGTTGGTTTTTCAAAAGATAATTATCTATTTCAGGTAAATGATCACCCAAAATCTCCACATATATTTAATAACAATTATCCATTCTATACAAGCAAATCTAAGTTTATGATTGGTCATTTTAAAAAATATTTTAGTTGGGCTTATAAAAAATTTTTAAATAAAAAGTCTAATGTAATTGAAATTGGATCAAATGATGGTTCATTTTTAAAAAATTTTAAAATGAAAAATATAAACCACTTAGGTTTTGAACCTTCAAAAAATGTTGCTTACTTTTCTAAAAAAAATTTTGATGTTAATGTATTTAATGGCTTCTTTAACACAAAAAACATAAGGAAATTTAAAAAATTTAAAAAAAATACTGATTTGATTTGCGCTGCAAATGTTATTTGTCATATACCAAATTTAAAAGATGTAATTCGTTCAATAGATTATCTATTATCATCAAAAGGTGTTTTTATTTTTGAAGAGCCTTATCTTGGATCAATGTTTAAAAAAGTTTCTTATGATCAAATATATGACGCACATGTATTCATATTTTCACTTCATTCAGTCAAAACAATATTTAAAAATTTTGGTTTTGATTTAATTGACGCAATAAGTCAAAAAACTCATGGTGGTTCAATGAGATATATAATAGCAAGAAGTGGTGAAAGAAAAATATCTAAAAGAATAAATAAAATTTTGAAATATGAGAAAAGATTAAAATTAAATAATATTTCATCTTGTTTGAAATTCAAAAAAAATTGTGAAATTTCAAAGAGAAGATTTAAAGATAAAATAAATTATTATAAATCAATTGGAAAGAAAATTGCTGGCTATGCTGCTTCTGCTAAAAGCTCAACAGTATTTAATTATTGTAACATTGGATCAGACCAAATTGATTATATAGCAGACTCTACTAAAGAAAAAATTGGTAAGTTTTCTCCAGGTAAACATATACCAATTATGCCGATATCATATTTTAGAAAAAATCCTCCAGATGTTTCTGTGTTGTGTTCTTGGAATCATAAAGAAGAAATTTTAAAAAAAGAAAAATCATTTAAAAAAAAAAGAGGAATTTGGATAAGTCATGTCAAATAGATTAAAAGTTCTAGTCAGTGGTGGACATGGAAGATTTGGTAAAATTCTTCAAAAAAAAGGTGTTAAGTATCAATATATTTTTCCTGATAAAAAAAAACTTAATATTCTTGATGAGAAATCAATTAATAACTGTATTGAAAAATTCAAACCGAAGTATTTTTTGCATTTAGCTGGATTGTCAAGACCAATGGAAGTTCATTCAAAACATATTAATAAAAGCATATCACTTAATATTATTGGAACTGCAAATGTAGTCAAAATCTGCTCTCTACATAAAATTAAATTAATTTATTTTTCAACAAATTATGTTTATCCAAAAAAAGGGGGGCTTTACGAAGAAACAGATCCTGTTCTGCCTATTAACAATTATGCCTGGTCAAAATTGGGAGGAGAAAGTTCAGTTCAGATGTATGAGAACTCATTAATAATAAGAGCATGTATGACTGAATATCCATTTATTCACAAAAAGGCTTTTTCAAACATGTATACTAACTTCATGTACCATAAAGACTTTGTTAACATTCTCGAAAAAATTTTGAATTATAAAGGAGTAATCAATGCTGGAGGACCAGGTAAATCTGTTTATGAATTCGCTGTAAAAGATAATCCTAAAGTTAAGAAAATTAAAATATCTAAAGTTAAGACAAATAATTTACCCCTTAATTCTTTGATGAGCTTAAAGAAACTTAATAAATTAATAAAAAAAAAATAATTTATTTTGGGAAAACTTTACTATTAAAAACTTTCATCTTTGCTAAAAAATAAAATAAAATTTCTCTAAAATTATTTAAAAGATAAAAAAATCCTCTATAATAATTGCAAGAAGTTCTAAATCCCTCATAAGAAGAAGAAATGCTTATTTCTCCATATTTTAAATTAAAGTATTTAGCTTGGAGAATTATTTGGAAGGAAAATAAATAATCATTAGAACAGTTTTTAAAAGGAACATTTTGATAAAATTTTTTACCAAAAATTTTATAACCTGTATGAAATTCAGTTAAATTTATTGATAGTAATTTACTTGTAAATGTACTCATAATTTTATTAGCAAAATATCTTAAGAATGGCATACCATCCTTTAAATATGGATTTTTATTTACAAACCTTGATCCAATAATTAAGCCATAATCATTTTCAAAAAAATCTTTAGCAGCTATTAAGGAATTTGGATTATATTGATTATCTGCATGAATTTCACACGCAAAATCTGCTCCATCTAAAAAAGCTGTATCTATAGCTTTTTTTAAATTTCCACCATGCCCTAAGTTTGTGTCATTTTTAATTACTTCCCAATCAAATTTTTTAGCTTTTTCATATGAGTCGTCAGTCGAGTTATCATCAAAAAAATAAATTTTATCAAATAAGCTTTTATCTATTTTGTTATAAAGTGACTCAATTGCTGGTGAACTGTTATAGCATATAACAATTGCGTATATTTTTTTTTTTGATGTAATTTTGTTCATTCAATATTTTATTTGGTAGCGGGAAGTGGGATCGAACCACTGACCTCGGGCTTATGAGTCCCGCGCTCTAACCAACTGAGCTACCCCGCCATAAATAATTGTTGGTTTATACTACTTTTAAATTTTGTTGCAAACAAGTTTTGCTACTTATATTGAAAAAACTGCTATAACAGTTTGATAATGATTAGTCTTATATTTTTATCTTATAACAGTGAAGAGCATATTTTAAGAATATTAAAAAATTTAAAATATGATAATGAGATTATAGTTGTCGAAAATTCTAGAAATCAAAAAATAAAAAGTTTAGAAAACTATTACAAAAATCTTAAAGTAATTATACCCGATAAAAACTTAGGCTTTGGTAAAGCAGTGAATTTAGCTATTAAATGTTCTAAAAATGATTTTGTGTTTATTAATCCTGCAGATATTGAGATAAGCAATGACTTAATTCAATCACTTTTAATAATATGTGAAAATTTTAAAGAATTTGCTTTGATTACTCCGTCATACGATAATGTGGATATCCATTCTAATTATTTCATATTTAATAAAAATAAAAATATTAAGTTAAAAACTAAAGACAGAGATTTTGTTTTAGATGAAGTAGATATAATAGATGGAACCATCCTATTAAATAAAAATAAGTTTACTAAACAAATATTTGATGAAAATTTTTTCATTTATTTTGAAACTTGGGATTTATCCAAAAGAGTACAGAGACAAAATATGAAGATGTATGTTGTTAAAGAATTAAAATTTAAACATTTTGGACAACAATCTCACGAACGCAAATATGATCAGGCCGCAGATATATTTCGAGCATATCATTACACTTGGAGTAAATTTTACTACTTTAAAAAACATGAAGGTTATTTTACCGCATTAAGAAAAGTTTTTCCGAATTTAAGGAGATCATTATTAAATTATTATTTTAAATTTAATTTAAATAAAAAACTTAAAATAGAAAATAAATTTAGATTAATAGCTATAATTGACTCAATTCTTCTAAGAGATAACAATCCAAAGTATCAAGATTATGAGTTTTTTTCAAAATTACTAAAAAATGATTAATTAATTTCTAGCCTACCTATCAAACCTAAATTTTTTTTTGTAACAGCTAGTTCACCAGATGAAACTCCTATATTTAAAATTTCAGATATAACAACATAATGTGTTACTAGAACTAAATTCTTATTGCTATCCCATTCATCAATATATTTCTTTAGAGCCTTGATTTGTTTTTTTTTAAATTTAAAGAATTTTGCATCATAAAAAGAATTTAAAGCATTAAAAGTTTTAAAATTTTCAAAAGCGTACTTAGCTGTATCTTTACATCTACACCATTCGCTAGATAAAACTATATCAATTGGAATATTATTTTTTCTAAAGAATTCTCCGATTTTTTTTGATTGCTTTATTCCTCTTTCATCTAAATTTCTCTGTGTATCGCAATCATCGAGATCAAAGTTGTAAGGATCGCCGTTACCAGGCGCAAGAGCATGCCTTATAAAAATAATTTTCTTACCTTTTTGTAATTCTAGAATAACATTTTCATTAGAAAACACATTGCTGGAAAAAAATACAGATAGTAAAACTAATAATATTAAATTAATGTATTTCATCTGATGAATAATAATATATCAAAACTAAATAATGAAATAATTAAATGTAAATTGTGTCCGCGTTTAAAAAAATTTAGAGATAAAATTGTTAAAAATAAAAGAAAACAATTTAAAAATGAAAAATATTGGGGCAAACCAATTACTGGTTTTGGAGATACAAACGCACAAATTTTATTTATTGGTCTTGCTCCCGCTGCTCACGGAGGTACTCGGACTGGACGAGTTTTTACTGGAGATAAATCTTCCGAATTTTTATATAAATGTCTTCATAAAGCAAAAATATCAAACCAAAGTAAATCTGATCATATTAATGATGGTCTTAAACTTAAAAATGCATACATCACAACTGCATTAAAATGTGTTCCACCTGAAGATAAACCATTAAGGATTGAATTAGATAATTGTTCAAATTTTTTTGATAAAGAACTTGAATATTTAAATAACGTTAAAGTCATTGTAGCTCTAGGAAAAATAGCTTTTGATGCATGTAAATATTTTTATCAAAAAAAAATTATTTTAGATAAAAAAGTAAAATTTGGACATGGAAATATTTTTAAATTAGAAAATGGAATTTCGTTAGTGGGTTGCTACCATCCAAGTCCAAGAAACGTAAATACAGGCAGAATAAACGATAAAAAAATGGTAAGTCTTTTTAATAGAATAAAAAAATTAAATTAGTTATCCAGTTTTTGTTTTAATTTGTCAGGTAATTTTGATGGTTTTCCATTTTGATCGACTGCAACTAGATGAACATCCGCAACCGAAATTATTTGATTATTTCTTAATATGGATTGCTTCATTATAAATGATGTTTTGGTAAATGAAATCAATTCAGAAATTATATCAAGCTTATCTTCAAATTTTGCAGGTTTTTTATATTCAATATGACATGATTTAACTATTAATAAAATCCCATTTTTTTTAAGTAATTCTGAATTGGTAAATCCTAGTGAATATATTGCCTCAGATCTTGCTCTTTCTAAAAACTTTAAATAATTTGCATAATATACCACTCCTCCAGAGTCAGTATCCTCATAATAAACTTTTACTGAAAAATTAAATTTTTTTGGCATAAATAATAATTTTATTATAGTAAAATTAATTTTTTTATGAAAGTTTTTATTATTTGGCTTATTGGTGTAATTTTATGGAACTTTGGATACCCAACTGCATCACCATTGGAAGATGTTTTAGTAGCTATAATATTATCTTTTATAAGCATGTATCTAAAAAAATTTATAAAAAATTAATTATTCTGAAGAAAAATAGATATTTTGATAATATGAAATTGATTTAAGTTTTGAATTATCTGTATCAGCCATTACCGCCAATCCATTGATTTCATTTAAATCTAAGTTATGAAATTCTTTAAAATGCTCTTTTACATTTACTTTTACTGTAACCCATTTATTTAAATTTTCTTTTGTTGTAGCAAGAACATAGTCTATTGATTTTTTGGTAAATGGACTTGGGTGTGATACGTTTACGTCTTCATTGCTTGAAAAAACATAGTTCATTGCTCTATTAGATAAAGGTGTAGCACCTGTCTTTTTAACTACAAATACACGTGCTGCATAATCATGGCCCTTTTTACTTCTTTCATCTATACCTTTAAGATCCTTTTCAACTTTCCAGGTGATATTTAGATAAGGTGTTATATCAAGGTCTATCTTAATTTCTTTTCCTAAACCAGAGGCAGAATTATCGGCTACAGCTTTTAGAAACTTTCCATTTTCATTAAAACCTAAAGTATATTCTGTTTTAGCATTAGCACCTCGTACTTTTCTTACCTCTAACATTTTTAATTCATCCTCTGTAAACTCAAATACTTTAATTTCTGTGGCAGCCGCTATATTTGTGGTTATCAAAAAGGCTATTAGAATTTTAAAAAATTTATTCATAATTATTTTCAAAAAAAATTCTTAATACATGATTTTGACAAAATTTAAACAATCAAAAATCAACTTTGGTAAGTATATAATAATTATGAAGACAATTTCGATTTTTATCCTTTTAATCTACTGGTCAATAATGATTTTAGCTCCAGTTATGTCTAAAGATATCAAGCTTAGTAGAGCCAAAATGGCTGAAAATCGAATAAATATTGCCTCTAAGGTAATAAAATAATTTTAGGTGCAATGCATGTACCATCATGAATTTGTTTAAAAGCATCCCATCCATTTTTTAAATCTCTAAATTCTATCCAGTCTAATGGTCCAATATCTTTATTCGCTAAAATTTGTAGAGTTTGTTCAAAATCCTTATTTGTATAACAATAAGTTCCTATAACTGTTACCTCTTGAAGCGTCATTTTTCTAAAATTAAAGGTCCCAGCTGGATGTGTTAGACCTATATGAATTATTGATCCACCTGGTTTAACAACTTCAATTGCCTGTTGCCTTGAAGCTTCCAAACCTACAGTATCAAAAACTATATCAAAGCTATTACTTTTAATTTTTTTGTCATCTGGAGCAACAAATGATGCATCTAAATACTTTGAGCACTCATTTAATCTCAATTTATTAGGATCTGATAGTATAATATTTTTGTTACCTTTTATTTTTGAAAGTATTAATCCACATAATAAACCGATTGCACCCCCTCCTTGAATTAGTGCCCTGCATTCAGATAAAGGTTTTTTTATTGACTCTTCACCAATAAGCACTGCATGAAGGGAAACTGCTGTAGGTTCTGCAACTGGGGCTTCATTTTTATCTAATCCTTTTGGAATTTCATAAATGTTTGAATCTGGGGATGAAATTAATTCAGCAAACGCACCTTGTCTTTCAATAGGTCTGTTCATTCCTAAAAGTACCCTAGAAGGACATAGGTGCTCTCTTCCTTTTTGACAGTATTCACATTTTCCACATGTAATAAGGGGGTTTAAAACTACATTTTTACCTTTGAATTTTCCATTTTGAATTTCTCCACTAACTTCATGACCTAGAATTAAAGGTGGTATACGTCTTTCATCTTTACCATGGTATGCGTGCATGTCAGAGCCACAAATTCCAGATGCATGAACTTTCAAAATACTTTCTCCTTTCACTTCTGATGGATTTTTTTCATCCCTATAAACTAATTCTTGAGTGCCCGTATAAACTAAAGCTTTCATATTAATCGCTCGCAAGTAAATAATAAGTTATATAAGATACTAATGCACCAATTAACCATGCAAAACTCTGTAAAAATCTTAATTCAAAATTCCAAATCGTTGAGGCAGCGAATATAAATCCAATAATCATTGAATATAAACCTTTAATTTGCCAGCCGCCTGTATAAAAATATGCTCCTTTTTTTAAATCAGAAAATATATCTTTTGAAATATATTCTTTATTGTTAATCAAATAATAGTCAGCAATAATTACTCCTGCTATTGGTCCAAAAAAAGATCCTATTGTGTCAATTATAGATAAAACACCAGATTGGCTTAGAATTGGAAGCCATAGTCCACCAAATATTAGACCTATTATAAC
This sequence comes from uncultured Pelagibacteraceae bacterium, assembly GCA_902569105.1. Lineage (GTDB taxonomy): Bacteria > Pseudomonadota > Alphaproteobacteria > Pelagibacterales > Pelagibacteraceae > Pelagibacter. Next base: position 5,172 of record CACFTE010000006.1, on the reverse strand, counting down.
GATTAAAAGACCTGTACTTGATTTATCTAAACTTTTTGGGAAAAAATTTAACAGTGCATTTTGTGTTGGAATATAATTTGCTATTAAATTAGTAGATCCTGAAGCCACTAAAATAAATAAAATTGCTATTATAGTTAAAAAACTATTATCAATTTTTCCTATTATATCTGTTGGGTTGGTTAATAACTGTTCCACCTCTATCATCTTTTTCGCCATAACTATATCTGCACCTAAAACAATAAATACTGAAACGAATGAAAAAATAATCAAATTAATTACTAGAGATAAATTTCCACGGAAATTTTCTGAACTGTTTTTTACATACCTCGTAAAATCGCCTATATTTAAAATCACAATTGAAAAAAAAGCGAATATCGTGCCTGTTAGACTTATAAAGGCAAGAAGATTTTCTCTAGATACTAAATTTTCAGTTGATACGCTTAGTTTAAATGCACTAACTATTTCCTTTGAATTATCCCCTGCGAGAATAACCACAAATAAAGCTAAACCTACATATACAAACCACGCTGAAAAATTTAAAATATATTTTATAAAATTTTGTCCTTGTTTAAACAAGTAAAGTTGAACGATTAAAGCAAATATAAAACTAAACCAGTCAATTAGATCCATTCCCATTAAAAATACTAACAACATTTCATTTTCTAAAATTGTATCATCAACATTAAAAATAAAAATTCTAATTAAATATCCGATAGATTTTGATATGAAGAATGTTTGGACTCCAAACATAAACAAACCAACAATTCCTCTAAGCATTCCAATATATCTTGCCCCCGCTACTCCAAATGAACTTCTTAAAATTACGGGAAATGGTAAGCCATACTTTTGTGATGGTTGACCAATTATATAAGAAAAGATTGAAACTAAAAAACCAGCAGAAATGCATGCTGACAAAACAATAATAATATTTAAATCATAGACTAAATAAAGTGATGCTATTAATGAAAAACCTACTAGACTTTGAATATTATTTGCCCAAAAGCAAAAAATATCTCCACTTGTCCAATTTTTATCATTTGGATTAACTCCAACGATATCCCAGTTAGTTAGATTTATATTTGCTTTTTCTTGACTCACTTTTCAGATAATAAACAATTATTTACTACTGTCCATACAACAGAGTTGGTAACCAAAGCACTATTTTGGGAAATGCTATTATTATAATTAGTCCAATGACTTGAAGAACCATAAATTGCATCATACCTAGATAAATATCTTTCAAATCCCACTCTGGCACTACCCCTTTTAAAAAATAAGCTGACAATGCTACAGGTGGTGATAGCCAGGCGGTTTGAAGATTTACCGCAACTAAGATAGCAAACCATATTAAACTAAATTCTAGAGCCTCAATGAGTGGTAAAATTATTGGAACTATTATCATTACAATTGGAACCCATTCTAATGGCCATCCTAATAAGAAAATCATAACCATCACCATTGCTAAAATTAAATACTTATTCATTTCAAGAGAAAGTAGAAAATCGGTTAAAACCATTGGAGTTCCTAACCTTGCAAAAACTGCTCCAAAAAAGTTTGAAGCTGCAACTAGTACCATTATTAGAGCAGATATCTCCAAAGTTTTAACTAAAGCATCTTGCAATTTAGGTAATGATAATTTTCTATAAGCAAGAGCTAATAAAAGTGATCCAGCTGCACCGCATCCAGCTGCTTCTGTAGGTGTTGCAAAACCAAATAATATACTTCCAAGAGCCGCAAATACTAAAGCTGCAGGCGGAACTAATCCAAGAAAAAATTCGATCCAAACAGCCTTCATACTTTTTGCTCTAAGTTCCTCAGGAACAGTTGGCCCCAATTTAGGATTTAATATACATCTAACTGTCGTATAAGCTGCATACAAACATGCTAATAAAATACCTGGAAGAATAGCAGCTGCAAATAAATCAGTAACAGGAATTTCCATAATTGGTCCCATTACAACAAGCATAATACTTGGGGGAATTAATATACCTAATGTTCCTCCTGCTGTTATGGTTCCGGCCGCTAATTTTACATCGTAACCAGACTTATTCATTGATTTAGCCGCCATTATTCCTAATATTGTCACCGAAGCACCAACAATTCCTGTTGCAGCTGCAAAAATAACGGAAACAAATAAAACCGCATAATATAAAGAGCCTCGTACTTTTGCTAACATCATTTGAAAGGCAGAAAATAACCTTTCCATTAAACCAGCTTGTTCCATCATTATACCCATAAACACAAAGAGTGGTACGGCGGCGAGAGTTTGTTCGGTCATGACCATGGAAAACTGCAAAGTCATTAAATAGAAAACTAATTTTCCAAATCCAAGATAACCAAAAACAAATCCTAAAAAAATTAATGTGAAAGATATAGGAAACCCTATAAATATAGCAAATAACATTACTCCAATTAATATAAAGCCCAATATGGCTGGATCAATTAAATGAGAAATCATTCTTGTCCAGGCCACCTTCCCTTAGTCATAGCATAATAACTTTTAAACAATTCTGAAACTCCCTGAACTAGCAAAAATATTATTCCAAACCATAGACATGATTTGATAGGCCACATATAAGGCATCCATGTTGTGTCCATTCCTCTTTCGTTACGCATGATTGATTCTTGGACAAATATAGTTGTCATATATAGAAATACGATTAAACCTGGAAAATAAAATAAAAGATAAAGCCAAAAATCAATTTTACCTTGAGTTTTGGTTTTAAAATTTCTGTATAAAAAATCTGCTCTGATATGAACGCCTTTTGAAAGAGCATAACCAGCACCAAGCATAAATAAAGCTCCGTATAAAAAACGACTCATATCATAGGCCCAAATTGTTGGCGCTAAAAAAAGTTTTCTTGCTAAGACCTCATAAACCATTCCTAAAATTAATGGAATTGTTATCCAGCAAACAATGTTTCCTATAATTTTATTGAATCTATCTATTGAGACAATTGCCTTTGCCATCCATGGCGGCATGTCATCAGGCATCTTACTTGATCCACCACGCCTTTCGGCTATCATTTCATCTGATATATCTAGATTTGTAGGTTTATCAGTCATTATAATAAAGGAAAAAGCGGGCGATATTCGCCCGCTTTAATAAAGTTTAGTTTACTTCAAAGAATTCGCATAAGCCATACCAAGCTTAGCATTTGAAGATTGAGCTCCTGACCAAAACGGAACTGCAACGTTAGCAAAGTTTACCATTGAGTCGTAAACTTCTTTAAAGAAAGCATTTTCTTTAGAGTTTTTCTCTAAAGTTGCTTTTGCAGCAGCCATATACTCTGGGAAGTAATCTGCAGGAGTGTCCTCAAGAATTACACCATGTTTTGTTGTAAGTTCTTTTAGAGCTTCTCCATTTACTTTGATCCTGTAAGCTAAAGATCTCATTAAAGATGCATCAGCTGCAACCTTAAGAGCATTTTTCTCATGATCTGAAAGTTTTTTGTATTTTGATCCATTGATGTAAAAGTCAGCATTAACCACTACTTGGTGTAAACCTTGTAAATAGTAATGTTTCAAAACTTTATGAATACCAAATACCATGTCTGGTTTTGGACAACACCATTCAGCTGCATCAATAGTACCTGCTTCTAAAGCTGGCAGAATATCTCCACCACCCATTGCAACAGACGCAATACCTATATCTTTATAAGTTTGTCCTGGAATTCCTGGAGGTGTTCTAAATTTGAATGTTCTAAAGTCATCCATATTTTTTATTTTTCTAGGAAACCATCCAAGAGCTTCTGGTCCAACTGGTTGAAGCATAAAACCTTTGATGTCTCTGTCCATTTCTTTCCAAAGTCTATCGTAAAGTTGTTCACCACCACCCATCAAAAACCATGATAAGAAAGCAATGTTGTCAATACCTACTCCACCACCTGCTACTGGAGATCCAAATAACATTGCTGCAGGATGCTCTCCTGACCAGTAGTGAGTCCAAGCAAATCCACAATCAATTAATCCTTTGTCAACAGCGTCTAAAGTTTCTTTTACACCAACTACTGTTCCAGCAGGCATGATTTCAAATTTTAGAGAACCACTTGTAAGTTTTGTTACGTTATCAGTAAAGTCTTTAAGCATTTTTACTTCATCACCTTTTGCGTTCAAGACGGTCTGACATTTAAATGTTGTTGCAGCATTAGCGCTATTAAATAGCCCCATTAAAAAGAATACAGCAAACAACGTTGAAATGATTTTTTTCATTATTATTCCCCTCTTTATTAATTTAAATTAATGAACCGATATCCTCTCAAAAAAACACTTTGATTACAAGCGACAAATCATGCATATGTTAAATAATAATATTGTATTATGTTAATAAATTAAATTTAGATTAGAACAATTCTACTATGCAGAACTTTGATTACATTATTGTTGGAGCTGGATCGGCAGGATGTGTTTTGGCTAATAGACTTTCTGCAAATCCAATTAATAAAGTTCTCTTAATTGAAGCAGGAGGAAAAGATACCTATCCATGGATACATATCCCTGTTGGTTATTTTAAAACAATGCATAACCCTAAAGTTGATTGGTGTTTTAAAACTGAGCCTGATGAAACAATGAATAACAGATCGATCAGATATCCTAGAGGAAAAACTCTTGGTGGAAGTTCTTCAATTAACGGTCTCCTATGGATCAGGGGTCAAAAAGAAGATTACAATATTTGGAGGCAAATGGGAAATACAGGATGGGGTTGGGACGATGTTTTGCCTTATTTTTTAAAGTCAGAAAATAATGAACTTGGAAAAAGTGAGTTTCATAATGACAGTGGTCCCATAACAGTTGCAAATAAAAAAATAAATTTAAAGTTACTTGATGAGTTTCAAAATGCTGCTGAAGAATACGGTATTCCTAAAACTAACGATTTTAATACTGGAGATAATACTGGAGTTGGTTTTTTTCAGTTTACTACAAGTTTTAATAAAGCAGGTTTAAAATTAAGGTGTAGTGCAGCAAAAGGATATTTAAATCCTGTTAAAAAAAGACCAAATTTAAAGATTGTTGTAAATGCTCATGTACAAAAAATAAATTTTGAAGGAAAAAAAGCTATGGGTGTGAATTATTATATTGGCAACAATTTAAATACAGTTAATGCTAATAAGGAAGTAATTTTATCTGCTGGATCAATTGGTTCTCCACATATCCTGCAAGTTTCAGGAATTG
>CACFTE010000005.1 GCA_902569105.1 uncultured Pelagibacteraceae bacterium | reverse complement strand
ACTGTCCTTCTTGGGAAACCTGATCAAAAAAAAATAGATACAATGAAAAAAACTATAGAAGCACTTCATGCAGGTATAGATGTAACTAAACCAGGAAATACTGCTGATGATGTCGCCCAAGCTTTTTGGAAAGTTTTAGATAAGTATGGTATCGAAAAAAAATCTAGAACTGGTTATTCAATTGGAATTGGTTATCCACCAGACTGGGGAGAACATACATTGAATATTTATAAAGGCGACAAAACAATATTGGAAAAAAATATTTGTTTTCACATGATTGCAGTAATGCAGTTTGGTGAATGGGGAGTAGAAGCATCAGAGTCTGTTAGAGTTACAGAAACTGGGTCAGAATTATTTTGTAATCTTTCAAAAGAACTGCATATAAAGAGCTAAAATTAACTATTGATAATCTTCTTCACAAATGTTTTAAATTCATCCGATGCCTAATAACAAAGAATTCGTTAAATTCGCTAAAGTTGATAAAAGTTATGATGGGAAAGTTCTTGTCGTAAAAGATTTAAACTTAGACATTGCTGAAGGTGAATTCATTACGATGCTTGGACCATCTGGTTCAGGAAAAACAACTTGCTTAATGATGTTAGCTGGTTTTGAAACACCTACAAATGGTGAAATTTATTTAGATGGAAATCCTATTTCAAATATACCTCCACATAAAAGAGGAATTGGAATGGTATTCCAAAATTATGCTTTGTTCCCACATATGACGGTATATGAAAATTTAGCTTTTCCATTAAGAGTAAGAAAAATTTCCAAAGATGAAATAGATAAAAAAGTAGATAAAGCTTTATCTATGGTTTCATTAGCAGGATATGAGTCAAGAATGCCAGGACAGCTCTCAGGAGGCCAACAACAAAGAGTTGCTGTTGCTAGAGCATTAGTATTTGATCCAGCCGTTGTTTTGATGGATGAACCACTTGGAGCGCTAGATAAAAATTTAAGAGAAAGCATGCAGTACGAAATTAAACATATACATGAAAGTATTGGTGTTACAGTTGTTTATGTTACACATGACCAAGGTGAAGCTTTAACAATGTCTAATAGAATTGCAGTATTTAACGATGGTAAAGTTCAACAACTTTCTTCACCAGACCAATTATACGAGTCACCAGTTAATTCTTTTGTTGCAAAATTCATTGGGGAAAATAATACTTTTGCAGGTGAAGTTATTGATGTTACTAATGATAAGTGCAAGGTTAAGCTAAACAGTGGTGGTGAAATTTTTGCTAATCCAATAACAGTTAAATCCAAAGGAGAAAAAACTACCGTTTCATTAAGACCTGAAAGAGCACTTATAAACCCTGATGAGAAAATGGACAACAGTCATAAAGGCAAAATAGAAGAAGTTATTTATCATGGCGACCATACAAGAGTTAGATTGAATCTACTTGGTAATAATGAATTTATTTTAAAAGTTCCTAATAGTTCAGCAAATTTGGATATTAAACTAGGAAACGAAATTAATATTGGTTGGAATAGCACTGATGCTAGAGCATTAGACCCAAAGTAAACAAATATCACCCTAAAATTATCCACATTTAGTATTTTTGAACTGTTGACTTATGAATTGTAAATTGTTGTAATTAATCTTTTAAAAAAACGTTTAAACGGAGGATAAATGAAAAAATTAACAAAGCTTTTCCTAGCTTTATCTTTTGCATTGTCTATCACTACTTCAGCATTCGCAGTTACAGTTGCGTCATGGGGTGGAGCATATACAGAATCGCAAAAATTAGGTTATGGAGACCCAACTGCAGCTAAATTGGGTATTGAGATTAATTGGGTTGACTACTCAGGTGGTTTATCAGAAATTAAAGCTCAAAAAGAAGCAGGTGCAATTACGTGGGATATTATTGACGTATTTGCATTCGACACCATCAATGGATGTGATGAAGGAATATTTGTAGAATTTGATTTCGACAAAGACTTTCCAGCAGCTCCAGATGGAACTCCTGCAAGCAAAGATTTCTTTGCTCCAATGCCAAGTAAATGTGCTGTAGGAAACATCTTATATTCTTGGAACTATGCTTATAACAAAAACAATGTTAAAGGCACTCCAAAGACTATTAAAGATTTCTTTAACACTAAAAAATTTCCAGGTAAAAGAGCAATTTACAAAAGTGCTCTTACAAACTTAGAAATTGCTTTAGCAGCAGATGGAATTAAACCAGGAAAAGGTGGAGAGAAAATCTACAAAGCTTTAGAAACTGAAAAAGGTGTTCAAAGAGCTATGGATAAAATCAAAGCATTATGTACAGATCCAAAAGGTGGATGTGTATTCTGGTCAGCAGGCGCTCAACCACCAGAACTTTTAATGAGTGGTGAAGTTGTAATGGCAACTGGTTGGAACGGAAGATTCTTTAATGCAATCGTTGGCGAAGGTGCTCCACTTGTGCAAGTATGGGATGGTCAAGGTCTTGACTACGAATATTTCGCACTTGTAAAAGGTGGACCAAACGAAGCTGATGCTAAGAAAGCTCTTTCTATGATGACAAATACTGAAATGTTAGCTGGTAGTGCTAAGTATATTGCTTACGCACCATACAGAATATCTTCTCTAGATGTTATCAAAAAGAATGAGCCTTGGTATAAAGACGGTAAAACAGAAATGATGCCGCAAATGCCAACAGCTCCAAATAACACTAAAAATTACTTCTTAGTTGATCCATTCTTCTGGGCAGACAATGGCACAGAGCTTGGTGAAAAATGGGAAGCGATGAAAGCAGGACTATAATTTAAAGTTTCAAAGACTTTAATTATATACTATATTTAAAGGGCGGTTGTTTAACCGCCCTTTTTTTATGAGCAGCGAAACTAATAAAATATTAACAACCGACGGCATACCGTTAGAGGAAAGTCTAAAGAAGGCTGAAAGAAAGAATAAAATTAAAGCCTTTTTACTTGTTTGCCCATTATTATTATTCTTAATTATTACTTATGTTTTTCCAATAGGGGAAATGTTTACAAGAAGTATTGATGATAAAATGATCACCAATATGCTTCCAAATACATTTAAATCGATGGAAAGCTGGGATGGTCAAGACATGCCAGAGGAGAGTGTTTTTGAAAATTTTTATATAGATTTTAAAAAATTAGTTGAAAATAAAGAACATGGAAAGCTTGCACAAAGATTAAACAAAGAAAAAAATGGTTTTAATACAATTTTAAAAAAATTATTTAGACAAATTCAAAGAAACAAAATTGATGAGAATGGAAGTTTTAAAGAGCAAATCACATCACTTCATAAACGATTCAATGACGTAGAATATTGGCGTGCAATAAAAAGAACTGCACCACCTTATACGATGGCAAAGTATTTAAAAGGGATGGATTTATTCATTGATGAAAATGGTGGAATTGCTCAAGTAGAAGAAGATAGACGTATTCATAGAATTTTGTGGCTGAGAACTTTAGAAATTGCATTTTTTGTTACTGTATTTTGTTTTTTAATGGGTTATCCAATCGCACATTTATTGGCAACACTACCGATGAAATATAGTAACTTATTAATGATTTGTGTGCTTCTTCCTTTTTGGACTTCATTACTTGTAAGAACCGCCAGTTGGATGATCTTGCTACAACAACAGGGAATTGTGAATGACTTTTTTGTCATGATTGGCTTGGTATCAGACGATAATAGGCCTGAGATGATGTATAACAAAGTAGGCACATATGTTGCAATGACCCAAATTTTATTACCTTTTATGGTGCTACCTCTTTATAGTGTTATGAAAACAATATCTCCTAGCCTGATGAGAGCAGGAAAATCTTTAGGAGGAACACCGTTTGTAGCATTTTGGAAAGTTTACTTTCCACTCACAATTCCTGGAATCGGTGCTGGATGTTTATTAGTTTTTATTTTAGCAATTGGATATTACATTACACCAGCATTAGTTGGAGGTGCTTCAGGAACCTTGATTAGTAACCAAATAGCATATCATATGAAAACAACACTAGATTGGAGTTTTGCATCAGCGATGGGATTAATGTTGTTAACTGGAGTTCTAGTTGTTTATTGGATTTATAATAAATTAGTTGGAGTTGACAATATAAAATTAGGATAAATATGGCATTACCAAAGTATACAGAGACACGATATAGAGTTTGGCATTATTTCTATTTAGGAATTTGTACTTTTGTATTTTTCTTTTTAATTGCACCTCTATTTGTAATTTTTCCGTTGTCATTCAATGCTGAAGAATTTTTAGTATTCTCAGAAGGGATGAAAAGACTAGATCCAGATGCTTTTTCATTAAGATGGTATGAGGATATGATTTATGGGACAAAAAACCCATGGGGACTTGCGGCAAAAAATAGTTTTATAATTGCAATTTTTGCAACTCTTGGATCAGTAATTTTAGGAACTGTTGCTGCATTAGGTTTAAGTAGTAGGCATATGCCTTACAAAGGATTAATCATGGCCACGTTAATATCACCAATGATAGTTCCATTAATTATTTCAGGTGTAGCAATCTTTTTCTTTATAGCAAAGGTTGGATTAGCAGCAACACATCTTGGAATTGTAATAGCACATATTATTTTAGGCACACCGTTTGTAGTAATAACAGTTACAGCAACGCTATCTGGATTTGACCATAGTGTAACGAGAGCTGCAGCAAGTTTAGGCAGTAATCCAATTAATACTTTTATGAAAATCACACTTCCATTAATTTTACCTGGCGTCATATCAGGTGGATTATTCGCTTTTGTTACATCTTTTGATGAGGTTGTAGTTGTCCTATTTTTAGCAGGATTAGATAATACAACAATTCCAATTCAAATGTGGACAGGTTTAAGAGAACAGCTAAGCCCAACAATCTTAGCAGTCGCGACTTGTTTAATTGTTTTGTCAGTTTTAATTCTGGTGAGTGCCGAGCTTCTTAGAAGAAGATCTGAGAGGTTAAGAGGAATAAATAGATAATTTACCTAAATAGTCTATTGATATATACAATCTTAAAATGGATATAAAAAAAGTAGTAATTATTGGATCGGGTACAATGGGAAGTGGTATAGCTGCTCATTTGTGCAACGCAAATGTCCCAGTTACACTTTTAGATCTTAAAACTGAAATAAGTGAAAAAGCTAGAGATAGGATTTATAAATCAAGACCGCCTCTTTTAATAGATAAATCAAAAATAGATAATATCAAAGTTGGTAACATTAATGATAACTTTGATGTTGTTAAAGAAGCGGATTGGATAGTCGAGGCGGTTGTTGAAAGGATTGATATTAAACATAATATTTATGAAAAAATTTTTAAAAATAGAAAAGATGGTGCGATCGTTTCATCTAATACTTCTTCTATTCCTATTAAAGTTTTATCTGAAAAATTAACTGATAAAGAAAAGAAAGATTTTTGTATTACTCATTTCTTTAACCCAGTTAGATATATGGGTTTGTTGGAAATTGTAAAAAATGAAAATAATGATCTTAATAAAATTAATTCACTTAAAAATTTTTGCGAGGAGGAGCTTGGTAAAGGAGCTATAGTTTGTAATGATACACCAGGATTTTTAGGAAATAGAATTGGCGTATATGCGATGCAAGTCGCAATGACTGAAGCATTTAAAATGAAATTATCTATAGAGGAAGCCGATGCAGTATTTGGTAGACCAATGGGAGTCCCAAAAACAGGTGTTTTCGGCCTCTATGATTTGATTGGAATTGATCTAATGGCAGATGTACTGAAAAGTTTTATTAAAGAACTTCCTGAAAACGATCCTTTCCAACCAGTTGCAAAAAATATTCCACTAATAAATAAATTAATTGAGAACGGTTATACTGGAAGAAAAGGTAAAGGTGGATTTTATCGGATGAATAAAGAAAATAATCAAAAGATTTTAGAGGCAATAAATTTAGATAGTGGTGAGTATTCACCATCAAAAAAAATTGATCTTAAAATTGAAATTACAGATATCAATAACTTGATAAGTCGAAAAGATAAGTATGGAGATTATGCATGGTCAGTGATCTCTAAAATAATAAAATACGCATCTTCATTAGTTCCGGGAATAACAGATAAATTTAATGATATTGATGAAGCAATGAGACTTGGTTTCAATTGGGCAATGGGTCCATTTGAAATGTTAAAAGAAATAGGTGTAAAAAATTTTTTTGAAAGAGTAGATGAATTTAAAGGAAATAAATTTCTTGAAGATTTATCAAAATCTAAAAATGAAAATTTTTATGGTGAAAGACAGCTTTATACAAATATCGAAACACTTGGAAAAATTAAACCCAGTGCTCTTAAGTCAGAAAAAAATAAATCAGCTATAACACACAGGTTTAAAGATTTTAATATTGTTGAATTTACAACCAAAGCCAATGCTCTCGATTATGACTCGATGGATGCTCTAAAGGCAGCAACAGATAAACCTTTAATAATTATGAATGAAAGTATGCAATTTTCTGCTGGTGTAAATTTAACTTATACAATGAATTTTGTAGATAACAGAGATTTAAAATCTGTAGAAAAATTTATTAAATATTTTCAAGATACTTGTAAAGAACTAAAATATTCAAAATATCCTGTTGTATCAGCCCCATCAGGTTTAACTTTGGGTGGAGGTTTTGAGGTATTGGTTCAAAGTAATTTTGTTGCATCACATACAAATATAGTAATTGGATTAGTTGAAACCATCGTAGGTTTAATTCCTGCAGGAGGGGGTTGTAAAGAAATGTTGTGGCGTTGGTCACAAACAGACGAGGCAAAAAAAGATCCAGATTATGCCCCTTTAAAAGTATTCGATATTATTGGTTATGCTAGGACTGCAACTTCACCAGTTGAAGCTGAACCATTAAAATATTTAAAGCCTGAGGACAAAAAAATTATGAATAGAAATAGTTTATTTTCAGCATCAAAAAATCTATTAGATGAAAATAAAAATTTCACACCTCCAGCTGAATGTAAGTTTAAACTCTCAGGAAAACCTTTGAAGGAAAAAATGATTAAAGTATTAGAAAAATTATACAACGAAAAAGTTATTTTAGATCATGGTATGGTTGTTGGAATGGAGCTAGCAAATGTTTTGAGTGGTGGAGATACAACTTTAGATAAAACAATTTCAGAGGATGAATTTTTTAAATTAGAATTAGATGCTTTTATGAGATTAATTGAAAATAAAAAAACTCAAGAAAGAATTAAACATACATTAACTACTGGAAAACCATTAGTAAATTAGTCTATCAATTTAAAATAATTTATATAGTCAGGCCTTAAAACATATGCTGATTTATTTCCTGATTTAATCTTTTCTAAAGCGTCCAATCCATAAATAACTTTACCTAACGGTGTATATTCTCCTTGATATATAGGAATATCTTTCAAAGTAATAAAAAATTCACTGTCTTCTGTATCAAAATTATCTTTTCTTGCAAACGCCACACTACCTTTTTTAAATTCAAATTCATCGCTAAGTTCAGATTTCAATAATCCCAGACCTGATTTACCTGTTCCTATTTTTGTATAGTTAATATCATCAATATTACCGTACTCTAAATCACCTGCTTGAATCAAAGTATTTTTAATAACTCTATAAAATGTTGAGCCATCATAGGATCCATTTTTTATTAATAATTTAAAACGTTCCACTGAGTTTGGAGAGATAGCAGGATCTAACTCTATTATAACATTTCCACATTCTATATTCATAACAACAATATTTTCTTTATTTGTAAAATTGACTTCATTCAGATTAATTTTTTTTACAAATAAACATTTATCTTTCAATAAAAAATATGAACCAAAAGTGATCAGAAATAGCAAAACAAGAAAAATAAGTAATATTTTTTCAGAAAGTGAGGCCTTAACTTTGTTAATCATTAAAATTTAAATGAACTATCTATTTTTGATAAGCTAGATTTAATAAAATTTATCTTATTTTTTAAAATTATATCATTGTCCGATTTATCCTCAACCTTAGCTTTATCCGTCATTAAAAATGAAAATACTTCAGCCATATCCTCAGATGGAATTGATTTAGAGTACTCTGTCAAAAAACCTTCTGTATTTTTATAAAGATCTAAATTTAAACGATCTGAACAAGTAGAACATTTCGCATATTCAAAGTCTACTGTATTTAATGAAACCCATTTTTCCTCGTCAAAATATTTAGAATTACTTTTTTGTATCATATGAAAAATTTCATGATGTATCATTCTTTGAAAATATTTTGGATTAAAATTAATATCAATAATAAGTGTTCTTTTCTTAGTATCAGGTATTCCACCTGTGTTTATATTAGAAATAAATAAATTTTCACACATTACTAAATATCTAATATTGTTTTTTTTTAAAAAACTAGGGCTGTAACTATTTAAGTTTTTTTCTATTATCAAAAACTTATTACTAAGGTTTTTCGAGTCAGTTCTGGCGCAAGTTATATTTTTCTCTAAACCAATTCTAAAATCATTACTTGTATTTAAATATCTAATTTTATTTTTTGTGTCGATTTTATATATATCCAAATTAGGTATTTTAATTAAATTATATATTTCATCAGCTTTAACAGCTGTAATAAAGGCAATTGAAATTAAAATTAATAATATTCTCATTAAAAAGTTATAGACGAATTGTATAAGATTATATTAACTTACATTTATAAAAATGAAAAAAGAAAAAAATAAAAATCCAATCCAGCCAGTAAGTGGAACAAAAGTCCCAAGATTTGCTGGGCCATCAACATTTGCTAGGTTGCCGGAACTTAGAGATGTTGAAAGTTGTGATGTAGCTATTGTTGGGATACCATTTGATGCTGGTACAAGTTATAGACCTGGTGCAAGATTTGGTCCCCAAAGTATAAGACAAGCATCAAGACATTTAAGGACCAATTATCATCCAAATTATGATGTTGAGCCATTTAAAGTTCAACAAGTTGCAGATGCGGGTGACATCACATGTAATCCATTCAATATTGATGAAGCAATAAAACAAATAGAGGATGGTGCTTATGATCTTTTACAAAAAACTGGAGGAATAATCAGTATGGGTGGAGATCACACGATTGCATTTCCACTTTTAAGAGCAATTAATAAAATTAACAAAGGTCCAGTAGCCTTAGTTCATTTCGATGCACATTTAGATACTTGGGATACTTATTTTGGAGCGCCTTATACTCATGGAACCCCATTCAGAAGAGCAAGAGAGGAAAGATTATTTTTAGATGATGCCTCAATGCATGTTGGAATAAGAGGTCCACTTTATAGTAGAAACGATATTAAAAATGACGAAAGTTTTGGATTTAAAATTATTCATTGTGATGATTTTCAAATTGAAGGTATTGATAAAATAGTTGATAGAATTAAAAAAAGAGTAGGTAATAATGCTTTATATTTATCAATAGATATAGATGTTTTAGATCCAGCTTTTGCACCTGGAACTGGTACCCCTGAAATTGCTGGAATGACTACAAGAGAAATTGTAAATGTTATAAGAGGTCTTTCAGGTATGAATTTAATTTCAGCAGATGTAGTTGAGGTAGCTCCAGCATATGATCATGCTGAGGTTACGTCATTAGCAGCAGCAACTATAGTATATGAATTAACAAATTTATTTGCAAAAAAATAAAGAAAGGATAATTTTTAAATATGTTAGAAAAGAAAAATTTTTATATTAATGGTGCCTGGGTAGCACCAAAAAATAAACAAAATATTGAAGTCATAAATCCTGCAACAGAAAAAGCATGTGCGGTAATTTCTTTAGGCGGAAAAGAAGATATTCATGATGCTGTTGTTGCTTCGAAAGAAGCATTTAATAGTTGGGGTTTTTCAACTAAGGAAGAGAGAATTGAGCTATTAGAAAAACTTTATGTATTATATAAAAAAAGATGGAATGATATTTCAGAGGCAATAACTTTAGAAATGGGGGCACCGAAAGATTTTTCAACAAAACTCCAAACTGGAACTGGAGCAAGTCATATTAAATCGTTTATTAGATATCTAAAAGATTTTGAATTTGAAAAAGGATTAGGAGATCATGCAAAAAATCAAAGAATTTTATATGAGCCAAAAGGTGTTTGCGCTTTAATAACTCCGTGGAATTGGCCTATAAATCAAGTCTGTTTAAAAGTTATCCCAGCACTTGCAGCTGGATGCACAATGGTTTTAAAGCCTTCAGAACTTGCACCACTATCAGCAATTATTATTGCAGAATTAATTGATGAAGCGGGATTTCCAAAGGGCGTTTTTAATTTGGTAAATGGAGATGGAGCTATTACTGGTGATGCTCTGACTAGTCATCCTGATGTAAATATGATTTCATTTACTGGATCAACAAGAGCAGGAGCTTTAATATCTCAAAATGCTGCAAAGGACTTTAAGCGTGTAAGCTTAGAGTTAGGTGGAAAAGGGGCAAACATAATATTTAAAGATGCAGATCCAGAGGCTATTGAAAGAGGTGCTTTAAGATGTTTTAGAAATTCTGGTCAATCATGTAACGCTCCAACTAGAATGTTGGTGGAAAAATCTATGTATGATGAGGCTGTTCAAAGATTAAAAAAATATGCTGATGATTTTAAGGTTGATGATCCAAATAAAGAAGGAGAGCACATAGGACCGGTCATTTCTGAAACTCAATTCAACAAAATTCAGGGACTAATTCAAAAAGGGATTGATGAAGGTGCCAAACTAGTTTCAGGAGGTCCAGGAAAACCTGATGGTTTAAAAGATGGTTACTATGTAAAACCAACAGTATTTGCAGACGTTAACAATAGTATGAATATTGCTAGAACAGAAATTTTTGGTCCAGTTTTATCAGTTATACCTTTTGATACAGAGGAAGAAGCAATCAAAATAGCAAATGATACTGATTATGGATTAACAAACTATATACAAACTCAAGATGGGGAAAAAGTTCAAAGAGTTGCTAGAAAGTTGAGATCAGGAATGGTTGATGTTAATGGAGCAGGTATTGCTGTCGATGCACCGTTTGGTGGTTACAAACATTCTGGAATAGGAAGGGAAGCAGGTAAAGAAGGTTTAATAGAATTTCTAGAAGTTAAATCTGTTGGTGGTTGGAGCTAATAATTTTTAAAATTAATTAAACAACACCAAATTTCATTTTGGGTTTTTTATTTACATGAACATAATGGGTTTTTTATTTTTATGAACATTATGGGTTAAATATATGTTCTTAAACAACACTTATAAATACTTATAAATTTTTTCATTTTATTAAATATCTAAAAACTTATTGTTGAGAAAACAAAGGAGGGAGATATGTCAAGATCTTCTAAATTATATAATAAAGATTTAGCTCCTACCCCAAGTAGCGATAAAAAATGGGGATGGTTTGAAATCTTTAACGTTTGGGCTAACGATGTTCAGAGTTTATTTGGATATACTTTGGCTGCATCACTATTCTTAGCTTCAGGCTTAAATGGTTGGGCAGTAATGCTTGCGTTAGTTCTTGCAGGATTTTTTATAATGTGGCTCGTAAACCTTTCAGGAAAACCAAGTGTAAAACATGGTATTCCATACCCAGTATTTGCTCGAGTAAGTATGGGTGTATTTGGAGCAAACTTCCCAGCTATGGCTAGAGGAATTGTTGCAATGTTCTGGTACGGTGCACAAACTTATGCAGCCTCAACTGCAGTTGCATTATTAATAACAGGTTTAACTGGAATAGAAGGTGAGCCAATGCTTCTTGGAATGTCAGGAGTAATGTGGATTTCATTTATATTTGTTTCAGTTTTCCAAGTTTATCTATTCTGGCAAGGAATAGATTTAGTTAGAAAGTTTTTAAACTTCGCTGGTCCAGCAGTTTATGTTGTGATGGTTGTTTTAATGATTGCAATATGGGCAAAAGCTGGAGGAGGCTTGCTAACAGAGGTTGGAAATATATTTTCTGGTGGAGAAAGATCAGGTGGTTTTGAGGGATTAGGATCATTTGGTGCTTTCTTAGCAGTATTTTCAATCATGGTAGGATACTTTGCAGCAGTTGTGATTAACTTTGGTGACTTCGCAAGATTTGTTAAAAATGAAGATGAAATGAAAAAAGGAAATTTGTGGGGCCTAGTAGGTAACGTTGTTTTCTTCTCATTTATTACTTTAATGATTACTGGCGGAACCATTGCTATATTTGGTGAGTATGTTGCTTCACCAACTGATATGGTTGCAAGGGTAGATAATTTACTACTTACGATTATTGCAGCTTTTGCATTTTTTGCAGCAACAGTTGGTATAAACATGGTTGCGAACTTTGTACCACCTGCATATGACTTAGCTAATTTAATACCAAGCAAAATTAATTTTAGAATAGGTGGATTAATTACTGCAATATTTGGTTTTATAATTGGTGGTTTGTGGGTATCAACAATAACTAAGATGGGACTATTCCCATTTGTAAACACTTTAGGCGCTATATTAGCTCCCGTGTTTGGTATAATGATTACTGACTATTATATCATCAAGAAGCAAAAAATTGATGTAGATGATCTTTTCTCTGACAGCAAGACTGGTAAATATCACTACAATGATGGTTTCAATGGTAAAGGAATGATAGCATGGGTGTTATCAGGATATATTGCCGTTGGAACAGTTTGGCCAAATATCTTAGTATTTGGTTTAGATGATTTCTTTGCTAACCTTGGTGGTGGTGGAGGATATGCTTGGATAATTGGTGCTGCTTTAGGTGCTATTATTCACTTAGCAATATCAAATAGAAGTAAGTAATATTCTCTTTAAGAGGTTAAACTTATCCTGTCACGTTGTGAACGTGGCAGGATTTTTTTTAGTTAATTGATTTATTTTTAACACCCTCAAGAAACGATAAGCATTTTTTAATTTCATTTAACTCAATAAATTCATCAATTTTGTGAGCTTGTTCAATAGATCCTGGTCCACAAACAACTGTGCTAATTCCAATTTCTTGGAATAGACCAGCCTCTGTTCCAAAAGAAACTACCTCTCTTGAGTTGTCTCCAGTTATACTTGAAACAAACTCACATGCTTCAGAATTATTTACTCTATTAAATCCGATCACTTCACCTATAGTTTCTTTACGAATATTTGAATGAGGAAATACTTTTTTCATTTGAGGTAAAAGCTCTTCATTAACAAATTTATCAATTTGTTTTGTCACAAAAATCCCGTCTTCTTTTACAACTGGCCTAGTTTCCCATTCAACTTTACATTTATCTGCAATTACATTATGGGCTATTCCACCTGATACTCCTCCAATAGAAATAGTTGAATGAGGTGGATCAAATATACAATCTTTTGGAGCTCTATTTATTAATTCTTTTCGTAATTCTAATAGTTTGTTAATATATCTTGTTGCATATTCTATTGCATTAACACCTTTATCAGGTTGAGAGCTATGACCAGCTAAACCTTCAAAGTGTATTGTATATTCATTCATGCCTTTGTGAGCATCTATAATTTTCATTTTTGTTGGTTCACCAATAATACAAATACCATCTTGAATATTCCTTTTTTTTAATTCTCTAATGAGTAGTGGCGCACCAATACATGCTGTCTCTTCATCGAAGGTAAATGAAAAGTGAATATTCCTATCTAAATTTGAATTAGAAAGAGTAGGAACATATGCAAGCACACATGCAATAAATCCTTTCATATCACAAGAACCTCTTCCAAAGAGTTTATCGTGTTTTATAGTTGCAACAAATGGATCAGTTGACCAACCTTTTGAAACTGGGACTACATCGGTATGGCCTGATAAAATTATAGGTTTTTTTCCATTAGTTTTTTTTGCTTTGATGGTACCAAAAAGATTTACTCTTTCTTTATTATCATCAAAAACTCTAAAAGTTGATACTCCATTAGCTTTTAAAATATTATCGCAATAATCGATTAATTGCCCGTTCTCTTTTCCAGATATTGTTTTAAAACTAATTAGATCTGTTAAAATCTTGATTGATTTTTCGTATAAATTGCTGTCTAAACTCATAAACTTAACTATATATTATTATTATGAAAGAACAAATAACCTACGATATTTTTAACAAAGTAGATATAAGATTAGGCACAGTTTTGAGTGTAAAAAAAAACGAAAAAGCAAGAAAACCTTCTCTTGTTGTCGAAGTTGATTTTGGAAGTGAAATAGGCGTTAAACAATCATCAGCCCAAATCACTCACTATTACAATGCTGAAAATTTAGTTGGAAAACAAGTAATTGGTGTTTGTAATTTTCCAGAAAAAAATATAGCAGGAGTTAAATCTCAAGTTTTAATTTTGGGCTCTATAGACAAAGAGGGAAGGGTTACATTAGTTCACCCATCACAAGAAGCAGAGAATGGGTTACCTATAGCTTAAAATATGCATCCTGAGATAGTTTCAATTGCTTTGTTTTGGTTTGTCACAGCATATACACCAGGACCAAATAACGTTGTAGCCTCTTACTCGGGGTTTAATTTTGGTATAATTAAAACCCTCCCACATATTTTTGGTGTTACACTTGGATTTACATCTTTAGTATTATTTTTAACAATTGGACTAATAAATGTATTTAAATTATTTCCAATTATTCAAGTAGTGATGAAGTATCTTGGTACATTTTTTTTAATTTATTTAGCTTATAAAATTGCAACCGCTACAACATCAGACGATACAAAAAAAGAAAATCCAGTTAAATTCATCGAAACTTTCTTTTTTCAATATTTAAATCCTAAAGGTGTTACAGTTGCGATTATAGTTGTGTCAACTTATGTAGAACTAGGTGAGAATTACCTAAATTATGCGACTCAAGTTGTAGTTCTTGCTCTTCTTTTTTCATCAACAAGCATTACATTATGGACATTTATTGGTAAATTTTTAAGAAAATTTGCGACAAATGATAAATTTATTAAATACTTCAATTATGCTATGTCCTGCCTTCTTCTTTTGAGCATAATTACATTTTATATATAAAACTATGAAACCAGGAAAAAAAAATTCTTATAATTGTATAAAATCTTTAATAATAAATGGAAAGAATTATAAATATTTTTCTTTAAAAGAAGCGGAAAAAAACGGTCTAAGTGGGATTTCAAAACTCCCAAAGTCATTGTTAGTATTATTAGAAAATTTATTAAGATTTGAAGATGAATTATCAGTTACCAAAAGTCAGATAGATGCAATTAAAAACTGGCTTAAAACTAAAAAATCAAACACTGAAATTGCATATAGACCAGCAAGGGTTTTGTTACAAGATTATACTGGAATACCAGCCGTTGCAGATTTGGCTGCTATGAGAGAAGCTGTAAAGGACAAAAATAAAGATCCAAAAAAAATTAACCCTCTATCCCCAGTAGATTTGGTTATAGATCATTCTGTTCAAGTCGATGATTTTGCAAATACATCATCACTAAAAAAAAACGTTGATATTGAATTTAATAGAAATGGAGAGAGATATTCATTTTTAAAATGGGGACAACAAGCATTTAATAATTTTAGAATTGTTCCACCTGGGACTGGAATTTGTCATCAAGTAAATTTAGAATATTTGTCTAAAGTTGTATGGAGTGCAAAATCAGGAGATGATGAATATATATTTCCAGATACTCTTGTTGGCACCGATAGCCATACAACTATGGTTAATGGTTTATCTGTTTTAGGTTGGGGAGTGGGTGGAATAGAAGCCGAAGCCGGCATGTTAGGTCAGCCTATATCAATGTTAATACCTGAAGTTATTGGATTTGAATTATATAATAAATTACCCGAAGGGACGACAGCAACTGACTTGGTGTTAACAGTTGTAAAAATTTTAAGAGATAAAGGGGTTGTAGGTAAATTTGTAGAATTTTACGGCTCAGGTTTAAAAAATTTAAGTTTGGCTGACAGAGCAACAATTGCAAACATGGCCCCTGAATATGGTGCTACCTGCGGTTTTTTTCCTGTGGACGATGAAACTTTAAAATATTTAAAATTTTCTGGAAGAGATAGTCAAACTGTGAAAATAGTTGAGAGTTATGCTAAAGAGCAAGGATTGTGGGCTAGTGAAGAAATTGAATTTTCAGATTTAGTATCACTTGACATGTCTACTGTCGTACCTACTATTTCAGGACCTAAGAGGCCACAAGATAAAGTTTTGCTTACAGAAGCAAAAAACTCTTTCCAAAAAAACTTTAAAGAAATTACAAAAAGAAATAAAGAAAATATATCCGAAGTAGCGGGAGAGAAATTTAAACTAAAAGATGGATCCATAGTAATTGCTGCAATTACTTCATGCACAAATACCTCAAACCCAAATGTTTTAATTGGTGCCGGGCTTCTTGCAAAAAATGCAATTGAAATGGGATTAAAAACTAAACCATGGGTAAAAACTTCTTTAGCACCAGGATCTCAAGTTGTTACGGACTATTTAAATAAATCTGGATTAAACAAATATTTGGATGAGCTTGGATTTAATCTAGTTGGTTATGGATGCACAACATGCATAGGTAATTCTGGACCATTACCTGAAAATATCTCAAAGTCAATTAAGGAGAATGATATTTACGCTGTTTCAGTTCTATCAGGAAATAGAAATTTTGAAGGCAGGATATCACCAGTAGTAAAAGCAAACTATTTAGCCTCACCTCCTTTGGTGGTAGCGTACTCTTTAGTGGGATCTATGAATGTTGATCTGTATAAAGATCCTTTAGGAAAAGATAAAAATAATAAAGATGTTTATTTAAAAGATATATGGCCAAGTAATAAAGAAATTGAAGAGGTTTTATTAGAGTCTTTAAATGCTGAAATGTTTAGAGAAAGGTATTCAAATATATCAAAAGGACCCGAACAGTGGCAAAATATTAAAACTAAAAAAAGCAGTATCTACGATTGGGATGAAAGTTCTACTTATGTAAAAAAACCACCTTTTTTTGAAAATTTGTCACCTTCACCAGAAGGCTTCAAAGCTATTAAAGATGCAAGACCATTACTAATTTTAGGAGATAGCGTAACAACAGATCATATTTCACCTGCAGGCACTATTCAAAAAGAAAGTCCAACAGGAGAATATTTTATGGAACATCAGATACTTCCTAAAGATTATAATTCATATGGATCTAGGAGGGGAAATCATGAGGTTATGATGAGAGGAACTTTCGCAAATATCAGAATCAGAAATGAAATTGCCCCTGAAACAGAAGGAGGTTTTACCAAATTATTTCCTGAGAATAAAGTGATGCCAATATATGACGCTGTAGTTGAGTATAAAAAAAGAGGCACAGATCTTATTGTAATTGGAGGTAAAGAATATGGAACAGGATCGTCTAGGGATTGGGCAGCTAAAGGTACAAAATTATTAGGGATCAAGTCTGTAATCGCCGAAAGCTTTGAAAGAATTCATAGATCAAATTTAATTGGAATGGGAGTTTTACCTTTACAATTTATTGATGGAATTAATAGGAAAAATCTTAATTTAAATGGATCAGAATTATTTACTGTGACTAAATTGGAAAATGGCATCAAACCATCTCAAGAAGTAGAATTAGAAATTAAATATAATAATGGTGAGATAAAAAAAATTAAGCTATTGTCAAGAATAGACACTAAGAACGAGTTAGAGTATTATAAGAATGGTGGAATTTTACAATACGTATTAAGGAATATGATATAGATGAGTGAACAAATTCAAACTGAAATAAATGATCAAAACAAATCAAATTTTAAAAATACTATATTAAAAAATAAAAAATCGTTTTTATTTTCTGCGTTTATTTTATTATTATTATTATTTGCTTATTTTTTCTATGTTGATCAACAAAAGAATGTAAAAGTAAAAATTTCTGAGAAATATAATTTAGCTTTAATCACATATGATATTAATTATCCGAATGATTCAATTAAAGCAATGAAAGATATAGTTAGCATTAAGGACTCAACTTATTCACCATTAGCATTATATTTTTTATTAGATAACAATCTTTTGGAAAATAAAACTGAGATAAATCAATACTTTGATATTTTAATTAATGATACAGGTCTAGATACTGAAATAAAAAACTTAATTATTTATAAAAAAGGATTATATAATTCTGCAACAGCCAATGAAGAAGAGCTTTTAAAAATATTCAAACCATTAATAAATAATGAAAATTTATGGAGATCTCACAGTTTATATGTAATTGCTGAATATTTTTTTTCAAAAAATGAGATGAAAAAATCAAAAGAATTTTTTGAAAAAATATTAGAAATAGATGGATCTAATCCAAGAATTAAATTGGAAGCGCAAAAAAGATTACGAAGAGATTTTAGTGTATAAAAATATCTTAATAATAGTAATATTTACTTTTATAAATCAGTGTTCTTTAGATACAAAAACGGGGTTTTGGACTGAAACTGAAATAGTAAAAAAAGAAAATGGAAATATAGAGGAAATTTTTAAATCAGAAAAAATTTTAGAAAAAGAATTTAATCCAAATTTAAAAATTAGAGTAAAGAGTTCATTTAAAAAAAATTCATTCATAGATAATTTAAATAACAACAATGGTTATGTCAATTTTGAGAGTGATTTTGAGAAAATTTCAAAATTTAAATTTAAAAAAATTAAAAATTTTGATCTCATTAATCCAGATTTATTTATTGGAAAAGATAATTCTTTAGTTTTTTTTGATGAAAAAGGCTCAATTCTTAAATTTGATCAAAATTCAAAACTTATTTGGAAAAAAAATTATTATGATAAAAAACAAATCAAACAAAGACCATCGATATATTTTTCATCAAATAATAAAATTTTAATTGCTGCAGATAGTATAGCAAATTTATATGCACTAGATTATTTGAATGGTAATTTATTGTGGAAAAATTTTAATAAAGCCTCCTTCAATTCTGAAATTAAAGTTAAAGATGATAAAATTTTTTTAATAGATTTTGAAAATGTAATTAGATGTATTTCTATTAAAAATGGTAAAGAGTTGTGGAAATTTGGAACACAACAATCAATCATCAAATCTCAAAGAAAATTATCTTTAATCATTCAAAATAGACTTGTCATATTTATTGATACATTTGGTGATATCAATGCACTCGATATTGATACAGGAAGTTTAAGATGGCAAGCTCAAACTATAAATGAAGACATATTTGAAAGTGCTTTTTTGCTTAAAAACTCTAGAATAGTGTCTGACGGTGATACTATTTTTGTTTCAAATAACCAAAATAAATTTTTTGCAATAGACTCAAGAAATGGAATTATCAAATGGGTACAAAATATTAATTCTTATCTCGAACCTACTATAGTAGAAAATCTTGTTTTTACTGTTTCAAATGAAGGGTTTTTAATAATTATAGACAAAAATAATGGAAATATTTTAAGATCAACAAATATTTTCAATTTTTTGAAAAATAAAAAAGCTTTTCCAACTGGATTTATAGTTGCAAAAAATTTTGTTTATATAAGCTTAAGTAACGGTAGACTATTAAAAGTCAGTATTGAAGACGGAAAAACTAAAGATCAAATAAAAATAGATACAAATAAAATTTCTAGACCATATATTTTAAATAAAAAAATGTATCTTTTAAGAAATGATGCGATAATTAAAATTCATTAATGTTTTTGAAAATACTTGAAAAACTTGGGAGAAAAAAAGTAGTTTTAGATAGAGGCCCATCTCATCCAAAATTTGATGAGGCTAAACCTTGGATGAATAGGTATTATGTATTATTTAGGAATAGACCAAAGTGGTTTCCATTTAATATTTTAATTCACGAAATGTTAGATGATGATCATGGAGATGGAGTTCATAACCATTTATGTCCATTTATGACAATAATTATACGTGGAGGTTATTACGAGACCCTTAAAGATGGAAGGCATTGGAGGCCGCCTGGATATATAGGATTTAGATCTGCAAATACTTTTCATAGGGTTGATTTAAAGCCTGGTACTCGACCAATGACATTATTTTTCCCTGGACCTTTTGGTTTAAGAAATGGACCAAGATCAGAATACGGAATAGATTTTAAAACTAAAATAGAATAATTTTATCTGTAAGGATTATAAGCCCATTGTAAGATTGCTTGTCTTTGTCTTTTCCTGCAATCTAAATTGCCTTTTTCACAATTCTTTTCAATGGCGGTGACATGCCTTTTAAAGTTTTTCCATCTTTTTATTTGAGTTATATCAACATTTGGTATACGTCTTCCCATTGTAAACCTGCAGTACCATTGAAACCAACCTAATGGATCCTCATTAAATATCCATCCCTTTTCTATCCAATGTTCTCTAGAGAGACCTGCTCTGATTTTAAATCTATTTAAATTTACATCAAAATTTTTACTTAATTTAACATTTGTAAACCAACTTTTTGGATATTCTTTTACGTTGTTTCCAAAATATGATCCACCAAAAACACCCATCTCGAGCATTCTTTTTGGAGTTAATTCTGGCTTAAATATCTTATATATATCTTCTTCTTTAAATTTTTTCATAGTTTTAAATTAATTCTTTAATACCTTCATTTAATAATTTTTTGTAAAGGTTTTCATCTGCATCACCTTCACAACCTATTAATAGAATATTTGATTCATCACTTAATTCTAACTTATTTTTAATATTTTCGTTCTCAGAAGCTGCTATTAAGCTAATTATACCAGGTGTTGCACATTCACCTGCAATAATTGGTTCATTACTAAAATATTTTTTTTCGAGCATAGCAATTGTTTTGGCTATATTATCATCTGATATACTTACACAGATATTTACTGCGTTCTTTAATATTCTCCAAGGAACTAACGAAACTTCTCCACAAGACATTCCACCCATAATACTTTCTTTTTTGATATCAATTTTTTGTATTTCTCCTTTTTCTACACTTTGTAAAACACAATCAGCTGTTTCAGGTTCAACAATAATAATTTTTGGTATTCTTTTAAAATATTTGGCAATACCTGCAATTGCACCTGAGGCCATTCCACCTACACCTGCTTGTAAAAAAACATGGGTGATGTATTTATCTGTTTGATTTGAAATTTCTTTTATCATAACAGAGTATCCAGCCATGGTCAGTTTTGGAACTTTTTCATATCCTTCCCATGCAACATCTTGTATTATTTCCCAACCATTTATTTTTGATTGTTTAATACATTCTTTTAGGGATGCTTCATAGTTACCTTTTACTCTAATAACATCAGCACCGAGATTTCTCATTACATCAGCACGTGCCTCACTAACAAACTCGCTAATAAATATTTTACAATTT
This sequence comes from uncultured Pelagibacteraceae bacterium, assembly GCA_902569105.1. Taxonomy (GTDB): domain Bacteria; phylum Pseudomonadota; class Alphaproteobacteria; order Pelagibacterales; family Pelagibacteraceae; genus Pelagibacter. Next base: position 47,084 of record CACFTE010000005.1, on the reverse strand, counting down.
AAACCAAGTCTTTGTGCTCCCCATGATACTGATCTGCCATGGTTGCCTGCCGTAGCTGTTGCAACGGTGGTAGACTTATCTCCTTGTGTAATTTTTTGAACAGCATACGCACCACCTAAAGCTTTAAAAGATTTTAAATGAAATCTTTTTGACTCATCTTTGTAAAAAATATTATTAAGCTTCAACTTTTTTGAAAGTTTTTCTAAATTTATTAATGGTGTTGTATTGTAATTTTGCCATCCAGATATAACCTCGTAGGCATCAAGCACATTATCTTCTCCACAAACATCAAGAATTTTATCTCTTTTAAAATCGTAATTTTTATTATTAATAAGTTTAGAAAATTTCCAACCGAATACTTCAGTATCACTCATTATATATTAACAATCTAGACTGTTATTTCTTTCCCAAGTTGTTATTGGGGATCTTTTGTCAAATCTTTCTTCAATATCAAATGACACTATTTCTTGCTTTTTAAGTTTTATGTAGCTTGAAATTACTTTTTCTCCGAAAGCTTCTCTTAATATTTTGTTATTTTCTAGATTCTCCAAAGACTCCTCAAGTTCATTTGGTAACCTTTCTAAATTTGGATAATTTTTATGATCCGTGTACATGTTACAGAATAATGGTTCTCCTGGATCAATTTTATTATTTATACCATCTAGGCCTGCAGCCATAACTCCTGCTTGCAATAGATAAGGATTAGAAGATCCATCCATTAATCTAAGTTCAAATCTACCTGGATCTGGTACTCTAATCATATGGGTTCTGTTATTTCCTGTATAAGAAATACTACTAGGAGACCAACTTGCACCTGATTTTGTTGGGGGTGCATTTATTCTTCTATAACTATTGATCGTTGGATTAAAGAATGCTGCTAAGGATGTTGCATTTTTTATTATTCCACCTAAAAAATTATAAGCCAACTTACTTAAACCTAACCTATCTCCTTTTTCTAAAAATTTATTTGAATTACCATTCCATAAAGAAATGTGAGCATGGCAACCGTTTCCTGTTAAATTTTCGAATGGTTTCGGCATAAAAGTTGCTCTTAATCCATGTTTTTCAGCTAAAGATTTTACCATAAACTTAAAGAAAGTATGCCTGTCAGCAGTTATTAAACTATCTGAATAGTCCCAATTCATTTCAAACTGTCCGTTAGCATCCTCGTGATCATTTTGATACGGGTTCCATCCAAGTTCAATCATACAATCACATATTTCCTTTATTAATTCATATCTTCTCATTAGAGCAGATTGATCATAACACGGCTTTGATTGGATATCTCTTGGGTCTGAAATTGATTTTCCATCTTCTGATAATAAAAAATATTCACATTCCACACCTGATTTCATTTTTAGATTTCTTTTAGATAATTTTTCAATTTGTCTTTTTAGCATTATTCTTGGAGATGCATCCACAGGCTTTCCATCCATCCATAAATCAGATGCCAACCATCCTACTTCTTTATTCCATGGTAAAATTACTAGACTATCAGGATCGGGAATTGCAAACATATCAGAGTCTGCAGGCGTCATATCTAGCCAAGTAGCAAATCCAGCAAATCCAGCTCCATTTTTTTGCATTTCACCAATTGCTCTTGCTGGAACAAGTTTAGACCTTAAAACTCCAAATAAATCTACAAAGCTTATAAGAAAGTATTTTATTTTTTTTTGTTTAGCAATTCTTGAAAGATTTTTAGACATTATTAAAAAAAACTTTTTATTACATCTTTGTAATATATTAAGTTTACTATCACAATTATAATTATTGCGATTATAACACCATACTTGGCTTTAGGCCAAGCTAGCCTAGCCATTTTACTTGGTGTTTTATTTTCTTGTTCTTTATGATTATTTTCTTCCATCTTTTAAAGAGGGCGCATTTTAATGCGCCCTCAAGACCTATTATTTACCAGTCAGGTGTGTTGCTTTTCCAGTCATCTTTTCCAGGTCTTCTTCTTGCGATATCATTCATTTTACTAGACTCTTGCATGCTTGAAACAACATGCCAGCCTATCCAAATCACAATACCAACAATAACAAGAATACCCTCGGATCCAACGCCCGGGTAAACTGCCCCTGCAACTTCAGAGGCACTCAGATGATCTATCCAGTTACTTACTGTAGCCATAGTTAACCTCCTTTACCTTGAAGATGATGCGACGGCTTTTTCATCACTACTCGCATCCTCTAATATTTGATAATCTAGACCTGCTAATTCTACTTCTCTTGGGATTCTTAATTTGCCCATACCGTGAAGTACTCTAGCAATTATGTAGCCAGGGAAAAACCCTAGAACGAAGAACATAATTATTGCCCCAATAAACATTCCTAATGGATTTATTGCAGCATAAGTTGATCCATCCCACATAGCTCCAACACTGTAACCAGATGATGGATAACCATTTAGAACAAACCCACAAATAACTAGTCCTACGAAACCAGCATAACCGTGAACAGCTACTGCTCCAACAGCATCATCAATTTTGAACTTACGTTCAACCCAATAATGCAGTTTGTAAGCAACCCATACACCAATCATTGCAATTATCATTGCTTGTATTGGGTGATATAAGTCGTTACCTGCCGAAGCTGTTATTACTCCTGCTAGTCCACTTGAATATGTCCAGAAAGGATCACCTTTAGATATAACATATCCGGCCAACAATCCTCCTGATAGTGACATCAAGAAGTTAAATGTAATACCGCTTAAAGTAGTTGGTGTTACATAAATGTTTGTTGCAGTCCAGAATGTTACTCCTTCCATTCCATATTCAGGTCCTAAATCATAGATTGGAATATTACACGCTGCATAAAAACCCCAGAAACCAGTATAAATTAAAAATAATCCTACTGTTACTAACCAAGGATTTCTTGGTCCTATATTTCTAGGTTCTCCGCTAGATGAGAATTTTCCTATTCTTGGTCCTAATACACATAGAATTCCAAGAGCAAATCCTCCTGCTATTGCGTGAATTACTCCCGATGCATAAGCATCGTGATAACCTAATATTTTTAACATCCAACCGTCGAAATGCCATCCCCACGCAGCATCTATTGTCCAGAATACCGAACCAATAGCTATTGCCAAGATACCAAATGCAAATGTTGTAATTCTTTCAATTACAGCACCTGAAACGATTGAAGCTGCTGTCCATGAAAATAATAGAAATGCTGCCCAGAACACACCACTTATATGGTCGTTAAGGTTTATTGCCATTAAATCACTTGTAGCAGTATACCAAGTTGCACTAAATGCGGACTCGTCCGTAATTAATGCTGCACTTTCATTCATAATAGAAGGTGCTAAACCCGGTCCTGTTGGAAACGCCCAATATATCCACCAACCAAAAAAGAACCATGTTATTGTAACCAATGGTATTAACATTGTATTCTTCATCAATGTATGTTGGTGATGTTTATATCTAGAGGCTCCAACCTCATACATACAGAAACCTACGTGAATTAGGAACATTAGTACTACAGTTACCCAATAGTAGAATTCAGTAAATATGGTCGTCAATGCACTAAGTTGATCAGTCATCGTGCTTTCCTCCCTTTAATTTACAAATTTAAGAATGCTTTATGAATATTTCCGCATACCTAAACTTTTAATAAATTTATTTTATTGAAAAACTAATAACAACAGTAAAAAGGTACACTTTAGTTGATAAAATTAATTATTAATCAACTAACACTAGAACTAAATAATTTTTTGATTCTAAAATTTTCTATATGCTTTTTTAAGATCAACCAAAGGATGATTGGGAGACATTTGAAATTTTACTAACAATTCTCTAGCAATCATATCTCTGTCTTGCTGGTTATTAGGTAATTTAATTTTTTTAGGTATTGTTACCCATCCATTAGCATTTCTATCAAATACTGCTGGCCTGTCCTCTTCATATCCCATATGAACATCTTCTAACCAATTGAGATCATCCCAACCCATTGCTTCAATATATTTTTTCAAGAAAGGAGTTAATCTACCGTAATCAGGCAAAAGGTTAACATCGTAACGATAACCAATAGTTTGACCAATCATTTTTTCTCTAGCGGTCTCTTTTTTTTTTCCTAGTTGGCCTTTAACTTCTTTTTCTTTTTTCTTTACTTTATTTTTTTTCTTTGCCATTTAATTTCCTATATTTTATGAAAGTCATCAACTCCAACAGTATGATTAGTTCCTGATAATGGAACTTTTGCAAGCGCAGAAGCTTCCATTGTTAAAGCAGCCATATCTTCAGGTTCTAAAGAGTGTATATTCGTTTTACCACAAGCTCTTGCGAGAAGTTGCGCCTCTAAAGTCATTGCATGTAAATAGTTGTATACTCTTAACGCTGCTTCATCTGGATTTAATCTTTTTCTTAATTTTGGATCTTGCGTTGCAACACCAACTGGGCATCTGCCAGTATGACAATGATAACAATGTCCAGCCGGAACACCCATTTCTTTTTCAAAATTTGACTCAGGTATTTCTTTATTACAATTTAAAGCTACCATAGCTCCAGTTCCTATTGCAATTGCATCTGCACCTAAAGCAAGTGCTTTTGCCATATCTGCGCCATCTCTAACACCACCGGCATAGATCAATGTAACTTTTCCAGTTTTTCCAACATCATCTATTGCTCTTCTAGCTTCTCTTATAGCTGCAATACCAGGTATGCCTGTATTTGCTGCAGCGATATGTGGACCAGCTCCAGTTGATCCTTCCATTCCATCAAGGTAAATCGAGTCAGGATCACACTTAGCCGCCATACGCACATCGTCATATACTTTTGCAGCCCCAAGTTTCAATTGGATTGGTACTTTATTTTTAGTTAATTCTCTTAGCTCTTGAACTTTTAATGCAAGATCATCTGGTCCTAGCCAATCAGGGTGTCTTGCTGGTGACCTTTGGTCAATACCAGCTGGAAGTGATCTCATTTCAGCAACTTGGTCAGTAACTTTCTGACCCATTAAATGTCCTCCCATACCAACTTTTTGACCTTGTCCTATAAATACTTCTATACCATCCGCAAGTTGAGCGTGATGTGGATTAAAACCATATCTAGATTGAATACATTGATAGTACCATTTTTCCGAATATCTTCTCTCATCTGGTATCATTCCGCCTTCACCTGAACATGTGGCACTTCCAGCCATCGTAGCACCTCTTGCTAAAGCAGTTTTTGCTTCATAAGATAATGCACCGAAACTCATTCCAGTAATATAAACTGGTATATCTAATTCAATTGGATTTTCACATCTTGGCCCAATAACAGTTTTTGTTTCACACTTTTCTCTGTAACCTTCAATTACAAATCTTGTTAAAGTTCCAGGTAAAAACACAAGATCATCAAATGTAGGAATTTTTTTCATTAAAGCCATTCCTCTCATTCTGTATCTTCCTAGCTGAGCTTTTATATGGATGTCATCAATTACTTCAGGTGTAAAAATTGAATTATAACCTAATAAACTTTTATTTCTTTTTGAGAACTCACTCTTACCATTTCCGTTAGAGTGGCCGTTTGATTTTCCATTTTTCTTTTTTTTTGCCATTTTATATAGCTCCTTTTTTCTCAGTTGGTTCTAATGCGTCGTAATTCCATAATTTTTTACCAGCTACTACTTTTGTCATTTTAGACAAATCAAAATTTTCACCGATCTCTGCTACTTTAAGTTTTCTTTTTAACCAATCCATATCACTTTTTGTCATAGGCGACTCTACGGCATCACTTCCAAATGAACCTATTTTTCCACCTACATAAATAGTCCCATCATACATAGAGTCTCCAAGGTTTATGCCTACGTCACCCAAAATTATTATTCTTCCTCTTTGCATCATGAAACCCGTAAATGCGCCTGCATCTCCGCCAATAATTATTGTCCCGCCTTTTTGGTCGATCCCTGTTCTCGCACCAACACTTCCTTTACAAATAAGATCACCACCTCTTATAGCAGCTCCAAAACACGATCCGGCATTTTTTTCTATAACCACTTTCCCAGCCATCATATTCTCTGCACAAGACCATCCAACTCTACCATTTATTCTTACAGTAGGACCATCAATCGAACCAACTCCAAAATACCCTAAGCTACCCTCAAAGATTAAATTTAGTTTGTTAAGTATCCCTACACCTAAGCTGTGTTTTCCTTGTGGATTTTTAATTACTATAGTTCCATATCCTTGACTCATTAAATCATCAATCTTTCTGTTAGCTTCTTTACAATCTAAATCCATAACATCAAGATCAATTCTTTTATTAAAATCTACATCATATGTTCCCCAATAGTAGAAATTCTCAGCCTCATCAGGGTTAAAGAATTTTTGTTGAGTTTTTCCAGTTAAGACTTCAGTATGAAGTCCCATTGATTGGGCTTTTGTTTTTTTTTCTGAAGTTTTTAAATTCGCCATACCTTGACCTCTCCGTCGAATGGATCATAAGTATCTATTTCTTGAGGGAGAATAGACCTTATTGCAATCTCTTCTGATCCCATTGCTACTAAATCATCAGATTCATAAAGCACTAATGGTTTTGCAGCCATTGTATCTTTTGCCATACCTAAAGAATCTTTTGTTGCTACAAAGTATGTAAATACTCCATCTAAGCCAGTTAATGAGTCTTTCATACCTTCCTCTAAAGTTGCACCATTTCTCATTTTTTCAGCAAGATACACTGCGATTAACTCTGAATCACATTCAGACATAAACCTCATACCTTTATTTTCTAAAACTCTTCTATTGTTCCAATAATTAGTCAATTGACCGTTATGAACCACAGAAACATCGCTAAAAGGATATCCCCAAAAAGGGTGGGCTGATTTAATATCTACACCAGATTCAGTTGCCATCCTTGCGTGTCCAATAGCATGTGTACCTTTAACATCACCTAATCCATATCTTTCCGAAACTGCAGCGGCATCGCCTAAATCTTTAATTAATTCTAAAGATTTTCCTATTGATAAAATTTCCACTCCATTAATACTTTCAATTTTTTTTGAAAACTCCATCAAGTCCTTATCAAATTGCATTTCATATCTATAAGAATATGGAGTTAACTTTTCATCTTTTACTATATTTGCTCCTAATTCTTTTAACATTTGATCTACTAGTTTTTTTCTTTCATCGTAAACACTGGCGTCTTCATTTACAGATGTACTACCTTCACCAACATTTTCTCCTACTTTAAATCTCATAATAAAATTCTTACCATCATTTTCTGCATATAAAGCATAACCAGTTGAGTCCGGCCCTCTATGCTTCAATGCTTGAAGCATTAGTTGCAATTCACTACCAACGTTTGAAGATTTTCCTCTATGAATTAATCCAGCTATTCCGCACATATATTTCCCCTTTTATATTTTTAAGGTAAACAGTCAAGATAAGTATCGAGATCCCATTGAGTTGTTGCACCAAGGAATCTTTCCCACTCATCGTTTTTATACCAATGAAACACTTTATACATTTCATCTGGCATAGCTGATTTTATAACCTCATCTTCTGACAATCTTTCCAATGCCTCTCCTAAGCTTAATGGAAGTTTTTTAACATCTTTTCCAGCTTTCTGAGCTTCATAAATATTTCGAGACTCAGGTTTTGCAGGAACCATTTTTTTCGTAATTCCTTCATCACAAGCTTTAAGTAATGCCGCACCTAATAAATAAGGATTGTGCATTGAATCTACTGATCTATATTCAAAACGACCTGGTGCAGATACTCTTAATCCACAAGTTCTGTTTTGATATCCCCAGTCAGCATAAACTGGTGCCCAGAAACCTTGATCCCATAATCTTCTATAAGAGTTTACTGTTGAAGATCCTAATGCCGTTAATGCAGGCAAATGTTTCATGATACCAGCAATTGATTGTAAACCAATTTTTCCTGGTAGCTGCATATCTTTCGTATCTGGCATAAATGTATTTGTACCACCTGAGACATAGCTAAACACTTCCTCTACTCCTGGCAATTTTTTATTACCTAATTTATTTACTGAAATTTTTCCGCCTTTCCATAAAGACATATTAGTATGACATCCACTTGCAGAAACACCCATAAAAGGTTTTGTCATAAAGCAAGCTATTAAGTTATGCTCTCTAGCAACCTGCGCACATATCTGTCTGTAAGTTGATAGTCTATCAGCGTTTCTTAAAACGTTATCGTATGTCCAGTTCAATTCTAGTTGTCCAGGAGCATCCTCATGGTCACCTTGAATCATATCGAGCCCCATTGCTTTTGCGTATTCAATTACTTTCATAAATACTGGTCTTAATGATTCAAATTGGTCAATGTGATAACAGAATGGTTTAGAAAAACCTTTTCCAGTAGGTGTTCCGTCTGGATTTCTAGTTAACCACATCATTTCAGGTTCAGTACCAACTCTTAGTTCTAAACCATGTTTCTTTTGGAATTCATCCATGAAAATTCTTAAATTTCCTCTACAGTCAGAAGTTAAATGACCACCTGGATTATTTCTCTCTTCTCTGTTTCTAAAACAAGTTACAAAAACTCTTCCAACTCTTTTATCCCATGGTAATTGACAGAAAGTTTCAGGGTCTGGAATACCAACTAGCTCCATAGCTTCAGGTCCGTATCCAATATAATTATTATGACGATCTAAAAATAAGTTTGCTGTTGCACCATAAACTAATTGAAATCCTTTCTCTGCGGTTCTTTCCCAGTGATCTGCTGGAATTCCTTTTCCAACAACTCTTCCTGTCACAGAAATAAATTGATAATAAATATAAGTTATTCCTAATTCGTTAATTTTTTCTCTTACTTTCTTTACAAGCTTGTCTCTACCTGGACGGTTAACATGTTTTTCTAGATCGGTCATTTTCCCCCTTAACTTTTTTAGATACAAAAAGTTAGCTGAAAAAAATTTATCTGTCTACGAGATAAACCTAGCTCCACGGGAACGGACTGTTCGAAGTAGGGTGTAATTCACCTTTCGCGTATCGATTGAATCGAAAAGGCTTCAACAAATCACTTTCAGTACCTAAAATCTCTTGCGCAACTAAATGCCCAACACCAATCATTTTATAACCATGGTTAGCATCTGCAATCATATAAACGTTTTCACAAAATCTATCGAAAATTGGAAAAGAATCTGGAGTTAAACATCCAAGTCCTCCGGAAGGACCTTTTCTATATAAATTAGACTTACCCTCAAATCTCTTTTGACAATGAGCTAAAGCCGAAGACCACATTACAGAAAATTGATCTGTAGTTTGAAATTCTGGAGAATCTATTCCGTAAGGATCAACGTTTACTTGATCAAAATGTTTTTTAACAATGTAAGGTGAAGTTCCCCCTTGAACACCTAATCCTTCAATATCTGGTTTGTAATAAATCCCCCATAATTTATCTGTAATAAGTTTTCCATCAACATCTGAATAAAGTGGAGCATCAGTGTCGACGTGAATTACTGGAGGCTGTTTACCGTCATTAGTTTTTAAATAATCAGCAGGAACTCCCAATACACCTTCTTGTAAAAACCAATAAGTCCACATGTCTGTTGTATATAATTTTCCATCTTTACCTTTAATATCTACAGTTTTAGGTAAATCTAACATGTTCCAAAAATCTCTTGCCCAAGGGCCTGCACCAATAACTACTTGATCACAATCAATTGTACCTTGATCAGTTACAACACCTGTAACCGCATTACTATTACTTCCTCTTTTAAAGCCTGTTACTTTAACACCTTTGTGTACATTTACTCCGCCATTGTTTGCTTTCTTTTCTAAAGCTTTGATAGAATCTTTATTAAATGCATATCCACCTTTTTTTTCGTGAAGTACTGATGTAATATTTTTTGCTTGCCAGTCATCAAAAATACCCTGCATATATTTCATACAATCTCTTTCACCCTCTATGAAAACTGAATCGTAACCAATATCTTGTTGTTGTTTATAAATGCTTGCAACATCACCATGCATAACTTCTGGCGAAATCTGCATGTATCCCACTGGATTATATCTAAAATTTTCTTTATCACTTTCCCAAACTTCAACAGAATGCGCCATTAACTGTCTCATTGCTGGTTGAAAATAATTATTTCTAACTACACCACAAGCAATTCCACTTGCTCCTGCTGCTGTATCTTTTTTTTCTAAGACAACTATGTCGTTTGGATTTTTATATTTTTCTGAAAGTTTCCAAGCAGTACTTAAACCGTGAATTCCTCCACCAATAATTACTACCTTTGCTTTTGTCGGTAATGACATAGTTGAAACTTTATTATTTGTGTTAAGAAAGAATATATTATTTTTTATATATAATTTATATAAGTTTTAAACTTCAACTTTTGATTGCTTATTAAAAGCTTAAATTGTTAAGAGTCTTTAGATATTCATTAAACTCGCTCACGAATTCTGGGGTAGGTAATACGTATTTTTTTCTGTGATCTTTGCCTTTTTTTTCTAAAATGAAGAAATTCTTATCACAAGCTTCTTTAATCATTAATGCTGATTTAGGACGAGATGTCTTAAATAGCTTCGTTTTTAACTCTTCAACCGATAATGTTTCATCGTATTTATACGCATGCATAACTATTAGCATCATATGGTAATGAGAAGGAGATTTTCTAAAAAAATAATTGCTTGAGGTATGAGATAGCCTCATTTGATCTTCCCAAAATTCCAACAGATCTTTTTTAATTTTACCCATTAATTTATGATCTTACTTTTGTTTTGTCTGGATCGTAGAATGGAAATCTAACTACTTTAGCAGAAATTCTTTTTTGATGACCATCAATTTTACCTACTTCTACTTCAGTGCCAATGTCTGAGTATTGAGGATCAATTCTACATAATGCGATATTTTTATTAAGAATTGTTGAAAAACATGCGCTTGTAACTATTCCAATTTGTGCTCTTCCCACATGAACACAATCTCCATGTGCAGCAGGTTCTTTAGCAATCAATTCAAGACCGACCAATTTTTTTTGTGGGTTTGCTTTTCTTTCAACTAAAACTTTTTTTCCAATAAAATCATCTTCTTTTGTTTTTAAAGGAACTGCAAAACCAATGCCTGCCTCAAAAGGATCTTGTTGACCATCAAATTCATTTCCAAATAGTATTAAACCAGCTTCTATTCTAAGTTTGTCTAATGCAGCAAACCCTGCTGGAATTAATCCGTCATTTTTTCCTGCATCCATTAATTTATCCCAAACTTTAGGAGCATCTTTAGGGTGGCACCAAACCTCATAACCTAATTCGCCTGTATATCCAGTTCTAGATATCACTAAGGGAATGCCATTTAAATCATCCATTCTGCATATAGTAAATCTGAACCATTGCAGCTCATCAATTGTTGGCTGAGTTGGAGGAGTAAATATTAATTTATTTAAAATTTTTCTACTATTTGGACCCTGAATAGAAACGTTGCTAATTTGATCAGTTGAATTTTTAATGATTACTTTGTAATTTTTTTTCTTCGCAACTTCTTTTAACCATTCTCCACCGTATTCATCACCACATATCCATCTATAACCAGTGTCACTTAATTTTAATAAAGTTCCATCATCAAACATCATTCCATTTTCATAACACATTGCTGAATACACAACTTGTCCTACAGAAAGTTTTTTAATATTTCTTGTTAGAGTGTAATTCATTAATTCTTCTGCATCTGGTCCTAAAATTTCAAATTTTCTTAGAGAAGATAGGTCAATTAATACAGCTTGCTCCCTACATGCGTTGTATTCATTAACCAAACCACTTTTCGTATAATCATTTGGTAACCAAAAACCTCTTGCGTCTACAAAATTTCTAGTAAGTTTAGATGTTCTTTCATAGAAACCAGAGTGTTTGGTAAGTTTTTTTTCTGAATCTGTTTTCATTCTAAATGCAAAAGATTTTTTAAATTCTTTTTTTCCGTCATAAGTTCTAACAAAAATATCTGTAGGATTCCATGAATTACATGCATCAATATCACTTGGACATGCTGAAGTACCAACAGTTATATCTTTCAAAGCTTTAAATAAAACATAATCTCCAGGCCTTGCAAAAGATTCATCAGATAGCACAGAGTTTAATCCGCCTGCTGAAGTATTAAAAAATAAGTTTATTGCATGCCAACCTTTTTTTCTTTGAACTCCATATTGCTCCATTGCATTACTTAAATTATCTGAGCAATTTGCATGTCCAAAATAACCTGCATCTTCATAATATTTTGAGGTACATGCCAAATTGAAAGTATCGTGTCTTCCAACTGTATCTCTTATAACTTCTACTAATGGCTGATGATCAGTATCATAAAATTTCGAAAATAAACCTGGTCCTGGAAAAGTATGACCCATAAAAGTCCTTGTAGTTTGCCAGTCCAATCCTTTTTCTATTTTTTTATCTAATTTTTGAGTATCAAATGCTACAAAGTCAGAGCATTGTCTCCCAGTTGGTGTAATAACTTGAATATAGTCTCCTTCTTTTACTTCATATGAAATTGCTGTAGTTCTATCAATATTCTGTTCATGCTTTGGATCGTATACAGGATCTGGAATTACAGATAATTCTTTATCATTTATTACATTTGCTCTTTTAATAAATATTGTTAAATCTGTTACAGGATTTTGTTCGTGTACCAACATATCTTCTCCTGGAGCGGCAAAAATAACGTAACACTTATCTTTTGATTTAAAATTAATTTTATCGCCTGAAATTGAGTCTTTACTAAAAATCAATGAAGATTTTGACTTTGTAATATCTAAATTTCTTTTTTTAAGTTGGTGGTTTGCAATTAAAGAACTCTCATTTTTGCTAGTTAAGATTTTTTTTATTTCCGAATTTTTTGAATTTTCTTTAAGATTTAATATTCCAAGATCAGATTTTCCATTTTTATCAAATACAACAATTTCACAAACTTGATTTCCTTCATCATTAATGATTTCAATTTCATCATCAGGAAAAATTTGTAAGCCGGTTAGTCCTCCACCATTAATTACATGACGCTCAACTCCAGGTGGTAAGACATTTAATCCCGGTTCTTTGATATCAAAACTTGTTTTCATTAAATGCTTATATTTAAATAATAATATAAAACTATTTATAATTTTTATATATAAAAATATTGATTGATCTTTTTACCAATAATGCTTTTAATTAACTTACTTAATATTAAGGAAAGGGGAAAAATGAGAAAAATAATATCATTTTTATCTGCAGTAATAATTTCAGCTGTTTCTTTTGCTGGAATTGCTAACTCGGCAGATAGTAAAAAGCCCATCGTAATCCCAACTCATAACTGGTCAAGTCAAATTGTAATGGCTTACGTTATCGGTGGAATTATGGAAAGCATGGGTAATAACGTAAAATACGTAAATGCTGACTCACAAGCAGTATACGAGTCAATTAGAATTGGTGACGTTACTATATCTCACGAGGTATGGGAATCTGCTTTTGGTAAATCATTCACAACAGCTCTAGATAAAGGTGGATTGCTTGATTGGGGTGACCATGAAGCAAGAACACTTGAGGATATGGGATATCCTAATTGGGTTGCAGAAAAAGGATTATGCCCAGGTCTACCAGACTGGACTGCTTTAAAAAATCCTGACTGTGCAAAAAACTTTACAACACCTGACTCTCCGGATGGAAAAGGAAGAATGTTGGAAGGTCCACAAACTTGGCACGGTGACTTAATTCCACAAAGGGTTGACGCTTTAGGTTTAGGAGATCTTTGGTGGGTTAAATTTGCTGGAAGTGCGGATGCACTTTGGGCGGAATTAGCAGCTGCTGAAAAAGAAGGAAGAGGAACAATCATCTTTAACTGGACACCTAACTTTACAGATGGTGCTGGTTTTACATTTATAGACTTTCCTCCATATACAGCTGGTTGTAGACCAGAAGATGGTGGAGATGGAAAATGTGGTTCGCCAGATGGTTATTTGAAAAAAGCAGTAAATGCTGACTTTCCAAAAACTCATCCAAAAGCGGCAGCAATGTTCAAAAAACTTTCGTTTTCAACAAGTCAAATTGGTGCAATGGCAGCTTTAGTTGATGTTGACAAAATGACTCACGAAGATGCAGCTAAAAAATGGCTGAAAGATAACAAGAAAGTTTGGCAAGCTTTTACTAAATAAGGTTTAGCTAATAAATTTTAGAAATCTCCCCCGACCATGTTGGGGGGGATTTTTTTTTTATCAATAATGTGTAAAATAATAAAATGAAAAAAATTCTTATAAGCATTATTTTAAGTTTATTCATCTCATCTGTTGCATTAGCTCGTAGTACTGGATGCAAGGAGGGAAATTGCGAAAATGGTTATGGTAAATGGGTTTATACAGATAAAACAACTTATGAAGGTGAGTGGGTAGGTACAAAAAAAAATGGCCAAGGAGTTGAGACTTGGCCTAACGGATATATTTATAAAGGCGAATTCAAGAATAGTGAATGGAGCGGCATAGGTGTGCTAACTTTTCCAGATGGATCAACATATGAAGGAGAATGGGCTAATGGTTTTATGAATGGCAAGGGCACCTTTACTTGGTCTGATGGATCGCAAAAATCTGGAATTTGGCAAAATGGAAAGTTACAAGAATAATGTTAAAAGAAAATTACCAAAATAGAATTAAAGAATTACCAGAATTTTTCAGACAGTTTGCAGGCTTAGTCATAGTAACAATTATAGTAATTTCATTTTTTTTTATTTTAAATGTCATGTTTGGGGAAGGTGATGAATTAGTAGAAAAAATGAAAATAGAGGAAGAGAGAATTGCACAAGAAAAAAAACTTAGTGAATTAATATCAAAACTTCCATCAGGGATATTAGTAACTTTTGATGGTACAGATCACTACAAACTAACAGATGATATTTACGAGCAGGTTTGCAAAGCAACAAAACTTATACCACAACGTGCGATTATGGGTGCAAATTTTTTAAATTTTAGAGCGCATGAAATTTATACAATAAATGGAAATAAAATAGATGATACATATGTAAAATGGGATAAAGAAGAAAATAAATGTTTTGCTGGCTTTACTGTAAGTGGAGATAATGTAGGAGTAAACGAGTCAATTACTGTTAGTGGAGAAGCATTAAGCTTTTTAAGTACTGGTATTGATACAAGGGTATATTTTATAAAAAACTTTTAGGGGGAAAATACTAATTAAATAGATTTAATTTTATATTAATTTCATATAATTTAATTAATAATTTATGTCAGAACCAGTTATTAAATGTGAGAATGTTTATAAAATTTTCGGAGCAAATGCAGAAAAAATGCTTCAAGAATCAAATGGTAATGTTGATGCTAGAACTTTCCAAGATAATGGATGCATTGTGGGTGTCAATAATGCTTCATTTGAAGTTTCAAAAGGAGAAATGTTGGTCGTAATGGGCCTATCAGGTTCAGGCAAATCAACATTGTTAAGATGTATATCCAGATTGACAGATGCAACAGGTGGAAAAATTTTTATTGAAGGTCAGGATCTTCTAAAATTAAATAATAAAGAACTTATAGACCTTAGAAGAAATAAAATGGGAATGGTTTTTCAAAGTTTTGCTTTGCTGCCTCATAAAACAGTAGTTGAAAATATTGCCTTTCCACTTCAAATTAAGGGAATTAAAACTGAAGATAGTATTAGCAAAGCAATGGATATGGTTAAATTAGTTGGCCTAGATGGAAGAGAAAATTATTTTCCAAGAGAACTTTCAGGTGGTCAACAGCAAAGGGTAGGAATAGCAAGATCCTTAGCAGTGGAACCTGATATATGGTTTTTAGATGAACCTTTTTCTGCATTAGACCCTTTAATTCGTAAAGAAATGCAAGATGAGTTTTTAAGACTTCAGGAAAAATTACAAAAAACAATTATGTTTATTACGCATGATTTTGATGAAGCTTTAAAACTTGCTGACCGTATTGCAATTATGAAAGATGGTATAATTGAGCAATTAGACACTCCTGCAAAAATTGTTTTAAATCCTGCGACTGAATATGTGAGAAAATTCACTGAAGAAGTGCCAAGAGAAAAAGTTTTATTAATAGAAGATGTAATGGATACATCAATTACAGAGGATGTAGGTGATTTAAAGGTTTCAAAAGATGAAGTCATAGAAAATGTGGCTGAAAAAATTCTTTCTCAAGAAAAATCAGTGGCCGTTACAGATGAAAACAATAAAGTAATCGGTTCTATCAATCCTACAAAAATAATTAACACAGTTTTTGGAGGAAGAAAAAATAGTAATTAAAATATGGATTACTTAAAAAAATATCCAAAATTATTTCAATGGTTATTTTTATTAATCATATTTTTTGCTTTATGTTTTTCTATCGATGTTCCTGAAACATACAAATTTATAAGAGGACAAGCAGAATTTGTAAAAGACCCAAATCAAAGTACATATGTTTTTTTAGGTAAAGAAGTAAGGTATTACGCTTTTGATGTATTTTGGAGACTACCACCACTTCTTGGATGGCTACCTATTTGGATCAATGATTCATTATTTTTTTTAATGAATGAGTGGATGCCAATGGAATTTTGGAATGAAGATACACAAGAATATAAAACTAGACCACTAGTATTAGAAATATCAAGAACCTTAACTTCATTTATGACATTTTTAATATTTTTAATTAGAGAAACTTTATTAGGTGGACTTGAAACAATTGTAGCGTTTACTAGCTGGGATTGGATTGATAAAAATCCTTGGGCAGAGTTACCAGGTCTACCTTGGACAATTGTTGCCGCTGGTTTCGCTATACTTGCATACAAATTAAGTGGCAAGGGTTTAGCTATATTTGCTGGTTTAGTAATGGTTTATATTTCTATATTTGGTCAGTGGAAGCCATCTATGCAAACGCTATCATTTATATTAGTAGCAGCACCATTGTCATTTATATTTGGTTTAGGATTAGGTGTAGCAGCATATAAAAGTAAACGTGTTGAAAAAGCGTTATATCCCATACTTCTAGTTATGCAAACAATGCCACAATATGCAGTATTAGTCCCAGCACTTGTTCTTTTTGGAGTAGGAGATCATGCCGCTGTAATTATAACTATGATTGTTGCTGTTCCCCCAATGATACTTTTAACTTTATTGGGTCTAAGAGCAGTACCTCCAGAAGTAATCGAAGCAGGCAGAATGAGCGGATGTAATAATTGGCAATTGATGACAAAAGTTTTAATTCCAACTGCACGAAGAGATATCCTAATAGGGGTGAACCAAGTAATCATGGTTTGTTTTTCTATGGCTGTTATTTCGGCCTTTATAGGTGCAAAAGGTTTAGGATTTAATTTATTATTAGCTTTAAACCAATTAAATATTGGATTAGCTTTAGAGGCAGGACTATGTATTAGTTTAATTGCAATTCTTTTAGATAAAATGTCTTTAGCTTGGGCGAATAAACAAACAGATTATTTTGGAAATCTTACATTCTACCAAAGAAATAAAAATTCTTTATTTTTTGGCGCATCAGTAATTATAGGAATTATACTTGCTTATGTTGGAACTTTTATATTCAAAGATACATTTAATTATTTATTTGAAGTTCCACATAATAAGGGAATATCAACAGCAGATTTTTGGAATAAAGGTGTTGACTGGATTTTTGATACTTTTTTTGTATATATAAAAGCATTTAATACCTGGCTGATTGTTGAAGTCCTTCAGCCAATGCGAGCTTTATATTTAAGAATGCCGGCAGTAGCTACCTTAGTTTTAGTTGTAGGAGCGGGATATTTAATTGGTGGAATTCGTTCCGCTTTAGTTGTTTTTGGATTAACTTTATTTATAGCTTTAAGCCCGTGGTGGGATAGAGCCTTGGTTACAACGTACATGGCAACTTTTGGAGTAATTATGTCTTGTGCAATTGGATTTACAGTTGGAACTTTATGTTTCCAAAGCAAACGTGCAGCTGCTTTTATGCTTGGTGTATGCGATATATTTCAAACATTCCCCTCTTTTGTTTATTTGATACCAGTTATGATGCTTTTTGGAATCACTGATACATCTGTATTGATAGCTGTTATAGTTTACGCAACAATACCTGCAACAAGATATACAATTGAAGGATTAAGAAGTGTTCCAGCAGGTCTACACGATGCGGCAACAATGTCAGGAGTAAATAAATTCCAAAGATTAACAAAAATAGAATTTCCATTAGCATTTCCACATATGATGCTTGGTCTTAATCAAACTATAGTTTTTGCTTTGTTTATGGTGATAATAGGAGCATTTATAGGAACAGAAGATTTGGGACAATACATCCTTAAAGCTCTTTCAGATAAAAATGGAGCTGGAATAGGATTAACTCTTGGTATTTGTGTAGCATTTATAGGTTTGATATTTGATAACTTGATTAGAACTTGGGTAGGACAAAGAAAAAAACACCTAGGCATTGATTAAACTCTGTGAAAAAATTTCTTGTTGCCATTGATCAGGGAACAACATCTTCAAGAGCAATTTTGTTTGATACTAGTGGCAATATAAAATTTATTTATCAGCTAGAATTTAAACAATATTTTCCTAAAAATGGCTGGGTAGAACATGATCCAAATGAGATTTGGGAAACTACACTTTTATCATTAAAAAAAGTAATTCAAAAAGCAAAACAACTAAAAGGTAAAATATTAACTATCGGAATAACAAATCAGAGAGAAACAACAGTTCTTTGGAATAAAAAAAATGGAAAACCAGTTTATAATGCAATTGTTTGGCAAGATAGAAGAACACAAAATTATTGTAAATTTTTAAAAAAAAATAATTTTGAAAGCAAAATCAGAAGGAAAACCGGTTTATTTATTGATCCATATTTTTCTGCAACAAAAATAAAATGGATATTAGATAATGTAAAAAAAACTAAATCATTATTAAAATCAAATAATTTATTGTTTGGTACAATTGATACTTTTTTAATTTGGAAACTTACTAAAGAACATAACCATTTAACAGAGACTACTAATGCTTCGAGGACAATGCTTTTCAACATTAATACTAATAAATGGGACGATGAGATATTAAAAAAACTAAAAATTCCTTACAAAATTTTACCAAAAGTAAAAAATTCTGCAGATAATTTTGGAACAACAAATAAAAAAATTTTAGGTAAAGAGATACCTATTTCAGCTGTTCTTGGAGATCAACAATCAGCAGCTGTTGGACAAGCTTGTTTTGAAAGTGGTTCAACAAAAAGCACATATGGAACTGGAGCATTTGTGATTATGAATACAGGATCTAAAAAAATTTATTCTAAAAATAAATTATTAACCACAATTTGCTATACGCTGAATGGCAAAAACACTTATGCATTAGAAGGCTCGATATTTATAGCTGGTGCTGGGGTTCAATGGTTGAGAGATAAAATAAAGTTGATAAATAATGCATATGAAACTGAACAAATTGCTAAATCAAAAAAAAATAATGAGGGTGTTTATGTTGTTCCTGCATTTAGTGGAATAGGAGCGCCGTATTGGAGGCCAGAAGCAAGAGGATTGATTACAGGCCTAACTAGGAATAGTGATTGGAAAAGTTTAGTTAGGGCAGTTGTAGAATCTGTTGCGTATCAAAGTTTTGATTTATTTGAATCTATGAAAAAAGATGGGCTAAAACCAAAAATAATAAAAGTGGATGGTGGAATGGTAACAAACAATTGGTTTGCGCAGTTTTTATCAGATACGATTAATTTAAAAGTAGTGAGACCAAAAGTTTCAGAAACTACTGCATTAGGTGTTGCACTATTAGCAGGATATCAAATTAGAGAATTCAAATCATTAAATGAAATTAAAGTTAAATGGAAAAAAGATAGAGTTTTTTCACCAAAACTTAACAAATCTTTGAGAAATAAGTTATTGCAAGGATGGAGACAAGCAATTAGAAAAACTCTAGCATAATTTAAAACATGAAAAATATACTTATTATTGGAGCAGGAGCAATGGGAGCAGCATTTTCAGTCCCTTGTATGGATAATAGACATAAAGTTACATTGTCAGAACCATTTAATTTTAAATTAATTAAAAAAATCAATTCAAATAAAAAATATCATCCATCTTTGAAATTAAAATTACATAATAATTTAATTGTAAAAAATTTTTCAAGTGAATTATTGAACAAAAGATGGGATCTTGTAGTTGTAGCGGTTAGTTCTATTGGAATTGATCTTGTTAGGGATTGTTTAAAAAAATTAAAATTTAGCTCAAAAATATTAGTATTAACTAAAGGTTTAAAATACGACAAGATTTCAAAAAAAATCATTACAATGTCCGAACAGCTTAATAAAGGAGCGAGAAAATTTGATATATCAGTATTGAAAGGACCTTGTTTAGCAAAAGAATTGGCTAGAAAAATAAAATCTAGCACTATTATTGCAAACAAAGATATTAAAAAAGCAAAATCAATTGGAAATTTAATCTCAACTAAATACTACAACATAGAATATTCGAGAGATGTTAAAGGTGTAGAGGTATGTTCTGCGATTAAAAATATTTATTCTATGTTAATTGGTTCGGGAGAAGGTTCAAATACTTCATCCTCTATATTTATAAAATCTATTAAAGAGATGATGTATTTAACAAAACATTTTAAAGGAAAAGAAGAAACTGTTTATGGTTTAGCTGGTGTTGGAGATTTGTATGTAAGTGCTGTAGGTGGAAGAAATAGTAAAATGGGTGAGTTTTTAGGTAAAGGTTTTACATTTAAAAATGCGAAAAAAAAATTTATGCCAAATGATACTGTTGAAGGAGCAGAACTTGCTAGAGAAATTGGTAGATATATTTTAAAGAAAATTAATAAGAAGAAAATACCTTTAATGGTTGATTTATTAAGATCAATTTTAAAAAATAAAAAATTAAAAATCAGATGGCAAAATAAATAGAATTTATATTTATTTTTTAGGCTGGTCCAAAAATACTTTTAAAGAGTCATCCATCGCTGTTGCCCATGGAGTGTGATGGATTGGGGCGACTGACCCAGTAACAGGCGAAGAAAAGGATTTGTTCCTGTATGTCATAATGTCTTCTACTTTATGATGCTCCCATTCTTTGAAGTGTTTTCTAATTAATTCAAAATCAATTTTTGGATAATCTGATAACTCATGAAGCTCTTTTGTATATTCAGTTTGAAAATCAATCATCTGATCTGGATTTTCTAATTTTTCCTCCATAGCTACCCATTTGTTAATATCTTTTTCAATTTCATTATTATCGGGCATTTTTATTTTTCCCATAATAACGTCTCTTGCATACCATGCCTGACAGTCAAACATATTAAATGTATGAAATTGATCTTGCATTCCTAAATATAATAATTTGTGATTGTCTTGCCAAACCACACCTTTATATAATTTTGGTGGATATAATCTGTTTCTAGTTTTAAGCTTTAGATCTTCAGATAAGAAAGGGAAGTGATGAAGATATCCTGAGCATAATATAATTGCATCTGCTTCTTGTTCGTGTCCATCTTTAAATATTGCTTTTTTTCCATCTAATCGATCAAGATGAAAAACTTCTGTTACACCTTTAGGCCATTTAAATCCCATTGGATTATGTCTGTAACCAATCGTTACAGTTTTAGCTCCGTATTTATGACACTGCAAAGCAACATCTTCAGCTGAATAACTGCTGCCTAATACAATTACATTTTTGCCTCTAAACTCTTCAGCATCTCTAAAATCATGTGAATGCATTATTCTTCCAGGAAAAGAACTCATACCGGGGTATTCAGGAATATATGGTACAGAAAAATGTCCTGATGAAACAACAATATAGTCAAAGTTTTCTTTCACTAATTTGTTATTTTTTTTGTCATTTGAAACAACTTCAAATTTGTTTCCATCATATTTCACACTGGTTACAGTGCTATTAAATCTTACTTTGCTTTTAGAATTACCTTTTTTAACTCTACCTAATATATAATCATAAAGTACTTCCCTTGGAGGAAATGAAGGAATAGGCTTTCCGAAGTGTTCATCAAAGGAATAATCAGCAAATTCTAAACATTCTTTCGGTCCATTTGACCAAAGATATCTGTACATACTATTAGGAACTGGATCACCGTATTCGTCTGAGCCAGTTCTCCAACTATAATTCCATAATCCACCCCAATCACTTTGTTTTTCAAAAGCAACTACTTCAGGAATTTTTTCACCTTTTTTTTCAGCTTGTTCAAAAGCTCTCAACATCGAAAGACCACATGGTCCTGTGCCTATGATTGCAACTTTTGTCATATTTATCTATTATCTTATAAGTAAAATAAAAAAATTAAAATATAATTTTCATTTAGACTATGAAAAAAATTCTAATTGTTGAAGGCAATCTGAGAGAAGAAAATCAAAATTTTTCTACTTCTGGTATACAAACTCATACTCAAAGTCTTCAAGATAGCATAGCCAATTTTACAAATGAACTTGATATGGATGTAGTTAACCCATCATCAGATGAAGATATTGATGTAAAAGTAAAGGAACTTAATAAATATGATGGCCTCATATGGGGTGGTAGTAGTTTAAACATCTACAATGATACTCCTGAAATAAAAAGACAAATTCAATTTATGAAAGAATGTCAAAAAAAAGTAAAAAATATTCTTGCTATTTGTTGGGGAATGCAAGTTGCTGTTACAGCAGCTGGAGGAGTTGTGAAAAAATCATCAAATGGAGCTCATATAGGAATTGCAAATCAATTAATAATAAACGAACAAGGTTTAAAACATCCATTGTACACTGGAAAAAAAAATAATTTTAATACCCCTGCATTTAACTTTGATGAAGTGGTCACACTTCCAGAAAATGGAGTTTGTTTAGCATCAAATAAAATAAACAAAGTTCAAGGAATGTATTTTAAAATAAATAATAATAATGTTTGGGGCTTGCAGTATCACCCAGAAATCACTTATCAAAAAATGATACAACTTATAAAGTTTAGAAAAGATAGATTAATTGAAACAAGGAAAGTGTTTGCTAATCATGATCAAGTTAATGAACATATTTCTTTTATAGAAAAAGAAATATCAATTTCTGATAATCAACAAAGAATGATCGAGTTAAGAAATTGGTTAAATTCTATTTAAAAATTAAAAAAGACCTTCTATTTCACCCTTATTGTTGAGCTTGATAGAGTCAGCTGCAGGCACTCTTGGCAGTCCTGGCATTGTCATTATTTCTCCACATACAACAACAACAAATTCAGCTCCTGATGATAAACGAACTTCCCTCACTGGTAACACATGACCAGTTGGAGCACCTTTCAAATTTGGATCAGTAGAGAAACTATATTGAGTTTTTGCAATACATACAGGAAGTTTTCCATAACCTTTTTCCTCAAAATCTTTAAGCTGTTGTCTTACTTTTGTGTCAGCAACTACTTCACTGGCATGATAAATTTCCTGAGCTATTTTTTCGATTTTTTTGAATAAACTTAAACTGTCTTCATATAAATATTTAAATGTTGTTTGATTATCTTTACAAATTTCTACAACGTTTTCAGCAAGCTCTTTTGTACCTTCTCCTCCATTTGACCAATGGGTACATTTTGATGCTTTGACACCTTGTGTTTTACAGAAGTCCAGCAGTGTTTTCATCTCTTTATCTGTATCTGTTATAAAATGATTTACAGCAATTGTAACAGGTATACCAAATTTTCTCGTATTATTAATATGTCTTTCTAAATTTACTAATCCTTTTTTAAGAGCACTAACATTTTCATTTTTAAGTTCATCCTTACCTAGTCCTCCATGCATTTTGAGTGCTCTGATTGTTGCAACAATAACTACACAATCAGGTTTTATTCCTGATTTTCTACATTTAATATTTAAAAATTTTTCTGCGCCAAGGTCAGCACCAAAACCTGCTTCAGTTACTACATAGTCAGCCAATTTCAATCCTGCTTTAGTTGCTATGACAGAGTTACATCCATGAGCGATATTTGCAAATGGACCCCCATGTATTATTGCAGGGTTGTGTTCTAGAGTTTGCGTTATGTTTGGTCTAATAGCATCCTTTAAAAGAACTGTCATTGGCCCTTGTGCATTTAAGTCTTTTGCATGAATTGGTTTTTTATCTCTAGTATATCCTATTGTAATATTTGCAATTCTATTTTCTAAATCTTTCAAATCAGTTGCTAAACAAAATATAGCCATTAATTCTGAAGCTACGGTTATATCAAAACTATCTTGACGTGGATATCCATTTGCTACGCCACCTAGATCAACAATTATTGATCTTAAGGATCTGTCGTTCATATCCATCACTCGTCTCCATGAAACTCTTCTTACGTCTATGTTTAGTTTGTTACCCCAGTAAATATGATTGTCTATAAGAGCTGATAATAAATTGTGCGCAGATGTTATTGCATGAAAGTCACCAGTAAAATGTAAATTTATTTGTTCCATTGGAACGACCTGAGCGTATCCTCCTCCAGCAGCGCCTCCCTTTAAACCAAAAGATGGACCAAGACTTGGTTCCCTAAGGCAAACAATAGATTTTTTTCCAATTTTATTAAGGCCATCATTTAAACCAACAGAAGTAGTTGTTTTACCTTCCCCAGCAGGAGTTGGAGTGATTGCAGTAACTAGAATTAGTTTGCCGCTTTTTTTGTCTTTAAGTTTATCTAAATATTCTAAATTAATTTTCGCGATATGCCTTCCCATTGGACTAAAGGCTTCAGGTTCATCAGGTACATTTAATCTATCAAGGATTTCCTTGATAGGTTTCATTTTTGCTGCCCTTGCTATTTCAATATCTGATTTAGGCATTTTGTCTCCCTATTTATGAAACGAATTAGTATAGGCTTTTATATATATTTAAACTTCTAAAAAATATATATATAAAAAATAAGAAATAATTGGTTTTATTTATATAAAATTATTACATGCAGAAATATTCTGTTTTTAGCTTAATAAAAAATGCTTTTTCAGACCACATGAACTGGGAAGTGGCCTGGAAAGATCCAACACCAAAAAAAGAATATGACGTCATAATAATAGGTGGAGGGGGACACGGTTTAGCTACCGCATATTATTTAGCAAAAGAACATAAAATAACGAATGTAGCAATAATCGAAAAAGGTTGGATTGGTGGAGGAAATGTTGGAAGAAATACAACAATAATTCGTTCAAACTTTATGTATGATGCCAACGGACGCTTCAATGAATTTGGAATGGACTTATGGAGAAATCTTAGTCAGGAATTAAATTTCAATGTAATGTTTTCACCAAGAGGAATTATTAACCTTGCACATTCAGATGCTCAAATGAATGCTTATGCAAGAAGAGGTAATTCAATGAGATTAAACGGAATTGATGCAGTTTTATTAGGAAGAGAAGAAGTTAAAAAATACATTCCAATGGCAGACTTCTCTGATGACGTACGTTTTCCAATATTTGGAGGGTTGATGCAACCAAGCGCTGGTACAGCAAGACATGATGCAGTTGCATGGGGATATGCAAGACAAGCTGACTCAATGGGTGTAGACATAATTCAACATTGTGAAGTTGAGGGATTTAATATTACAAATGGAAAAATTACTGGAGTAAGAACTTCAAAAGGAGAAATTAAAGCAAAAAAAGTTGGGTTATGCGTAGCAGGGAGCACAAATATTCTTGCAGAGAAATTAAATATGACTTTACCAATAGAAACACATTGTCTTCAAGCCTGTGTTTCTGAGCCAGTAAAACCTTTATTAGATGGTGTAGTTACATTTGGAGCTGGTCATTTTTATATAAGTCAGTCTGATAAAGGTGAGATGGTAATGGGGGGAGATCTAGATGGTTATAATAGTTATGCACAAAGAGGAAATCTTCCAACCATTCAACATGTATTAACAGGTGGTTTAGCTTTGTTTCCATTTTTAAGTAGACTTAAAATGCTTAGAACTTGGGGAGGAATTATGGACATGTCGATGGATGGTTCACCAATAATTGATAAGACACATATTGATGGACTATATTTAAATTGTGGATGGTGTTATGGAGGTTTTAAATCCACCCCAGTTTCGGGTTGGACCTTTGCTCATACAATTGCACAAGACAAACCACACGAGTTAAATTCAGAATTATCATTAAACAGGTTCTCAACTGGGTATCTTCTAGATGAAAAAGGCATTGGTACAAAAACTTGGATAGGTTAACTTATGCTTTACATTAAATGTCCGTTTTGTGGAATGAGATCTCAAAATGAATTTGCATACGGCGGAGACGCTAGTGTTAAACGGCCGGAATTAAATAAAGATGTATCAGATAAAGAATGGGATGACTTTGTTTATAATAGAAAAAGCCTAAGAGGAAAACATATAGAACTTTGGCACCATGTTTCAGGTTGCAGGCAATGGTTTAAAGCTCAAAGAGATACAGCAACACATGAAATTTTTAAAACTGCAATGATGAATGAAGAAATATAATGTCCCAGGATTTTAGAATAAAAGAAAAAGGATACATTAACAGAAATAAAATTATTAATTTTAAGTTTAATGGTAAAAATTATACTGGATATGAAGGAGATACTTTAGCATCTGCCCTTTTAGCAAATGGAATTCATTTAGTTGGAAGAAGTTTTAAATATCATAGACCTAGAGGATTTTTCGCTGCTGGAGTGGACGAGCCAAATGCAAAATTACAGGTTCAATTAAATGGACATTCTGAACCAAATGTTAATGCAACAGAGATAGAGTTAGTTGAAGGAATATCAGCAACAAGTCAGAATTGTTGGCCCTCAGTAGAATTTGATGTTGGAGCAATAAATAATCTTTTGCAAAAATTTTTCCCTGCAGGTTTTTATTATAAAACTTTCATGTGGCCCAAGAGTTTTTGGTATAAAATTTATGAGCCATTCATCAGAAAAGCTGCAGGATTAGGAATTGCATCAACCAAAAAGGATACAGAAAGATATGAGCATAAATTTGAATATTGTGATTTATTAGTAACTGGATCTGGACCAGCAGGTCTTGCTAGTGCATACGCGGCAGCAAAAAGTGGAGCTAAAGTTATTTTAGCTGAGGATAAACATAGATTTGGTGGATCACTTTTGATGGATGATGTGAGTATTGACAATTTATCTGGAAAAGATTGGGCAGATAAAATTATTTCAGAACTTAGAGAAATGCCAAATGTGATTGTAAAAAATAGGTCACAAGTTTTTGGTTACTATGATCATAACATGCTTGTTATGTTTGAAAGAACAGGAGACCATCTCGAAAAAAAATCAGAATTTACTCCAAGACAAAGACTTTGGTATATAAGATGTAAAGAAGTAATACTATCAACTGGTTCTATAGAAAGACCCATTGTTTTTGGAAATAATGATACACCAGGTGTTATGCTTTCATCAGGGGCAAAAGAGTACATGAAAGTTTATGGAGTTCTTGTAGGTAGAAAACCGATTATATTCACCAACAACGACAGTGCATATGAAACTGCAATAGAATTTAAAAATAATGGGGTAGATCCTTTAATTTTAGACACAAGAAAAGAGCAAAGTTCAGATTTAATTAATGATGCAAAAAATAAGGGTATTAAAATTAAATTTAATCATGCTGTGATAAAAGCAGATGGTTACAAGAAGGTAAAATCAGCAATTATTGGAGAATTATCGGAAGATAAAACAACATATAAAAATACTAGTAGTGTAGAATGCGATTGTATTTGTGTGTCTGGATTTTGGACACCATCAGTTCACTTGGCATCACAATCAGGAAATAAATTAAAATTTGATAAAGAAATTGATGCTTTTGTACCTGATAAGTCAAAACAAGAGGAAATAACAGTTGGTGCAGCAAATGGTAACTTCACACTACACGATACATTGAATGCTGGTTTTAATGCTGGAAGCAAAGTTTCTAAAAAACTAAATAATAAGGATGTTGATATTCAGATACCAAATGTAACAGAAAAAAAACATAAAACTCATGATAAGTTTTGGTGTGCTCCATTGCCTAAAAATATTAAGGCAAAAAGATTCGTTGATTTTCAAAATGATGTATCGGTTACAGATATTGAGATTGCTTTAAGAGAAGGTTATAGATCAATCGAGCATGTTAAGAGGTATACTACTCTTGGAATGGCAACTGACCAAGGCAGAACCAGTAATCTAAACGGACTTCAGCTAGTTTCAAATATTGAGAATAAAATTGTTCCTGAAGTTGGTCATACAACATTTAGACCACCTTTCACTCCAGTAACAATAGGTACAATTGTTGGGAGAGAAGTTGGAAAACATTTTATGCCAACAAGATTAACCCCAATGCATAATTGGCATATTAAAAATAATGCAGTCTTTGTAGATGCCGGAGCCTGGAAAAGACCTAGGTATTATAAAATCGGAAATGAAACTATGTTAGAGGCAGCTACTCGTGAGGCAAAAAATGTAAGAGATAAAGTGGGGATATGCGATGTTACAACTTTAGGAAAAATTGATGTTAAAGGTCCAGATGCAGCTGAGTTTTTAAATAGAGTATACACCAATGCTTGGATGAAGCTTCCAGTAGGAAAAGCAAGGTATGGAGTTATGCTTAGAGAAGATGGAATGGTAATGGATGATGGAACAACCACAAGAATTTCAGAACATCATTATCATATGACAACAACAACTGCACAAGCGGCAAATGTACTGTCTCATTTAGAATATTATCTGCAAATTGTATGGCCAGAATTAAATGTTAACGTTGTATCAACTACAGAACAGTGGGCAGGTGCTGCACTAGCAGGTCCTAAGTCAAGAGATGTTCTAGCAAAATTATTTCCAAATATAAATGTTTCAAATGAGTCACTTCCATTTATGGGATACATTGAAGGTGATCTTTTTGGTGTCCCAGCAAGGATTTTTAGAATTTCGTTTTCAGGTGAACTTGCTTATGAAATAAATGTTCAGTCAGACTATGGATTATATATGTGGGAAAAAATGATGGAGATAGGTAAAGAATTTGGAATTCAGCCATATGGAACAGAAGCATTATCTACATTAAGAATAGAAATGGGACATGTTGCAGGACCGGAGTTAGATGGAAGAACTATTCCTTACGATGTTTCTCTTGACGGAATGGTTTCAAAGAAAAAAGACTTTATTGGAAAAAGATCTTTATCTAAAATAGCATTCAACGAAGCTAATAGGCAAAAAATTGTTGGCCTTGTGCCGGTTGATAGAAAAACAAGCATTCCCGAGGGATCACATCTCGTTGTAGATAAAAATGCTAAATTACCAAACCCAAAATTAGGACACGTCTCATCCTCATGCTGGAGTGTTGAAAATAATAACCCTTTTTCATTAGCAATTATAAAAGATGGAAAAAATATGATAGGTAAAAAATTATTTGCAGTATCTCCATTAAAAAATAAATCTATAGAAGTTGAGGTAATTTCATCCCATTACGTTGATCATGAGGGAAAGAGAGTAAGATCATGAACAGTATTTCATCTTTAAAAAATGTTCACAAATTAGGATTATATGGTGATCATAATGATAAAAACGAAAATCAGATAATTAAAATAAAAGAAATTAAAAATATAAATTTATTTCAGGTTGTAAAATATAAGAATACAGAAAAAAATATATCTAATTTCAAAATAGATGGACTTAACTTGCCTAATGCAAATAAAACATCGAGCAACCCATCTACAAGAATTATTTGGATGGGTCCAGATAATTGGTTTGTTTTTTCGTCAAAAGATACCAGAGAAAATTTAAATAATTTTAAAGAAACTGATTTTGCGATCACAGATCTTTCTCATTCAAGATCAATTATTGAGCTAGAAGGTGAAATGATTTACGAAGTTTTAAAAAAGGGATCCCCATTAGATGTAGGTAAATTGAAAGAGGGAAATTGCGCAAATACAGTTTATAATGGAATTACTATAACTTTAGACTTTATTTCAAATGATCCAAATACAATTAGAATTTTTGGTTTGAGAAGCTTTGGTGAGTCTTTGTATCATTCTTTAACTGACTCATGTTTAGAATTTGGCTATAAATCAATTTAAATTATTTAGCACCTAATTTCAAATTTCGGGGGATTGCTACATCCATTAATTTTGGATCTGGCAAATTTAGATTATTCATTATATCCGCATATTCATCAGCAGATTTAACTTGTAGTCTTGGATTATTTTTTCTCTCATTTTCTATAGTACTAAAATATTTTCCGTTATAATCATGCGCTGGGTAAACTTTAGTTTTATCTGGTAATTTTAATAAAATATTAAATATTGAATTATATGAGTCATAAGGATTTCCATTTTGAAAATCTGTTCTTCCAGTCCCTCCAATCAAAAGTGTATCTCCAGTAAAAACTTTATCTTCCATCAAAAAACTGAAACTTTCATAAGTATGTCCTGGTGTATAAACAGCTTTAATTTTTAAATTATCTAATTTTATTTCTTCTTGGTCTTTGACTTTTATAGAGACAATATCTGCTGGCGTTTTATCCCCCATCACTGTTTCACAGTTAGTTAAATTTTTTAGCTCTGACATACCTGTAATATGATCAGCATGAATATGGGTATCTATTACTTTAACTAGTTTTAAATTAAGTTTATTTAGTATATTTATATAATTATCCACATGTTCTAATACTGGATCAATAATTAATGCTTCTCTACCAGGTCCAGACGAAATTAAGTAAGTATAGGTTGATGATGTTTTATCAAATATTTGTTCGAAAATCATAGCTCATAATATTCAAATTTTTTAAAATAATAAAGATATTGTCCAAACTAGGTAAATTGGTATTTTTCCCTATTGAGTTGAATTATAAAATATGTATTGATTAAGTAGGGAATGAAAAAAATATTTGCATGTTTGTTTGCAGCAACTTTTCTTACAGGCTGTGTTCAGAGTACAGCCATGATAGGTCCTGCTATGACCTTAGTTTCTTCAGGGAACGCCACTCATGCTTTTGGGACCTTTGTAACTAACAAAGCAGTAGAAGAAGAGACGGGTATGCAAACTCACGAGTTGTTAGTAAAAAAAGTAGAGGAACAGCAAATTAAAAATAAAGATTTAAAAATAAACAAAGAACTATCATCATTATTAGAAAGAAATATTAATGATAAACAATTATTTATTTTGTTACAAAATAATATTAAAAATACTCGAAAAGAACTTAATTTAAACTAAATTTAAATAAATTAGTTTTTTTTGATTTGTCTCTCTGCACCAAAGCTCATAACTTTCACAAATTCTCCACAAATGATCAAAAGCTCTCTGAGATATTTCCAATGGAAAGTGGCTTTTTGCATAATACAAGTCAGGATATTGAATTAACTGTTTTATCATACTTTCTTTTTGAATTTCTAAAAGTCTAATTGTTTCAGAGGGGACTTTTTTCCCTGTGTCTTGATCGACAAAATTATTTTTTTTTAGATCTGCAAACCATTCGTCATGAAATTTACCTGAGCTTATTTTTTTATATTTGTCAGATCCAATAAATCTCTCAACAGCTTCTACATTATTGATATTCTCACTTTTTTTAATTTGAAAAATTTCTAAATATATAACTTCAGCAACATGTAGAACATAAGGTTTTTCAATAATCTTACTCATTTATTTATATTTCTTTTGAATAATAGCATGAGTTTGAATCTATTTTATAATGTGCAAAAGGTTTACAAGTTTTAAAACCTGCTTTTTCGAAGAGTTTTCTTGCAGGTTCAAAAAAAATTCCAGCACCAGTTTCTAAACTAATTTTATTTATTCCATTTTTTTTAGCTTCTATTATTAGATGATTTAATAGTTTGATACCATATCCCTTACCTCTAAATTCATCAGCTATTCGAATAGATTTAAATTCTCCATGACTTTTTTCTAAAAACTTAAGTGCACCACATCCAATCAATTTTTCCTCTTCCCAAATACTCCAAAATTTAATACTTGGGACTTTCAATCCCTCAATATCTAAAACATGTGTACTTCCCTCAGGTGAATTAGATCTGAGCTGATAAAAATGATAATGTAAAAGTGTATTTACACTTGGATTATCAAAGTTATTTTCTATTGATTTCATAAATCTGAAAAACATATAATCTAAAAATAAATTAAACAAAGAATTTTTTTATGTGTGGAAGATTTGTAATTACCAATCCTGTAGCTAAAACTAAAGGAATTGTAAAAACTGCAATTAAAGTAGAGGATACTGAAAATTATAACGCTCACCCATCACAAAATTTACCTGTTGTTAAAAAATATACAAATGGAAACACGCTAGAGTTGCTAAAATGGGGTATTGTACCATCATGGTCAAAACAAAAAGATTTCAAACCTCTTATTAATGCAAGACTCGAAACGATAGATGAAAAAATTTCATTCAAAAAGCATATTAAAATTCACAGATGTGTTGCTGTTGCTGATGGATTTTATGAGTGGAAAAGAGATGGCAAGGAAAAAAAACCATTTTACTTTTTAAGAGATGACAAAAAAATGATGTTTATTGCGGGAATTTTTGCAGATAATCAATTTTGTTTAATTACCGAACAAGCATCACAAAATGTAAATGAAATTCATCATAGACAACCTGTAATTTTAAATGAAAAGGATATCAATAATTATTTGAACCTACAAATAGATGGTTCAAATTTTTTAAAGGAATCGAATAAGCCAAATTTAGAATTCTATGAAATTTCAAAGGATGTTAATAAACCTACAAATAACACTATATCTTTAATACAAAAAATTAATTGATTTATTTTAATATTTTTTCTATCGGCTCTACTTGTCCAATTTTAAAAATAATAGCATCATCAGGATCGTATCCAAATTGATTGGCTGAGTCCTTAAATCTTTTTGCTGGTTCCAAAATTGGCTCTAAAGAAAGAACAACTGTTCCCCAATGCATTCCTAACATTTTTTTACTATTTAAATCTTTTCCTATTTGAAGCGCTTCCTCAGGATTTGTATGATATATTGATTTATCTTTAACAGGTGCCATTGGATAAAAATTATATGCTCCAATATTTATTAATGTTAAATCTATTGGTCCATATTTTTTTCCTAGATCTTTATAAATATTTCCATAACCGGTATCGCATGCAAAAAATATTTTCATGCCCTGATATTCAATAATAAAGCTACCCCAGAGTGTTTTATTTGTATCCCACAAACTTCTTTTTGACCAATGAACAGCAGGAACAAGTGTAACTTTTAAATCGTTGATTTCAATTTCATCATACCAATCCATTTCATCAACATCCCGATAACCGTTACGTGTGAAATATTTACCTAATTTTAATGGTGCAAGCACTTTAGCTTTTTTGTACGGAAATCTTTGAATTGTCCTTGTACTCAAATGATCATAATGATTGTGTGTAAGTAAAAACAAATCTACTTCGGGCAATTCATTTAATTCTAAAGCAGGATCTACAAATCTTTTTGGGCCAAATATTAATGGACCCATATTTTTTTCAAATACGGGATCTGTTATAATTGTTGTATTTCCTAATTTTATTAGAAAGGTTGCATGTCCTATCCAAGCAATATAGTTGCCTTTTTTATATTTATTCAAATCGTTTAATACTTCCGTCTTTTTAATGACGTGATCATCAGGTACTGTAGTATCAAGTTTTTTCTTTTCTTCATTAAATATTCTAAAACTCCAATTAAAAGAAGAGTCTCTAACGGGTGAACCTTCTGGATTTCTAAATGTTCCATCAGACAAATGGTGATACGGTCTTGAGTCCATAGCAAACAAATTATTTGAGTAATTTAATAAAATAAATAGAAAAATAAAAAATTTTGTCACACGTCTACTTTTCAACAACAGTTAAATGACCCATTTTTCTTTTTGCCTTGATTTCTTTTTTTCCATAGTCAAAAAAATACTCATTATCAGAATATTGTTTTAATCTATATGAGACAATTTCTTCACCAATAATGTTTATCATTTTTGCATTAAAAATTTTTATTAATTCTTGTTTTTCTAAGCCACAGATTGCCCTGATATGATTTTCAAATTGACTTATATTAAATGCATTAATTGTTAAATGGCCTGAGTTATGAACCCTAGGTGCAATTTCATTAACATATAAATTGTCATTTTTATCTATAAAGTATTCTATACATATTGTTCCTATATAATCTAAATCATCAGCAATTATTGATGCCCAGTCTTTTGCTTTTGTTAAGATTTTTTCATCTATATCGGCAGGTATTTTTGAAAATTTTAATATCTGATCTTCATGTTCATTTTCAATCGGATCATAAACTGAGTGAATAGAGTGACCAAATCTAGTTAATATAATTGAAAATTCCTTTTTTAAATTTATCATTTTCTCAAGAATATATTCTTGTGAAAAATCAATATTTAAATTTTCTAAATCAGATATATTATTCAGTTTAAATTGTCCTTTTCCATCATAACCAAGCCTGCAGGTTTTAAGTATTCCTGGAATTAATTTTACATTTGCATTAAGATCGGATCTCTCTTTTATTGATACATATCTTGTAGTGCTTATATTACACTTATTAACAAAATCTTTTTCATATAATCTATGTTGTACTATTTTATTTACAGTTGGCTTTGGTTTAACTTGTTTAAATTGGTTAATTAAATCCAATGTTTCAAAAGGAATATTTTCAAATTCATAAGTAACAACATCTACTTTACTAATAAATTCTTGAATCTTTATTTTATCTTTATAATCACCACAAATAAATTGATTGGCATAATTTTGTGCAGGTGCATCTATATCGTTACAATAAATTACTGTTTTTAAATTAAGTTTTTTTGCACTTAAACATAATAAACTTCCAAGTTGACCACCACCTAAAATTCCAATTGTTTGTTCTGACATTATTTTATTTTGGTTTTTTTTTTACAGATTTAGTTTGTTTAGACCTTAATTGTTTTAATTTTGATTTTATTTTTTTGTCACTTACCGCTAAGATTGATGCTGCATACAAAGCTGCGTTTATAGCACCATCTTTACCTATCGCAACTGATCCAACAGGAATTCCCTTGGGCATTTGTACTATAGATAATAAGCTATCCAATCCCTTAAGTTTTTTACTTTCAATTGGAACGCCAATAACAGGAACTGTTGTTATTGCAGCCACCATTCCTGGCAAATGTGCAGAGCCACCAGCCCCTGCAATAATTATTGCAATACCTTCTCCATCAACCTTAGAGGCATAATTGTATAATCTTTTTGGTGTTCTATGTGCAGAAACAATTTTTATCTCGAATTTAATCCTCAAATTTTTTAATACTTCCTCCGCATATTTCATTGTTGAATAGTCAGATTGACTACCCATAATTATTGATACTAAAGGTTTATTTTTTTGAGGCATTTTATTCATTTAATAGCAAATATTTTTAATCTAATATACCTTTAATAATATGAATTATAAAATAGACAATCTCCAATATTGCAAATGGTCAAGAGAAGTATTTAAAATTAATAGAGATGCTGGATTAGATGCTGTCCATGTTACAGTTGTTTATCATGAAGATTTTGATGAATTCAATTCTAGAGTTAATGAATGGAATATATTCTTTAAAGATAATTCAGATTTAATTTTCCAAGGAAAATCTTATAAAGATATTGAAAAAGCTAAAAAAGAAAAAAAAACTGCAATATTTTTTGGTTTTCAAAATTGTTCACCTATCGAAGATGACATAGGTTTAGTTGAAAAAGTTTACGATCTAGGCTGTAGGTTTATGCAACTAACATATAACAATCAGTCACTATTAGCCACAGGATGTTTTGAAAATTTTGATAGTGGAGTTACAAATTTTGGAAGAGAAGTAATTAAAGAAATGAATAGACTCGGACTTGTAATTGATATGTCTCACTCTGCAGAAAAAAGTACAATAGATGCAATAAACATAAGTCAAAAACCGATTGCAATCACACATGCAAACCCAACTTTTTGGCACGCGACTAAAAGAAATAAATCAGATGAATTGCTTAAAATTTTATCTAAAAATGATGGAATGCTAGGTCTATCTCTGTACCCCCATCATCTTAAAGATGGAACAAAATGCTCGTTAGAAAGTTTTTGTGAAATGGTAGCTAAAACTTCAGAACTAATAGGTGTAGAAAAAATAGGAATTGGATCAGATCTTTGTTTGAATCAACCAGATTCTGTTGTTGAATGGATGAGAAATGGTACTTGGGCTAAAGCGAAAAATTTTGGCGAAGGTACAAAAAAAAATTCAGGATTTCCACAACAACCTGAATGGTTTATTGATTCAAGAGGATTTTTTAATTTAGAAAATGGTTTATTCAAAGTCGGATTTAGCAAAAGTGAAATAAACGGAATCCTTGGAAACAATTGGTTTAATTTTTATAAAAGAATGAATTAATGGAAGTTCAATTAAGATCACCAAAAGAAATAATGAAGCTTTCAAGACTTGGTTGCTTTCATCAGTCTAAATTATCATTTTTAAGATCATTTCTAGATGAATTTAAAGACTGGAATTATTCAAGAGATTTATTTGAATTAAATAAAGAAGGTTATGGTAAAGCAGTATATTCTTTTTCTAAAAACAACAGAACTTATTCTTTGGTCTGTTTTGCAAACGAACTTAGCGAAGATGAAAGATCAGATAGAGTTATCGCAACAAAGTGGGATGCTGCATTTGCATTATACGATGGTATTCCAAACAAGCAAGATATTGAAAGGCTTAATAAAAATGTTCCGAAGCAAGAAGTTGGTAGATTAAGTTATAAAGAGCTAACTCTTTCAAGAGCAAACAGATCAGTAAGATTATTTAATAATGTAGTAGAAAATTTATCTAATGGCAGACAACCAGACAAAAACATCTTATCAAAAGTTGGATATTTATACAGAACAACTGCGGTATATGGATCTGGTAAATTTGGTTTAGCTGATAGATTTAGAGTTAAAAATCGATCAGAAATCAAAGGGCCATTTAGATTAGAAATGATGTTAGTTTATTTAGTAAGACAATTTACGTTTGATCAAATTAATCATATAGCGAAGAATAAAAATCCAAAGAAATTTGTGGAACTTGATATTAAAATTGCAAAAGGACTTGGAATTGGTAATTCAACTGGGCTAGGTATGGCACCTTTTATAGTAAATCATCCTACATTGCTTAATAATTGGGTTCTTGCTAGAGAGACAATTTTAAAAAAAATCAGAGAAGTTGAAAGTATAAATAAATATAAATTTAACATTTTTTTTACTTGTCTCAAAAAATCAATTAAGAATGTTGAAAATTGGAATACTGATAGCGAATTCCAAAAAAATAAAATTAAAAAACTGCTCGACGATTTAAAAAAAACAATAAAATATTTAGAAAAAATTAATATTGGTCAAAAATTCTTATT
Organism: uncultured Pelagibacteraceae bacterium; assembly: GCA_902569105.1. Taxonomy (GTDB): domain Bacteria; phylum Pseudomonadota; class Alphaproteobacteria; order Pelagibacterales; family Pelagibacteraceae; genus Pelagibacter. The sequence goes on along the minus strand of CACFTE010000005.1, from coordinate 9,896 downwards.
TAACGAAATTTATAAATGGGCTGAAAACCAAGTTTGCGAGGAATGTTTAGAATATTTAGTTTCAATTTTTATGGAGCCATTTGATGAAATAGTTAATGAATTTAAACATAAAATGAGTTCGGATGAAGATAAATATTTCACAATACCTACAGAAAGGAAAACATCAGAATTAAGAGACATTCTTGAAAAAAATTATTCTGATATTCTAAATTTAGATTTTGAAAAAAAAGAAAACAATCATAATTTTTGGTTTATTTCGAAAAATAAAGAGGAACCTCGGCTAGGTAGCAGATTTGAGGTTAATGGATCTGAATTAGAACAACCTCTCGCAATTGCAAGAGATATAAAAAAATTATACGAAAGAGTAATAGTTACAAAAAACAGTTTATCTATTGCAGAATTTTTATTAGAAAATAATGATCTGAGACATGTAGTAAGAAGGGCGTTTATAATTGAAAAATTTCCCTATTCTGAAATATTAGATAACACTATTGGAAAACAATTAATGCCAATTGATATGCTAAGATTAAAATTATCATTTTTTGGAGCGATTAAATTTGATCCAAGATCAGACAAATGGTTAAGGATTTGTATGTTTCAGGGAGCTCCTCTTCCTAATCAATTAAAAAACTTTGATGATAAATGGGTTTATGAAACTTTAAATTAAATGAGATCTTTAAGTGAAATTGATACTATTTCAAAACGTGCTTTAAGAGCAAAAGGTTTCAGTTGGGGCATTTCTGAAGAAATAGGCAAAAGTGTAAAGCAGTTAGAATTATTTGGTTTGCCAGGTCTTAAAAATCTTAATCAATATCTAAAAATATATGACCAAAATAAATTTCAACAAATTAAACTTATATCTAAAAATAATATTTCTGAAAATAAGTTCCATTGTCCAATTAGTTCAGGAATAAGTTTTTTAGATCAAGTTAAATCTTTAGAAAAACTCAAATCATTAGAATTTAATAAAATTGCTTATCCAATTTTATTTTTATCTTTTGTAAGTAGAGCATCTGAGGTTTTAGGTAAAAAAATTCTAATTAAAATGGATGAAAAAGAATTTATGTTGAATTTTAATCAAAGTATTTTTGGAAACTATTCCAAAAGCGAGATATGGGAAAATTCTAACACTGTCTTAATTAATTTTATAGAAAATAGCAATTCATTTAGTGAAGAAGAGTGGAAAGAAATGACTAAATTTGCAAATGAAACTTTTGTAGAGGAAACCGATGAATTAAAAGAGAAATCAGCAGGAGCTGGTTTAACTGATAATGACTGATGAAAACAAAATTAATGACAGTGAAAATTTAGATAATATTTGTGAGGAATGTAAAAAAGAAGATCAAAGTGTTTCACAAAATTTAATTCTCACAGGATATAAACTTTGTAGTTCTTGTAAAATATCAAAAACTATATTCCCTATTTAGGTAAGTGTAACTGAACTCCCCGCAAAATTTGAAAGAATATACAATAAGAAAAATAAAAAAGGTGCGAGAACAATTAAAGAAGATTTAACTATACTTTTATAATTATAAACTACATTTATTCCAACAATTAAACAAATATTATACCAAATATAAGTTACAAAGACTAAAGGAAGCATAACTTGATTTAATACTAAAACATTGAATATTAATGGAGATTGGGTAAGGCCTGTAAGAATTAAAGTTTTTCTAAAATTACAATTCGTATTTTTATTTGGAAATAAAACAACTCCAGCAAAATGAATGTAGCAGGACTTTATAAACCATCCTATAATTGATGTTATAACAGCAGCTTTTAAAGATGGTCCTGCTATTTTTCCTAGGCTAAAGTAAGAACTCATAAATTCTAAAAAAGCAGAGTTAGGAATTATACTTATTAATGCATTTATAATTACAATTGAAATTGCAAAATAAATAGCTGCTTCACCGAAATTATTTTTATTATTAAAATAATTTTTGTTTATTTTTAAAATATTCAAATAGATATTAACAAATTGTGAAAAAATCATTTTTCGCTCTCATCCTTTTCTGCAATATACGACACTATTAGTGGAAATATAATTAAAGCAATAATTATAAATATACATATAACTATTAATGCGCTGCTCATTGCAAAATTATCTATTACAGAATTATATAAGGAATGTCGAATGATTAATTAATTTTAGGGGAAGTTGCACTTCCCCTAAATTAAGCATTAACCTTTTACAACTTCTCTTGTGTTTGCATTGAAAGATTCTTTAAAAGGAATATCAACAACAACTGCATGTACTGGTTGTCCTGGATTATCTGAATATTTTTCAGGTAAATGAACTTTATATTTAGTACCAACTTTACCTTTTGGAAAACCATTTGCATTTAATGTGCCATCAAAAGGCACGTAACCCATTGCAATGTTAGTTTTTTTCTCAGGATGCCACCATGGCGATGTTATAAAACCCACAGGTTCTCCACCATCATCGTTGGAAATTAACCAAAAATCTGGCGCATAATCATCAATAGGTTTTCCGCCTAACTCCATACCAACTAATTGAAGTGCATAAGGTTTTTTTCCAGCTTTAATTTCAGCTCCCATCGCTTCTAAGACTTTTTTACCAACATAATCACCTTTTTTATTCCACTCACCTTTTCCTGATAATGAAACTTGATAACCCAAATTACACTGGTAAGGATTGTGTTGATGATCCATGTCTTGACCCCAAGAAAGAATTCCTGCTTGAATTCTTCTGTGATGTGCTGGTGCAATAACCATTAGTTGATGTTTTTTCCCTGCATCAAGCACTGCATTCCACATATCCTCTGCATAAAGAGTAGATTCCCTTAGATATATTTCATAACCAGCTTCTCCTGAAAAACCTGATTGAGATATTATGCAACTTCTCCCTCCAATTTTTGCAGATGCTAAACCATAGAATGGTATATTATCAAAATCAACTTGGTCACCACAAAGATCTTGCATTAATGCTTTTGATTTTGGTCCTTGTATTTGAACTGGAGATACATCTATTTCATGTATTTCACAATTAAATCTTCCATCAGCATTTACTCCTTGTAAATACATTCCGATATCACTATCTGATAATGAAAACCAAAACTCATCTTTAGAAATTCTTAAAAGTATAGGATCATTTAATACTCCACCGTATTGATTACATAGAATTACATATCTTGCTCTCATTGGTGAAATTTTTGTTGCATCTCTAGTAATTACATAATCCACAAATTTTTCTGCATCTGGACCTTTAACTTGTATTTGTCTTTCAACTGCAACATTCCACATGGTTACATGATTTACAATTGCATCGTACTCAACCATTGCTCCACCATCTTCAGGTTTTACATATCCTCTTGGGTGATATATACGATTGTATACAGTTGCTCTCCAACAACCTGCTTTCATTGATAAATGCCAATAAGGTGATTTTCTTACCCTTGTTGAAATTAGCATTTCTACTTTTGTAGGTCCGCTTTGTCTTAAATTATACGGAACCTTTCTGTCAGTTTGATTTACTGACGTTACATGTCTCATTTTACTATAATCAAACTCTTTAGACATATTTATTCTCCATCAACCACTTGTTAGTTTCCTTCAAGCCGCCGAATGTATAAATGTGGAAGTTATCAGTATGCGATTTAACCTTCCCAATTAAATCATTAGGGTCTTTAGGTTTCATTAAATCTAACGCCTTACTAAAATTAGATTTAAGAAAGTTTAAGGAATTTTTTGCCCCAACAATATTCGCAAACTTTATTAAGCTTGTAATTTTTAAAGGTCCAGTAATTCCAACATGAACTGGTACTGATTGTTTAGAAATGAAATCTATGATTGGCTGAGGATCTAGTAACCATTGAGTAACTATATAGTCAGCATAAGGCTTTTTATCGTTCATAGCTTTTTCTAAATTTGAGTCAGATATATCAGGACTCCCTTCAGGGTGTCCAGCAATTCCAATCTTCATATCCTCAAAATAACCAGTTTCTAGAAGCTGAAAGGAACTATCAAACTGTCCAATAGGTTCTCTACTACCACCAATTACTAAGACTTGTTTTGTTCCTCCGTCTTTACATCTAGAAAGGTATTCTTTTAGTTGTGTTTCGCTCTCAATTGATCTAGCAGGAATGTGAGGTATTGGATTAAATCCTTTTTTAACCAATTTTTCAGCCTGATCTGCTGTATCCTTAAAATTACCACCAGGCAAAAGGGTAATATAAACATCTTTTAAAGCCGGTAATGTTTCAAGGTCAGTAGATGGACTAATCTCAATTGAAAAATTCATTCGAGATATTTATTTATTTTACAATAACTGTCTAGAAAATTTTACTTTCTCTGGCCTCTATGCTTCTGAATTCTTCTTCCATACTCTTGGGTGACCCTGTCGAATACTATTGCTAGAGCAACTATTGCTAAGCCATTAAATAAACCAAGAGCCAGGTATTGATTTGATACCGCTCTTAAAATTGGCACCCCAAGCCCTTTTACTCCAATCATTGATGCAATGACGACCATGGCAAGTGCCATCATAATTGTTTGGTTAACTCCGGCAAAGACAGTTGGTAATGCTAGAGGTATTTGAACCGATTTTAGCTTCTGAACAGTGGTTGCGCCAAATGCCTCACTAGCCTCTAAAGTCTCTTTATCTACTTCTCTAATCCCCAAATTAGTCAATCTAATTATTGGAGGAACAGCATAGACACAAACAGCTATCAAGCCTGGTACTTTACCTATTCCTAACAACATTAGTATAGGAATTAAATATACGAAACTTGGAATTGTTTGCATCATATCTAATACAGGCAGTATAGTCCTTTCTGCTCTTGCAGATCTTGACATAACAATTCCTATTGGTATTCCAACAACAATACATATAATTGTGCATACAGTAATAATAGCAACTGTTGCCATGCAATCTTCCCACATGCCAAAATAACCAATTAATAAAAAAGCAATTGCACTTCCAACAACAAGTTTCCAACTTCTTGAACCTAACCAAGCTAAACCACAAATTACACCAATGATTATAACCCATGGTGTTGATAATAATAGTTTTTCTAATGAAACTAAAAAAAATAATAATGGATCAAAAAAAGCTTCAATTCCATCTCCGTACTCTCTTGAAAAATTTCTAAAAGCTAAGTCTATACCTTTTCTTAGCTCCATTTGTGATCGTCTACCTAGCTCAGGAAATTCAGTTAAAAATTCCATAATTATTTTTTCTATAAACGAGCCTATTTTTTAAATAGGCTCGTTAAATTTAAGTTATTATAAACTTTTTTTGATTTTTTTTGCAGCTGACGAAGATACCCATTTAGTCCAAACATCTTCATGCTTAATTAAAAATTCAACTGCTGCATCAGATCCTTTTGCTTGGTTGTCAGCCATGTAAACAAGCATTCCATTCATTACTTCACCAGGAAATACTCTTTTTTCAACATAACTTAAAGCTTCTTTTCCACCAGTCTTCGCAAAATTAGCTGTTACTATTGAGTTAACTTCTGATTTTGTCCAAGCCGTTGGTTTTGGATTTGCACAATCTTGCTCTGCAAGTGTTATACAATTATCCCAGTTATCTCTTCCAGCAAATGGCACTCCAAAATCAACTGGTTGTAAATTATATTTTCCAACCATTGATGTAGGGTTCCAGTAATATCCAAACCAAGGTTCACCAGAGTCTGAAGCTTTTGCAATAGAGCCATCTAAACCTGCAGCTGAACCTGGGTCAATTAGCTTCCAACCTTTTTTTTCCATATCAAATGCTCTAAAAAGATTTGCGTTTGCTAACTGACAACCCCAACCAGCAGGACATCCCATGAAAGCACCTTTTGAAGGATCCTCTTTATCAGGAAATAAATCAGGACGTTCTAAAATTTGAACAGCTGTCATACCTTTTAGTTCTGGGTGTTTTTTTAAAGCTGCTGGATTTAACCACCAACCTTCACCAAGACCAGTAATTGGCGCACCATTAGCAATAATTAATCTTTTTTCACTTACTGCTTTTTTTAATGGTGTATAAACTGCATTAGCCCATTGTTCAGGATTCATGTCAGGTGATCCTTTATCATTCATAGAGGTAAAAGTTGGCATTGTAGCACCTGGAACAAGTTCCACGTCACAACCGTAACCTTCCTCTAAGATAATTTTATCTACGTTAGCCATTAATTCAGCTGACGCCCAGTTTTGCTCAGCAATAACTAGCTTTCCACATTTAGCGTTTGCAATTCCAGAAAATGAAGTGAAACCTAGCAAAACTAAAGCAGAAATAATTATGTTTTTTATTTTCATATTCTCCCTTTAATAAATTAATTAAAGTTATGAGAACATATCTAGGAGAAAAATGCAAACTTGTTACAACTTTTAGTTGTAGACAAAATGTTTTGCTAATCATACTTTTCAGATGTAATCTTTAAATCAATGTCTAAAGAAGTTTACAATTTCATAAAAAAATTTTGTGTTCTTGGATATTTTGCTTTTGAGGACTTATATTTAAACAGACACCACTACAGATTACATTCAAATTATTTCCAGAGTCGATAATCTTTTTTTTTAAAAAAATCAAAAATTTAAAGGAGGATTAATGACAAAAGATTTAATAACAAGATTAAATGAAGGACCTGTTCTTTTTGCAGAAGGATATTTATTTGCAATGGAAAGAAGAGGTTATTTATCAGCAGGTGCATTCGTTCCAGAAGTGGTATTAGAACATCCAGAAGTTGTTTCTCAACTGCATAGAGAATTTATAAGAGCTGGGAGCGATATTGTCCAAGCGTTTACATATTATGGGCATAGAGAAAAGTTACGTATAATTGGTAAAGAGGATTTATTGGAACCTTTACAAAAAAATGCTCTTCAAATAGCAAAAGATGCAAGAGACGAATTTAAAGATCTTAACTTGTTGGTTTGTGGCGATGTAGCTAATACAAATATTTATGATCCCAATGATAAAAAAAGTCATTCCCAGTGTCAAAAAATGTATGAGGAACAAGTTGCTTGGGCAAAAGAGGCAGGTGTAGATTTTATAGTTGCAGAAACAATAAATTGGACTGAGGAGATGAAAATTGCACTTAAAGCTATAAAGGATGAAGGTTTAATTGCGGTAACAAATTTTTCTATAAAAAAAGGTGATAAGACAAGAGAAGGACATACCCCAGGTGATGCTTGCAAAATAATGGAGGATCTTGGAGCTGATGTAGTAGGGTTAAATTGCTATAGAGGACCAAAGATGACAATGAAACTTTTGCCAGAAATAAGAGAAAAAGTTTCCTGTCATGTTGCTGCCTTACCAGTTCCGTATAGAACAACTGAAGAGGAGCCAGGTTTTTTGAATCAAACTGACCATGGTTGTGATTGTATACCTGGTGGAAATGCATTTCCTGTTGCGTTAGACAATTTGTATTGTAACAGATTTGAAATGGCTGAGTTTGCAAAGGATTGTCAAAAACAAAAAATAAACTTGATCGGTATTTGCTGTGGAGCAGAGCCTCATCATGTTAGAGAAATGGCAGTTGCTTTAGGTAGAAAACCAATATCATATAAATATTACCCAAATATGAGTAAACATTTTTTACATGGGACAGATAAATCCTTAAAAGAGATAAACACAAGCATGAGAAATAAATACTAATGGAAAAAAATGCTAAGGTAGTAATTATTGGAGGTGGTGTAGTTGGTTGTTCAATACTTTACCACCTTTCAAAATTTGGATTAAAAGATTGTATTCTTTTAGAAAGGAATGAACTTACTTCAGGATCTTCTTGGCATGCTGCTGGAAATGTACATGTAATTTCAAATGACCCAAATATTTCTAGAATGATGGCTTATACCATAGGTCTATATAAAGAGATTGAAAAAGAGTCTGGCCATTCTGTGGGTTTTAAAGCAAGTGGTGGTTTTTACTTAGCATCAAATGAAACTTGGGCTGATTATCTAAAAAGAGAGAGATCAAAAGCTCGATATATGGGTCTTGATCAAGAGTTTATTTCTCTTGAGGAAGTTAAAAAGAAGAACCCATTAATTGATCCGTCGCGATATCTTTTAGCACTTTGGGATCCAATAGATGGTGAGGTTGACCCATCTGGAGTTACTTATGCATTTGCAAAAGCAGCTAAAGTTTATGGTGGAAAATATTATACTCATACAGTTGTTAAGGATACTAAACAAAGAAAAGATGGATCATGGGATGTTGTTACTGAAAAAGGAAATATTAACGCAGAAATAGTGATTAACGCTGGAGGTTTATGGGCTAGAGAGGTTGGTCAACTAGCTGGTTTAAATCTACCGGTTCAACCAATGGAACATCACTATCTAATTACAGAGGCAATCCCAGAAATAGAAGCAATGGGAGATCAAAGATTACCGATAGGAACAGATTTTGAGGGAAATATCTATTTTAGGCAAGAAGGTAAAGGAATGTTGCTTGGGACATATGAGCCAAAATCTACACCTTGGAAAGTAGAAGGAACCCCAATGAACTTTGGTCACGAATTATTAGAACCTAAGCTTGATAATATTCAAGATAGATTAGCAATCGGATTTGAAAGAATGCCAGCACTTGAAAAAGCTGGAATTAAAAATATTGTAAATGGACCATTTACTTTTGGTCCAGACGGAAGCCCTTTAATTGGACCAGTACCAGGTTTAAAAAATTATTGGGTGGCAGTAGGTGTAATGGCAGGTTTTTGCCAAGGTGGTGGAGTTGGAAAATGTATTGCAGAATGGATTATAGACGGCGAACCTTCAATAGATGTTTGGGCAATGGACGTTGCAAGATTTGGAAATTATGCATCTCCTCAATATGGAACAATTAAATCTTCTGAAAACTATGAAAGAAGATTTATTATGACTTTTCCTAACGAGACTTTACCAAAAGGAAGAAAACAAAAAACTACAGCCCTTTATGATAGATTTGTACAACAAGGTGCAGTTATGGGAGATAGTTTTGGTTTAGAAAATGTACTGTGGTTTGCTAAAAATAAAGAAGATGCATTTGAAGAACCAACTATCAAAAGATCAAGATCGCACAACTATGTTTCTAAAGAGGTAATTAATGTTAGAGAAAATGTAGGAGTGATAGAGGTTGCAAATTTTTCTAAACACGAATTCAAAGGACCCGATGCAAGAAAATTTTTAGATCATATTTTAGCTGGAAGGTTGCCTAAACCAGGAAGAATTTCTTTGTCACCAATGCTTTCTTATAGAGGAAAATTGTATGGCGATTTAACAGTAGCATGTTTTGATGAAAATGATTTTATGGTTTTTGGTTCAGGTGCTGCACAAGAAATGCATAGACGATGGTTTGAAAGTCATATTAATAAATTTAATGTGTCATATAATAATAGATCAGATGAATTTCATGGCTTATCGATTGCTGGACCAAGATCTAGAGAGTTACTTCAAAAAATAACAAGAGATGATGTTTCAAATACAAAATTAAAATTTAGGGACTCTAGACATATGTTTGTGGGTGGAGTTCCTGCTATTGTAAATAGAATTTCTTTTACTGGAGAATTAGGTTATGAAATTTATGTAGCTCCTCATTTTCAACTAAAACTTTATGAAGAAATTATGGAAGCTGGAAAAGAATTTAATATTAAACCATTTGGTGGAAGAGCGCTAATGTCAATGAGATTAGAAAAAAATTGGGGTGCCTGGACATTAGACTATAGACCTGATTTTACTGCAAAAGAGACTGGTTTAAATATATTTATAAATTGGGATAAAGAGTTTATTGGAAAAGAAAATGCTAAAAAAGATAATAGCTCAAATCAACTTGTCCCTTTAATTGTTCAAACAAATGATATCGATGTAACTAACAATGAGGCCGTTATGAAAAAAGATAAAAGTATAGGATATGTTACATCAGGCGGTTTTGCCCATTATGTTAATAAAAGCATTGCATTCTCTTATGTAAATAAAAA